>JAIRQQ010000070.1 GCA_031256395.1 Nitrososphaerota archaeon
AGCCAGCAAAAGTATACCCAGGTCGGGTAGGCACAACACCAGACACAGTCACAGAAGCACCCGGTGCGTACTGAGTACTATCAACTGGAGCACCAACACCACCAGCAACATCATAAACCACAACAAAAGTTGGAATTGGGGTCCACTGAGCAACCAAAGTAACACCTGTGCTAGGCATTACAAACGAGTCACCACCAAAATAGATAACTCCGTTATAGAGCCAGCCAGCAAAAGTATACCCAGATAATTGAGGTTCATTACTAGATACAGTTACGGTGGCACCAGCAACATACTGGTTATTATCAACTGGAGCACCAACACCACCAGCAACATCATATATTACAAAATGAGGCACGCTCAGAGGAGCAATAATTCTTGTATCAAGCAGTGCATCACAACCAGAACAATAGATACCCATCAAACCCTCAGCATCAACAGTCGCAGCAGTAATCACAGCCTCATAAGTACCACCAACATGATTAGCAGAATCTTTGGCTATCACCTCAGTATAACTATCACCACACAAAGAACAAGTATAAGTCCTCAAACCCGTCTCAGCACAAGTCGCAACCTTAGTCACAACACCAACATAATCATGAACACAAGTTGTAGAAATTACAGTTATTGTGCCTTGGTCAATTGTATAATGTTCAAGTTTTGCGTTGTGTTCAATACCGTCAAGTCCTGCGTTGAAATAACCAAGAGTTAAACCGTTGATAGCACCAGCAGGTGCGCCCTCATTAATTTTAAATTTAATAGTAAACAAGATGTTACCAGTTGACACATCAACACCAGTAGGAGAGGTAGCAGTTACAGTAACCTGCCCAGTGTTAGTCATTACATAAAAGTTTGAAGAAATAATATTACCAGGATCACAGCCAACATAGGTAAGCGTGTTAGGATACTGCATTGTTAGACAGAAAGATGCAATCCCTGGATTATTTTCTAATGATACAGTCAAAGTTATCTCATCAGATGCATAGCCCGAAGCACTAGATACGCTAACAGTAGGGTCGGTTAGGTCAAATGCGGCAAACATGACCATTTGAGCACCAGTTGGTTCCATCTTTGGTCCAAGTGGGCTTGGGTCAACATTCCAGATATAGCGCAATAGGCGGGTAACATCAAGCATATTGATAACTCCATCGCCATTGACATCAGCATTTGCCGCCACAAAATTTGTTGATGAAGAATCAACGTTCCAGATATAGCGCAATAGGCGGGTAACATCAAGCATATTGATGGCATCATCACCGTTAACGTCACCATAAACTGCGTTTTTAACAGTAATTACGGGTTGTGTGGCAATTGGGTATTGGTATAGGTGTTCGTTGTGTTCGATTCCGTCACGATTTACGTTATAATATCCCAGGCTAAGTCCGCTAAGTTCGTCAATGATACAATCATCTATTGCATCGTTGATTTTGAATGTGAGACCGAACAAGACTCTGCCAGAGGATACATCAGTGCCCATAGGAGAGGTAGCAGTTACAGTGATCTGCCCAGCAATTGTTGTGTCTGCATTAAAGTTTGAGGTGAAATCGCCTACAACTGGAGAAACGTAGGTAAGTGTGTCGGGGTAGCGCATGGTTATAGAATATGATGCGATTCCAGGGTTATTTTCTATGGAAACAGTGAGTGTTACTTCCTCACCTGCTCTACCTGTTGCGCTGGTCACATGAACGCTTGTAGAAGATGACCACTGAGCAACCAAAGTAACATTACAATTAGGCATCACAAACGAGTCACCATATGCATATGTGACACCTTCATAGAGCCAGCCAGCAAAAGTATACCCAGTCTTTGTCGGGACAACGTTTGATATTGGTACTGAAATACCTTGTTTATATTGACCCCCAATTGGGTTGCCAACACCACCAGCGACATCATAATTTAGGAGACAGCCAGTAGCATCAAGAACGGTATAGCTAAGTTCCTCGCCACAGACAGAGCAGGTTACCTTAATGTAGCCATCCTCAGTATCAGTGGCATTAACAATTTCTGTAACTTCTGTATGGCCAAGTGCTGTACCCTTAGTCTCTTTTACATAATGGAGATCGCATTTAACGCAGGTATAGGTCCAGCACTCATTTGCCACGCAGGTTGGGTCTGTATGTACGCCATCATCGTTTTCCCACTCATGATAAAAAGAGCCTCCACCGCCAGTGCAGGGGATACGCAGTATCAATCCCTCGGGGACTTCGTTGACATCGGTAATCTCATTTAGTGCAACTATGGCAGCCACCATTGCACTTGTGCTAGGAATTGAAGAGCCGGGTTTGTAATACTTGGCAGCTATAATCCACAGGTCATCTGCTGGCATCACGGTATGTGTGAGTCCTTTCCAGTCGCCTATACCGTTGCTATATAATTTTCCTGCTTCGGGTTCGCCCAAGATTTCGGAAACTGTTACTAAATCATAGCCATTTGCAATCAAAGCGGGTATAACTAGTTCCATAGCGTCCACAGTTGATGCATATATGTCATGGCAGAGAATAATTGTGCCATCTTTGGCGTTGCTCATAATTTGGTTATAGATAGAGGTTGCATTTAGAGTTCTCCAGTCATCAGAGTCAAGGGCGCAGAGTATGATTGCGAGGCCCATATCTTCTGCAGTGCTCATAACATTATCATTATATGCAAGATATGGAGGGCGGAACATGTCAGGGTAAACACCTGTTGCACTAAAAATAGCGTTATTTGTACGTTCCAAGTCTTGTTTAAGTGCAGCAGGTGTAAGGGTTGTGTAATCGTCATGATTCCATGAGTGCCCAAAAACGTCACATCCCTGCGCAATGGCTCTTGCCGCTACAGCTTGATATTGACTCATTCGGGAGCCAAGAACGAAAAAGGTTGCTTTGGCATCATTATTTGCACTCAATATGTCCAATAATCGGCCTGTGTTTTCACTAGGTCCATCATCAAAGGTTAGTGCAATCATTTTATTATTAGAAACTTGAGCAGATGTGACTGCTACATCAGGAATAACACTCCAAACAAATGTTAATCCTAATAACATGCATAGAAATATACTCATAAAACGTTTTTTAACTAGTTTATTCAACATAATTATTACCCCTATCGCATTGATAATTACATACGGCACCTATTTTTTTGGAATTTTTATCAGATTGGCGGTATTCTAAACATTGTGGATAGTTTTGTGTTCTATATGCGGTGTTACTGCCGCGGTTTGTCATATAGAAAAGTACACCGTTGGCGGTGTGCCGATGCTGTGAGAGACACAAAAGCACAGAATTTAGGGACTGATTGGAAATAGAAGTTCCAGATAAATTCATGCACTTAGAATGCAACCAACAATGACCAAAGTCCATCAACATAGCACCGATTAAAGGTTTATTTTCAACAGATTTTTGTAACAATCAAGCTTAGACAATTATGAAAATAACTAAATATTTTCACAAAAATCAACCCCACAGCATTTTTTGCTAGAAGGAGACACTTGTTTACATCTGAAGCCACATACATCCAAATTATCCTGCCGCTTGCTCCATACCAATTGCTTAATATATTCTCAAGAAACCGGCCATATTAATTTTGCGCTCATTGCAAATAAAATGCATATAAAGATAATTCAAACAAATAATTTCACTCTAATAAATTACAATAAAGCAATAACATTTCTTCTTACTGTATCATAAATAAACATCACTTGTTTCTTCATTAATAGTATTTCCAAAAATATATTAATAAAAAAGACATATCAAAAAATAACAACACCAAAACAACAACCAATCAAACAAGCAAATAAAAGACAATGATTCCAACGGAATATGTGTAGTCTGAACCTGTGGAAAATAACCTTTTTAGTGGAGCAGAACCTATTTTTCCACGTGAATCGAAGTGATTGTTGATTCAGTCATCCTCAACGCCAAAGCATACCTAAAGGGGCAAATCACAGATTGTTGCATCGCTATAGAAGAAGGAATAATCCACAAAATCGGCAAAGAAACACAGATGCCAAATGCCGACCAAAAAATTAACCTGCACAGCCGCCTGCTCGTATTACCAGGCTTAATTGATACACATGTACATTTGCGAGATGAAGGCAAAGCATACAAAGAAGATTTCACCTCCGGCACCTCTGCAGCAGCCGCGGGCGGCTTTACCACAGTTTTAGATATGCCAAACAATACACCCATCACCATGAGCGCTCAAACCTTGAGAAATCGCATAGAAACGGCACAGAGACGAATTGTGGTTAATACAGGATTCTACTCAGAGTTTCCCCAAACCCTTCCCGAAATAAAAGAAATCGCTAACCAAGGCGCGGTTGGGTTCAAGCTATTTATGGGTGATCAGATAGGAGGGGTAAACATAGATGACAATACTGCCATAACAGAAGCACTAAAAGCCACAACAGAGGTAAAACTACCGGTTGCCATTCACGCAGAAGACCACACACTATTGGCAACTAATGAGGCCAAGCTTAAACAAGCAAAAAAAACAGCCCCAGCAGATTATCTGCGGGCACACACCAAAGAAGTTGAACGGGTAGCTGTTGAGCGCATTATTAAACTCAGCGCCAAAACAGAGGCACAGCTACATTTCTGTCACATCTCAACCAAAGAAGGCGTGGCAACAATAACAGAAGCAAAAAAAACCCAAAAAAACATCACCTGCGAAGTCACACCCAATCATTTGATGCTAAGCAACGAAGAGGTAGAGCGGTATGGTGCGCTGGCTATTATGGCACCACCGCTACGTGACCGACTTGAGGTGGAGGCATTGTGGCAAAGCGTAAACGAGGGATTGGTTGATACGTTTGGCTCAGACCATGCACCTCACACCCTTGAAGAAAAACAAGCAAATAACATCTGGGAGGTAAAAGCAGGCATTCCCGGATTGGAAGTAACCCTGCCGCTTATGCTCACAATGGTAAAAAAGGGCAAGCTTTGCTTAGAACAAGTTGTGTCCCATCTTGCAGAAAACCCAGCACAAATCTATGGGTTAACAGATAGAGGCTATCTCAAAGCGGGCCAGGCAGCTGATCTTACCATCGTTGACTATCAGAACCCATTTAAAATAGATGCATCCAAATTTAAGTCCAAAGCCAAATTCAGCCCCTATAATGGCTGGGAAGTTAATGGCAAACCAGTTAAAACCATAGTGGGAGGACAGATTGTTTATGAGGAAAACGAAGTTGTTGCAAAGGGCGGCACGGGCAAAATCGTGCGGGGAGGTGCCCGGTGAGGTTTCTTGTAGATGGGATGCTTGGGAAACTAGCACGTTGGCTACGCATGATGGGACATGACACAACCTATGATGTGCGCTTAGAGGATAAGAAACTTTTAGAGATAGCAAAGTTTGAGCAACGGGTATTGGTAACAAAAGACAAGGAGCTCTACAAACAAGCCGCCGCAAGGGGACTAGATTCGTTTTATGCGGAGGGTAAAACCGAGACGGAACGGCTTGCGAAAATTGCACAGCAATATGGGCTATTGTTAAAGATTGATCTGGATAAGTCACACTGCCCCATCTGCAATACACCCATCAAATCGACCCCAAAAGAGCAAATAAAAACTCAGTTAAAAGCCAATACCGCACGCTACTACGAGCAGTTTTGGCGATGTCCCAACTGTGGACAAATCTACTGGCAGGGTGCACACTGGAAACAAATCACAAACACACTCATAGAAGCCAACAAAACATTAACTACGTCCCGTTTGAGCAACCATTGACTAGAGCACCGCAAGACCGAGGCTTCATTGTGGAGGATAGTTAGGTGTGTTCTATGGTTAGGTGTGCTTTGAGTTCGGTTTTGCTGTTGAAGACTTTGCCGCATTTTTTGCATCGGTAGTTATGTTGGTGGCTTTTGTCTCCGGCTGTGGGTTCACCTGGGATGGGTATGTTTGGTGGAGGACGTTCGGGGTGTTCGGGTGGGGCGGGCAGAGGTGGGATACTGTGAAATATGTTAAAGGCCAATCTGATCATCAGTTTGTTTAGCTAAAGAAAGGTCTTAAGAGTATGTGGCTACTTGGTGTACAAACAACAATAAGGGCTAAAATTTAGCGAGAGAAGAAGAAAAGATGGCGTTTTAAAATAGCCATTTTAGGGGTATATCTTGGAATGTGCCGTCGGGTAGTGTGCGACGGATGGTGATGGGTAATATGTTTGCGTCGAGCTCGCTTAGTGCGATGTCTATGGGGTTGGTGTTTTCTGCGGCATCTACCAAGATTGGGGCTCCCATCGAGATTTGCAGGGCACGTGCGCCCACGATTCTTGCTTTCTCGAAGCGAGTGATTTTGGGGGGTCCTACGTTGATTGTTTTTTCTTGTTGCATTCTACATCATTCCACCAGGCATCATGCCACCCATACCGCCCATGCCCATTCCGCCCATTGGACCTCCGGGCATTCCTCCTCCTGGGGGCATTGGAGGAGACTTCATTCTTGCGGTTGAGATTACATCATCGATTTTTAGGATCATGGATGCTGCTTCATTGGCTGATTTGATGATTTGTTTTTTAACAGCGAGCGGTTCGTAAACGTTTTGTTTTGTCATGTCGTCGACTTTTCCAGCAGAAGCGTTTATGCCTGCCCAAGTTTGGCCTTGTTCATGACTTGCGCGGAGTTGGGTGAGAATATCCACAGAGTTCAGACCTGCGTTTTCTGCTAGGGTCACTGCGATTTCTTCTAGAGCCTCTGCAAAGATTGTTACGGCTAATTGTTCTCTACCTTGGAGGGTTTGGGCATATTTGCGCAGGGCACTTGCCATTTCTAGTTCAGGTGCAGCGCCGCCTGCAACGATACGGGGATCCTCTAGGAGGTCTTTTATGACAAAGAGCGCATCGTGAATACTGCGCTCGGCTTCTGCAGCTAAGCGGGGGTTGCTAGCTCTTATGAGCAGGGTGACTGATTTGGGGTTTTTACATCCTTCGATGTAGGTCATTTTGTCATCACCCGTCTTGCGTTCCTCGACTAGTTGGGCTTCGCCAAGATCGGTGCGTGCTAATGCGTCAATGTTGCTGATGATTTTGCCGCCGGTTGCTCGTGCGAGTTTTTCCATATCAGATTTTTTGGCTCTGCGAATGGCAATTATGCCTTTTCGGGTCATGAAGTGCTGAGCAAGGTCATCAATGCCTTTTTGGCAAATCACGACATTGGCACCGGTTGCAAGGATTGTATCAATCATTGCTTTGATCATTGCTTCTTCTTGTTTTAGGAAAGCCTCAATCTGTGCGGGGGTTTCGATGTTTAGTTTAGCGTCGAGTTCTGGCTTTTCGTTTTCTAAGGAGACATCAAGTAGAGCAATCTTTGCTTTTTCTACTCGTTTAGGCATACCGCTGTGTACAATTTCCTTATCAAGCACAATACCACTGATAAAGGTGGTCTCTGCGATGGATCCGCCAGTCTTTTTCTCAACTTTGATATCGTCTATATCAGCTTTCATTGCTCCATCAGGAGTTTTTTCTGCAATTGCTTGCAGAGCTTTAACGGCGATATCGGCGAGGTAGTCTTTGTGCTCAGAGACGATTTTGCTTCCCATTGATGTTACAGCAGCTTTTTTGAGATAATCAGATTTCTTTGGATCTATGGTAATAGCAATGTTGTCGAGGGTTTCTAGTGCTTTTTGGGCAGCTTGCTTGTAGCCCTCGATGATGATTGTGGGATGGATATTTTTATCCAAGAGTTCTTCGGCGCGGCTTAAAAGTTGACCTGCAAGGATAACTGCAGAGGTTGTTCCGTCACCGGTTTCTTTATCTTGGGTTTTAGCGACCTCAACTAGCATCTTTGCTGCGGGATGCTGGATATCCATTTCGTCAAGTATAGTTCGACCATCACTTGTTATAGTGACATCGCCAAAGCCATCAACTAGCATCTTATCCATGCTCTTGGGTCCCAATGCACTTCGGACGGATTCAGCTACAACTTTAGCAGCCATAATGTTTCCATGCTGAGCGTCTTTTCCCCGGTTCCGTTTAGTACCTTCTCTGAGAACCATAATAGGGACTCCGCCCGCTGACGTGGGTATTGCTGACAAATCAAGTAAACCTCCAATTAATGCGAACAACAACATGACTGCCTTAACCATATAAGTTTTTCTAGGCACACATACCTTGAACAAGCCAGCAAAGGCCAACTTTGAGTGTAAAAATCTGACAACGATCTGTGTGGCTCAAAATATTAATGAGAGAAATTAGGGATGACTGCGTTTTCTTAAAACTAAGTAAACGCAAACAACTACAACTATAGCACCAAAGACTACGGCAACAATCGTCAGGGGAATATCTAGGGGTGCATCATCACCATGCGTAATATCCGCAGTTTCAGGGTCAGCTATAGCAACCAGCTCACTATCCCCATCAGACTGTCCATCACCTACATCCAATTGAACACCAACCGCTGGAACAGACGAACCCCCCACACTAGAAGCAGATCCAGACTTCCCAATAGAATTCGAACTAGAACCAGACGAACTACTAGAACTGGGGCTTGGGCTGGGCTCAACACTAGGGCTAGGACTAGGTTCAACACTAGAACTGGGAATGTTGGGGTCATCTGGAAGCATCATTGACCAAGCTTCATGGACTAGTCTGACTTCACCGGTATCAGCCCAAATACCTATCTCTGCACCATACATATGTCCATACCATTTATCGAGCGCAATACCAAACTGCCAAACCGGATAAATCTCTAAGGGGTCTTCACTGCGAACATTATCCGCACCCACAGAACCCATAAAAGCCAAAAAACTCCAGCACACATTAGACACATTGAAATTCTCCACAGACAAACTAGAAACATCAACCCCTAAACTCCAAACATGATTTCTAGCCGCTTCCAATGCAATATCAATTGCTTCATCTTTGGAAAAATTCACAGACGTACTGCCCACGGAATATAACTGCCAGTAATCAACAACCGAATTCAAAATACCATTCTTAACACCAATAGTTACCCATTTGGGACATGATTCAACATTAGTATCGGTATAAATCCACGAAAAATAGGTAGAGTCATCACCGTCAAGAACCTCAAACAACATATCCCCAGAGATCACAGTAAAATTGCCGCCCACACCAGCCTCCGCAGACAATATAGAGGACATCTGATCATAGGAAGAATCACCCACATAATTTTGATATTTGGCAAGAAAACTTTTAGCAACAAAAACATCATTTACATAAGATTTAGGTTCTTTTTCAACAAAACCATCTTTGTATATAGATATCATTTGCAGGGTACCGTTTGCAAAGGTATAGTACAACCGGAAACTGTCTTCATCGGATTTGAGTGTATAAGTTATATGGTACTGAGGGTACTGAGGAAGACTAAAATAACCGTCAAGCATGTCTTGGCCTTCAATATTGACGGCGTATTTTGCTGTATCAAATCCTAACACCACAGTTGTCAAGACTGCCGCCTTTTGATACAGTATTGCGTCTTCCGCTTTAGCGTTTGGCACAGAAGCATAGACCATACCTACAATAAGTATTATGAAAAAGAAGATAGAGCACCATTTTTTTGAGCGACTATCCATTCTGATCACCATGTTTTAAATTGAGAAACGCTTCTTGTAGACCATCAATTTATTTCAAATATAACTCTGCAATACAGCGCTTCTCTGATTTATAAAATTAAAAGACCTGTTATAAAGTTTCCTAAAAATGCATTCAACTATCAAATTTTAGTAGTTAAGAGAGATGGCGGGCCCGCTGGGATTTGAACCCAGGACCTCCGGCTCCGCAGGCCGGTGTCATAATCCGTACTAGACGACAGGCCCAACTGTCTTGTTAGCCCTCAAAATTTTGAAGGCAAAGGTAGTAAATACGGAGCTTGAACTTAAAAATAGTGGTTTCGGCCTCAGGGTTACTTTGACTCTATGAGAAAAACTGACCAAATAGGAGCATAAATCAGAGGATTGAAGCTGTGGAAAAAATCCACAAGCTTGTTAATCCTGTTTATCTTTGAAAAATAGAGGAAAGTTATTGGGGTTCGGTGTTGGTTTTGTTTAGTACCCGCTCTAGTGCGGCGATTACGTTTTGTTTGCCCATTGCCAGCACATATGGACCGAGTTTGGGTCCTTGTTGTGCGCCCATAAGTACTGTGTAGAGTACTTTGAAGAAGGCGCCAACTTTTAGTTCGTTGTCTTTGGCGGCGTTAAAGATGGCGTTTTGGATTGCATCAGCGTCAAGGTCGGCTTGTAGTTTTATGCAGAGTTCGCTTAGGGCTTTGTGTTCGGCTACTGAGAGTTCGATGTTTGTTTCTTTGATTTCATCAAAGTCACGGGTCCAGTTAAGGGCGTATTGGATGCGTGTTTGGAGGTTTGTATCTATGCTTTGGTCTTTTTTGAGATAACCATAGCTTTGCAGTTTTTCGGTGATGTAGTCATTTATGCATTCTTTGGGGGCCATTTTGGCAAGAAATGCCAGCAGGTTGTAGGGTACATGGAGGCTGGGTTCAGCAGGTGGGTTCATGACATAGCAGTATTGGAATAGACCTTTGAGGCGGGTGGCTTCTTTTGGGTTGGTTTGTTTTTTGTTAAAGTAGATGTCTTCTAATTCGTCAAGTTCAGCCATATAGCTTGGGATATCTGAGACATCAAGAGCTCGAGTGCCTACGAAGCGTTTGAGCATAAGCAACAGAAGGGATTGGGGGGAACCATAGTTGAACCATACCTGAGGGGTGAATACGTTGCCGGCGGATTTGCTGATTTTTTTGCCGCCCTTATCGAGAAACATTTCATATTGGGCATGGTTAGGCGGCTCATACCCAAGAACTTCACGACAGATACGATCATTTATGCGCACAGAGTCGGCGATGTCTTTGCCATAGGCTTCAAATCGTATGTCAAGGGCGCGCCATCTTGCGGCGAACTCGGATTTCCAAGTCAGTTTACCCTCGCCGCTTTTAATGTCCACTTCACCCTCATGACCACAACCGGCAATGAGTCTGCCTTTGATTTCTTGGCCCTCGCATTTGTAGGTGACTTTATCAGTTTTGGGATCAAAGGTGTAGGCGCGAGTAGTATAGAGATGACCACATTTATCACAGACCGCAAAGAAGGGCAAAACCGCGTTGTAGGTTTCTTGTCCAACTTCTTGTTTAATTATCTCGCCAATCTGCTTGGCATTTGTAAGTATGGTACGAATTTCACTTAGCAAAAGACCACGTTTGTAGACGTCTTGGGCGCTGTAGTACTGGTATTGGATACCGCATTTGTCAAGGGCTTCAAGTAGAAGCGAACTCATGTGTTTACCATAGCTCTCATGACAACCAAACGGATCAGGAATCGTGGATACAGAGTATCCGAGATATTTTTCCAAACTGTTAGCTATATCAGCAGGCAGACCAGCGGGGACTTTGCGCAGACCGTCTTTGTCGTCGCAGAAGGCAATCAACTCTGAGTTGTAGCCCAAGTTTTTGAGCGCCAAGGTGACGGCATAACTTCGAGAGGCATCACCTAAACTACCAATATGAGGAAACCCAGAGGCACCCAAACCCATCTCGGTGCGAATTCTGCTCATGTCACGGTTGAGAGTTTGTTCACGTTCGATGACTTTTTTAGCCATCATATCGTACCATGTGCCCATGCCAACGATTTCATCAGTCATAACTTCTTTGCCTTCTCCCACATGACAATGCAGAGATATAGAAAAATGTTTAGACAACCTCAACTGTATCGAATTTTTGAGAGATAAAAATTTGTTCAGATTTTTTGAGGCTGTTTTGGTCGCTGGCCAGGATTACAAGCCTTCCTTAGCACTAACCAACAATCAACGAGATGTTTAGTTCAACAAGTTACACCAAGAGTAAATCCACGTTCATCAACTGCTATGTATGCAAGCGGGTAAGTGCACCAGAAAATCTACGACATTAACTAAAATGTCCAAATCAATGTTTTTGATGTTGTCCTTGGAGGTATGAATTAGTGTGTCTATCAGACTAAATATGTTGCAGGCCGTTAGGGCAATGGTTGGTATCTCTGCGGTGGCAAATATCATATGATCACCCATAGGCCAAGGCTCAATGCGCTCAAACCCAGGTGTTCTTTTCACGTATTCCATGAGTTGGTTCTCAAGTTTCTTTGGGCACGCATAAAAAGAGATAGAAGTATCACTGCCTCGTAACCCTATACCATCTATATTCACAGCCAACAAGTATGCGGATGAGAGCTTTGCCATGTATGTTATTTCTCCGGGAGTGGAGTAGTAGTCTTCACCATTTAGTATGGCAATTTCAATCTGGAACTGATAGTCTTTATGGGTAAGAGTCTCAGCTAAGACCAGCAGAGTAGATACACCCGAAGCATTGTCAAGAGCGCCCGGTGTTGTGGGTTGTGTATCAATGTGTGCTGAAAAACAGATCGTATCACGGCTTGATCCATATGTGGCGATTACGTTATGGGCTTTTACTGGAATCCGCTCTGTGTTAAGAGTTAGTTTTGTTTTCCGGTGGGTGCTTTGTAAAAAAGTATCCAACATGTCCGCACATACAACAGCACAAGGGATGTTAAAATCGCCATCCTGTATGATGTGCTCTTTATTTGGGCTAACCAAAATTATGGCTTGGGGATGTTTTTCTTCCAGCAACGCTATGATTTGCTTGTGTTCCTCAGGGTTATAGAATTCAAAGTTTTTTGGCATCAAGGGTTCTTTGCACAGTTCACCATAAATAAGCGCTATCTTGCCAGTTAGCTCCGCTTTTTGAAGCCCCGCTAAGGTATCAATACAAACAAAGTCGGCTTTGACGTCACAAGGAAGCGAATATTCTGCGGGTTCCACCGGCACCACCTGATCATCAACCAACAGCAATGCACCAGAGTTGATCCAGTCAATACAATCAAATTCCTGTTTATACACCTGAAACCCGCATTTTTGCAATACCTCAAAAACGTAATCAATTGCTTCTTTATTTTTAGGAGAACCGGTGGGTCTTGGGCCAATTTTTTCGCATAACTGCTCCATATGTTGCTGTAATAAAGTTGCGCAATCTTTCAAAGAAACACCTCTTAGAATGATAATCACTTTAGTATAAAATTCAACCGATTCAATGACAGCTAAAAAATAGTTGGTAGATATTTGGTGCAGAGGGATAACTTGGCGGGGTCGTTTATAGGGTTGAACATAATTTGACAGTTTTATGCCAATTTTTTAAAGCAAGTTTTCCAGCTCTTAATCAGTTGTATACGGCAACTGAAACTTGTGGGGCTTGTTGGATTTATCGACTACAACAGACCCTTTAGCGACTAATTTATAGAGC
This sequence comes from Nitrososphaerota archaeon, assembly GCA_031256395.1. Lineage (GTDB taxonomy): Archaea > Thermoproteota > Bathyarchaeia > Bathyarchaeales > Bathycorpusculaceae > Bathycorpusculum. The sequence continues at coordinate 13,226 of JAIRQQ010000070.1, forward strand.
TCAATTCTAACAAAATTTGAAGACTCCCCGATTGCTTTAGCAATGCTGTTAACGGTATTATTTCCCCGCTCTATTTGCATAAGCAAAACAGCAGTGATAAGTTTCAGCTCTGCTTCCTTTCTTATTGTTTTTTCGATTGGTGCTTCAATACCGTATTTTGTTTTGAGGTCTTGTAAGGTTTGATAGAGAGCATCTTCCCAAGACGTTTCGGATTTTTGGGATTGACTTTTGCATTCTTGAGATATAATTTCCCAGTTAAGGCCTGACTGGGCAAGTATTCGTGTATCATCCAAGTCGGCGTCTCTGTTAGTGATTGATTTGAATAGGAAAATGTCTTCTTCTGAGACTATAAATACCTGTAGTTTGCTACCTTGGTAGAGCGATTTTGCTCTACTTTGCATATCGGTGGAAAGAGTTAGTTTGCCACATACTTTGTTTAGAAATAGATCCCAACGGAAGCCATCTTGGTTTTCTAATATAGCACTGGTTTGCATTTCGTGGTATGCTCTTGTTATTACTACGGGAGTTGGTTCTCTGTAACCTGTGGCGGTTAATGCTGTTTGGAGACTGTTTAGGTCTTCTTGGCTTGTGAGTATAATGTCTATGTCTTTGGTTGTAGCTTTTACACCATAGAACGTCATGGCGCCACCGCCTATCAAGTACAGCAAAAGAGGGTATTTTGTTAATGTGTTTAGTTTGTCGAATTCTTGTTTAAGATAGTCCCTAGCAAAGGAGCGTCGCTGAGCCATCAAGCCATTACTCCATAATTATGTGCTTTCTCAGCAAATTCTTCCCAAGTTGGGAGCGGCTGTCCGTCGGGGCGTATGTGGGTCTGTAAAAATTCAAGCATATCTTTCACCTGTTTTTCCAACCCATAATGCTTAGCTTCTCTGAGCAGGTATATTTTGTCTATTTGTTTTTCCATTTTTTTGAGCAACAACAGAGCATAAGTTGAATATCGCACATTATCGCGCTCCAGCAAAAGTGTATGTAGCGCCGCATCCTCAAGTTTGACTACCTCCTTTGTAGTTGAGTAGAAGTAAAAATCAAAGTCTGAAAAAAGCGGCAGATCATAGAGGGAAAAAATTGAGAGCGCCGTTTTATGGAAATTTTTTGTTGGAACTTTAGTGGTTTTAGGTGTTCTTATTAATAATGTCCAGTTATATTGCCAAAGGATTACTGAAGTATCAGAGAGTTTTGCAACTATTTTCTGGACAAAAAAATTTTGGTACTCCTCTAAAAAGTCTAGTAGATTTCTGAACTGAGGGTTTACTTTGCCTTCTTGGGTGATTATACCCCTTGATTTAAAATCTTTCATGTAGCGCCAAAAAGTGTTTCTAGATACGTTCACGGGTTTGTTGGAATCATTTAAAAGGTGAAAGAGAATTTCAATAGCCTTATCTTTTAGTACGTTTTCCCAGTCAACATAATCATAAATCGATAGTAAACGCTTTAGCAGTATTGCATGTTTTGTGTCGTTAAAAGTCGCTTGCTTTTTTGTGCCTTTCCGAGTGATTTTTATCAAACTTTTAGTTTGTAATTTTTTAATGATATAGGTAATGAGTGGAGGTTTAACAGAGAGTTTTGTCTGGATTAAATATAGCGCCGAGTTTCCTTTGGCTATTTCTTTTAGTACTTTCAGTTCTGCTTTACTGAATGTGTACTCCTCGGCAAATGTTTTCATAATGTTTCCATTATATTGAAATTATATTTAAGTTTTTCAATTTAATAAAACATTAAATCCAATATACGTGCTTCCAGCAAGGCAACATAAGGCCAATCTGGTCGCCTAAGATCAAGAATCTATTACCGATACATCACTTTTCATTGACACAAACATCTATAGATATACTCCAAGAATTCTCACCAATAAAGACGTTTTTTAGACTTTTAATTACAAAAACAGGATCAAATATACCTTTAATTATGGATAAGGGGCAAAAGTGCGGAGGGTGGGATTTGAACCCACGAACCCCTGCGGGATAAGAGCCTCAGTCTTACGCCTTTGACCATGCTGGGCGACCTCCGCTTAGATTCTACCTTAATTTGAGGCTTGCGAAGTATAGAAACATCCAGCCCATTTAAAGGCTTTACGGGAAACAATAAACAAGTCTCAAGGGGCGGTCGTTTACAATCTAGAAATAGGGCTAAAAAGAGCCATGGGGATTCATTTTTGATAGTTTGTTACATCTTTTCGGGTGCAACTATGCCGATAAGGTTTAAGGCGTTTCTTAGGACCGTTTGGATGGCTTTAACCAATGTTAAGCGGGCGTCTATGAGTTGTTGTGTGTCGGCTTTGAGTACGGGGTAGGCGTTGTAGAAGGTGTTGAATTTGTCGGCTAGGTTGTTTGTGTAGTCGGCTATCATGCTGGGTTTGAGGTATTCGGTGGCTTCGATGAACATATCGGGGAAGCTTGCTATGGTTAGGATTAGTTCTTTTTCTAGTTGTTCGGTGAGTAGTTCATAGTTGGGGTTTTGGGGTTGGTTTGTTATTTTTCGTAGGATGCTTGTGGCTCGGGCGTGTGTGTATTGGACGTAGGGGGCGCTGTTGGTTTCAAAGTTGAGTACGCGTTCCCAGGTGAATACGACGTTTTTGCCGGGGTCTACATCGATTAGTGCGTAGCGTACTGCGCCTAGGCCTACAAAGGTGGCGATGGTTTGTTTTTCTTGGGGGGTTAGCAGGGGGGAGCGTTTGGTGACTTCTTGGTGTGCGCGGTTGATGGCTTCGTCGAGTACTTCGTCAAATGTTATGTAATGGCCGCGGCGGCTGCTCATTTTGTATCCGGGTAGGGTGACTAGGTTGTAGGCGAAGTGGGTTAGGTTGTCGGCTTCTTGGGTGTGGTTTAGGGCGTAGAGGGCGAGTTTGAGTTGAAGTTGTGCTAGGGATTGTTCCATGCCGATGACGTTTATGACTTTGTTGGCGTGTTTGAATTTCCACAGGGTGTAGGCTATGTCGCGGGTGGTGTAGAGTGTGGTGCCGTCTGCGCGGACTAGGGTTAGGGGTGGGATTTCGTTGTTTTGGCTGAGTCCGAGTTTGTTTTTGAGGTTGAGTGTTTGGGTGACTTGGTTGGCGTTGAATTGTAGGACGCCTTTTTCGTTGGAGAGGTAGGGTGTGGTTTTTAGTTGGTTCATGACGTCGTTGACTTGGGGGGTCCATACGAGGTCGCTTTCCCAGTCCCATGAGTCATATGTGATGCTTACGCGGTTCATGGTTTCTTGGAAGCCGTTTAGGCAGAGGTTACTGACTTCGCGGATAAGGTCTTTTGCCTCGGGTTGGCCGTCTTCGTAGGCTCGGTTGAGTTTGTTGATTTCTTCTTCGGGGTTTGGGTCTTCTTCGATTTTTGCCAGCAGCATCTCAAAGAGTAGTGGATGTTTCTCTTTGAGCTCAGCAGCAATGGATATCCATTCGTCGAGCTCTTTGTTTGCTTTAGCCAAGTCATCGGCATTTTGCAATTCAGTTGCTCTATCTCGGGTTTGTTTGAGCCGATTTATTTCAACAATACAGCAAGTTACGGTGTATATTTTGCCCACAAACAAGTCAGATTTCTCAGTGGGTTTGGGTTTACCCAGCTTCAAATAACCATAGGCCACAACAGATGATTGACGCCCGACATCGTCGATATAGTAGTGACGAGAGACCTCATGACCTCTGTATTGGAGAATGCGAGCTAAAGTGTCACCTATCATGGGGTTGCGGGCCTGTCCGATATGGATAGGATGGAGAGGATTGACACTTGTGTGTTCAACAATTATTTTGCTGGGAGTATCGGTTTTGACAAAGCCGTATTGGCTGTCTAATTCTTTAATGGATTGTAACGTGAGTGCGCTAAATTTGGCAAAGTTTAGGTGGAAATTTATGTATCCGCCACCTGCAGGTGCAACCTTGTCAATGAGACTAAATGCAGACGAATCGATTGCTGCAATCAATTGTTCTGCTAAATCCAGCGGTTTTTGGCCTATTTTTTTGGCTAACTCAAAACATAGTGAGGTTGCCAATTGACCATAATCAATGTTGGGAGTTTTTTTAAGATTGATAGGGGGCAACGCAATTTCGGGAAAAGATTTCTCGATAACAGCAGTTAATACCGTTTGACATTCTTGGCGAAACAACTCGAAAGGATTTGAGACAATCATCACTTGCGCTTCCACTATTAGTGCAATTAACCTTGCGGTTGTAGTGTAAATACGCTGACACATTTATGTGTCTAATGGATGCACATAGAAGAAACCAAAAAAACAAACACCCACACATCTCAAAAACAGATAGCCTGAAGAAAAGATAAAGTCAAAACCCTCTTTAGATCATCACAATAGAGCACACATATAGAAAGTATGTTGGAACTGGAAAATTGTTCCCAGAAGATTAGGGTAGGGGTTTTTTGTCACGTTTTTTTGCTAAGGCCCGTTGGTTGAGTGCGTCGAGTTTTTCTGCAACCCGTTCAGAGCGTTGTTCTGCGGTGGCAATAAGGGGTTTCCAGTCTTTCTTTTTGACGATAGCAGTTAACTGGTCAGCTTGTGCGGGTAGCTTTTCTAGGGCGTCGTTGAAGCGTTTGTCGGCGGCTTCGTCAGATTCTACAATTTCAAGGGCTTCCTCGGGGCAGGTTTTGATGCACTGTGGATCGCCTTCGCAAAGGTTACAGGCTATGGCTTTGCCGGTTTCGGCATGGATGGTAATGCCACCATGTGGACAGGCTTGGACACACCAGTCGCATCCTTTGCATTTTGCATCGTCTACAATTAGGAGGCTGTTGACCTCAGATTGTGTGATTGCACGTTCAGGGCAGGCTTTTACGCATCGGGCGTCTATGCAGCCTCGGCAGGTTAGGGCAAAATTGAAGACGGGTACCATTCGTACGACGCGGATTCTACTGCGAACGGGGTTCCAGCTGCCTTCACCTTTTTCTGTGGTGCAGGCATATTCGCAAATTCCACATCCAATGCATTTGCTTGGGTCCACTGAGACGAATTTTCTAGGCAAGGTTTTAGCGGACATGTGAATTATCAAACCTTTTGGTGTTGATTATCTGTGCATAATCTGCTTTTATGCATTACCCAAGAAAAGGGGTTTTTTAAGCCAAAAACTAACAGTGATACAAAGAGTTAATTCTACATCTTTGCAGAGTATTTTTCTGTTAGCTATAGGGGGAAGGTTAGGGTTTGTTTTCGGTTGGTTTTTGTGGGAGGGTTACGTTTTTTTCTCCTGTGAGGTCTTTTTGTAGTGCTTGGGCTCTTTGGGCGACTAGTTGGGCTTCGGTTTGTATTTGGGGGTCTTTCATTTCTTCTTTGCGTTTTTCGTTGGATTTTAAGATGAGGCGCAGAAGATCAGAGTCGTATGATTTGAGGAGTAATTCTGTGTTGGGTATGAGGCAGTGTCCGCCGATGTAGCCTGGAAACATTATGGGGCGGTCGTAGCGTTGGCGGTGGGTGTCTTCGAGGAAATCAATGGTGCTGTTAAAGTCGGCGTTGAATGTGTGTGCGATGCGATGCATTTCTTGGAAGCAAGTAATCATCCAAGCGCGGTAGGTGGTTTCAAAGAGTTTAGCTAATTCGGTCTCATTGCAGCTTTTAAGTACCTTAACTTGGAGACCCAGAGCCTCGAAATGGGTTTGGGCATCTTTTGCTGCTTTGGGTGTGGCGCCGCCGAGGTATTTGGGCCAGCGTTTCATCTCCCAGAGCATGTGTTCAGCGTTTATGTGCACACCTCGTGCGGGGGAGTGTACCACTTGGCAGTCGGGGCATTTTTTTGCAACCTGAAGAGAGGTTCCGGGTGGCACGGTGCTGTTAACTATAATTAGGTTAGGTTGATACTGTTTGGCATAGTCAGATATGATTTGGGCGAATTTTTCAGGGTTTGCACATGGAAGGGCTACTTGTAGAACGTCAATTTTGTTTGGGATTTTGGTTTGGTCTTGGTTGAGTTCTTGCATTTTGGTTTGGTCTAGATCTAAACCATAAACTGTAAACTCGGCTTTCTTTTCAGTGTAGAGGGAGAAAAGGGTATGGCCGATTTCACCTAACCCAACGATGAGTACTATTTGGTGAGTCATGCTAAGACCTCGATGGAAATCCATGGGTGTTAAAACTATTTAAATCTGGAGCACAAAAAGACAGGTATGCAGAATTCAAAGCGAGGCATCGGTATTGTGACTGGTGCTAACGTAGAAATCGGCGCCAATTGTGCGATTTGGAACTATGTTGTCATAGGGGAGGGAACCAAAATCGGTGCAGGCACCACTGTGGGTAGTTTTGTTGATCTGGGTAAAAATGTTACCTTGGGTAAAAACTGTAACATACAAGCTCATGTCACCATATCAAATGGTTGTGTGCTAGGCGATAATGTCTTTATTGCCCCAAACACCAGCCTCTTAAATGACAAGTACCCCAGATGCAACTATATGACGCCGCCAGTGATAAAAGATGATGCTACCATTGGGGGTGGGGTGACTATTCTTCCCAGCGTAACCATTGGTGAAAAAGCAGTGGTTGGCGGAGGGAGTGTTGTTACCAAAGATGTGGCTCCTAGAACCGTGGTTGCGGGTTGTCCGGCTAAGAAAGTTATGTCTCTTGAGGAATTTGAAGCTAAACGCGAAGAGTTTTTGGCGCAAAAGTGCAGGGTGCCACCATGAGAATTTGGTATGATGCCTGCACAGGTAAACAGGTCCGCTATGCCATTGCCATAGCTAAAAAATTCAGATCCGAGGGACATGAGGTTATCTTTACCACTCGTGAACATCCTGACACGATCCCACTAGCCAAAGGACTGGGTGAAGATCCCCTTGTTGTTGGGAAATATGCGCCAACAACGCTTGCTTCAAGGCTTGAGGAGAGCGCGGAGCGCATTATCCAATTTGCAAAGATGTTTGGAGATAAAAAACCTGATGTGGCAATTGCTCATCAATCAGTAGAGCTTTGTCGAGTGGCATTTGGCTTGGGCATACCCATCATAACCACCGCTGATACACCTTATGCCTATGCAGTAAATCGCTTAACACTGCCCTTTGCACACACGGTAGTGGTTTCTGAGGCGCTACCTAAGAGTTTCACAGCAGACAATGGCGCCCACAATGTCGCAGTTTTTAGAGGCGTTGATGAGGTTGCATGGATTAAGGGATTTAACCCAAAAAAAGCAGTCAATGCAAAAAAACCACTAATCGTAGTTAGGCAAATAGAGAACAGAGCGGTCTATGCAGAGAAAAAGCAAGATAACGTCCAAACATTGGCGCAACGACTCGCTGAACTGGGAAATGTCCATGTTGTTCAAAGATACAACAATGAAAATGAAGAAGCCTACAAAGGAAAACTAGGTTTTGAGGATACTGCCGAGTTGGTAGCACATGCCGATTTGGTAGTTAGCTATGGCGGCACCATCACAAGAGAAGCGGCACTACAAGGTGTTCCCAGCATTGGTATCTCAGATATGGCAAAAACCTACGTTAACACCTACCTCACCGAGAAGGACTTTCCGCTATTTGCAACAACAGAGGACCAGGTGATAGAGGTTGCTAAGCAGTATTTGGGCAAACGCTTTGATGTTGCCGATAAACTTGCCGCACTTGAGAATCCTGTGGATGTCATCGCAGATATAGCCAAAAACATAACTAGACAAAAGTAACGGTGACAGGATCGCCTATGCGGACAAGATATTTTTTAGCAAAACTAGCTTGATTTAGTGCAAGCTCTAAAAACCCATGACTGCCCACCAAGGCAACAGCTTCGTTTGGGTTAGTTTGGGCATAGGTTTCTCTTAGCGCCAACTTGAGTAGCCCTTGAGACAGCCCCACGGTTGCTGTTTGAGTTTGAATTGATTCGCTTGGGATGTTGGTTATGGCATTGCCAAAGCTGTCAATGTAGAGGATTTGACCAGTTATGGTGCCGTTGAGGTTTTGGATGCTGGCAAATTTGGGTGTGAGGGGGTGGGTGATCTCAGAGCCAAACTCGGCTACAGATATGCCGTTGTCGATGTGTGCTGCGGCGGGTGCGAAAATATCGCGGCCATGGAAAGTGTTTGAAACCTTGGGTAACCTAAATTTGGCGTTGGTGAGTTCATAGACTTGTTTGATGCCCTGTTGTTGTGCGGCCAGCATCAAAACACCATTATCAGGGCCTACAAAAAATGCTTGTTGGGTCTGGATTACAATTGCCCGTCGTTTTGTGCCTACGCCAGGATCCACAATCGCCACATGTATGGTACCAGCAGGAAAGTAGGGTGCCGCTGAAGCCAGCATAAAAGCGCCCATGCGTATGTTGAATTTATCTACGCCATGGGTTATGTCGATGATTTTGGCGTTGGGGTTTAGGGTGTAAATCACGCCTTTCATCTGGGCGGTATAGGGGTCGTTTAATCCAAAGTCGGTGGTTAGAGTTATCATTGTTAGCCGCCATGGACCACTGGAACAAACACGATTTCGTCGCCGTCACAAAGTTGAGTTTCATAACCGTCTAGAACGCTAATTTCTCGTCCGTTAACTAGTATCAGTGAGTTGGAACGGGCGTTGTTTAGTTCTGAATCAGAAAAGGTATGTTTGAGCGTGGGTAATTCTTGGCAAAGAGTTTCTACAACGGTCTGTATGGAGGCTCCGTCTTGAAAGCTAAGGGTCAGCTGGGTTTTTCCTGAAATGTGACGTAACGCACCGAGAAATTTTATGGTTAAGAGCATGTTCAGTACACTAGACCATAGCGGAGGAGTTGTATAAAGGTTAACTCTAAACCGCTCAATTTCCATGACTGATTTTTAAGAAAAAAGTAGATATTATTGGTTTTTTATCCGCTTTCTTTGTTTAAACATAATGGTTACGCTTACAGCCACGATAACTAACAGGACAGCAACAACTACCAATAGTAGTTCAACAACAGTAAATGAGGAGAAGAAACCTAGCGAAGAATCGGAGTTTAGACTCATAGAGATTGTGTGTGTACTGTGGTGGTAGCCTATGATTATTATCCATACATCATTTTCTGAGAGAGTACTAAAGGGCACTTCTTGCCCGTCTATGTATACTTTGAGGTTTTCTACAGTGGGCATTAGTGATTTTGGAATACAGGTTTGAACAAATCCAGAGGTTCCTGATTCACCAGATACCGTGAAAGATATTTCTTCTTTAGCAGAGTTAAAGGCTAGTTCGGAGAGTGTAGAGTTGGAAGATACGGAGAATACGCTTGCAGTCTCAGTTGGTTTGTCCTCTATGGGCATGGGTGCTACGGCAAAGTTTACGGTTGTACCAACACCTGAGTATGCATCATCACCTGACCAGATGCCTTTAACGATGTAGGTACCCGAAGCTGAGGGCATCCAAACAGCAGAGAAGACGCCGTCATCACCAGTTATAAGATAAGCTAAATCATGCCAAGTTGAGCCGCCGTTTGCGCTGTAGGAGAATGCTATGCCTGCACCAGTTAAGCCTACTTGGTCGTATGCTAGGGTACCCAGTAGCTGCACGCTAAATCCAGAGACAGATGTTGAACTTGAGCAGTAAAAGGTCAGATTTGGAACTGGAAGACCAGATTCAGGAGGTGGTGCAGGGGTTTCAGGTGATCCGGGGGGTTCAGTTATAGATATGTTTCCTGCAAAGAAAGCTCCTAGTTGGCGGTCTTTGGTCATCTCTACAATTATGCTTGTTCCAAGTCCTTGGTATTCGCCGTCAAGGTACCAGCCGCTAAAGGTGCAACCAGGAGCGGGTTGTTGGGTGATGGTTACTGTTGAGCCATAGGTGTAGTTCCATATTCCAGCCATTGGAACAGTTGTTCCGCCTTGTCCGGGGTTATTTGTAACGGTTAAACAAACGGTTCGCGTGCTAAAGGCAGCGACTAATGTATAATCCTGTGTCATAGTTATTGGAATACTGGATAGTTTGCCTTGGTAGACTCCGTTTAGGTACCAGCCATCAAACACATAACCAGGATTGGTGTATGCGCGCACTACAACTGTAGAGCCGTAATAGTAAGAGCCAGATCCAGGAGTTACGTAACCTGCGCCAGATAGATTCACATTTACAGTTAGATTATTTTGTGATATACCATAGTAATATTGTGCGGTTGCAGTTGAAAATGTCCCTAAGAGTAGAAAAACCAATAAAATACTGGCCGCATATTTAGCCGGTTTCATATGATCCACTAATAATTCATAAACAACAACAGATATAAATCTTTAACATAACTGGCGGTTTAATGCTTCATAAACAATGGTTTAACAAACAGAGTTTAGCAAGCATAACCGTTAAGACTTACTTCTAACAATACACCATTCAACGGACGACTATGAATGGCTGATAAAAAGAAAAGCTATGGCATATTATTAACCATAGTAGCAATCGGTTTTTTCTACCGATTTGCATTAATGACCATGCATGGTTATCCGCCCGGTGCAGACATAGGCTTACATGAAAGCGTCATAAACTCAATTCTTGAACCCAACACAACCTTTTCCTACAATTATTACCACATGGGCGGAGGACTTTCTGCAACAAACCCAGGCTACCACATCTTTGCATCTTTTCTCATAAACATGACAGGTGCACCCAGCTATCTCATACAAGCCACAATAGCAGCATTGTTTTCGACTCTTACCATACTGTGCACGTTTATGGTTGTAAGACTGGTTTGGAGTGAACGGGCAGGGTTTGTTGTTGCAGTTTTAGCCACTTTTTTAGCAAGCGATATTTTGATGTTAAACTGGGGAGGATATCCAAATATTGTAGCGTTAGCGCTGATTCCACTTCTATTCTACTTGTTTCTCCAACCTACCAAACTTTCCAAGAAAACCTATCTTGTCAGCTCATCGCTGATTGTCGCAACTTTGTTTTTAACGCACCTATTTAGTGCAATTGTTTTTTCCGTGATAATCTTGTTTGCACTGCTTGTTAGCACCGTTTTTGCCAAATCAACCGGTTTTACAATCCGAAGGGCAAGTTGTTGGTTGATACCTATCTTTGTGGGAGTTGTGCTGGTTTCACCCTATCTCATCGATATAGTGCCGGTTTATTTTGGTTCAGAGGCAGCCATAACAGGAGGTGTTTCGGTGATGAAGCAAGCCGTTGTGGAAACCAGAGCAGTTTCATCTCAGATACTGGGACTTGCGATCATACCGCTGGTTTTGTTTTTGGTTCTTTCAAAAAAGCAAAACGGTAAATTTTTTACTCTGCCCAGCGTTCTTTTTGCATCTGCAATTCTTGTACCGCTTGTTGCAGTGCAGAGCCATTTATTTGGTGTTTTTTTGGATTATGAGCGGTTTCTCTATTTTTTGGCTTTACCAGTTATTGTCTGTCTGGGACTAATTATCATAACAACCGCAGATATTATAACAAAGAGATTGGGCAAGATTTGGATGCGTCTGCCGCATGTAAAAACTCGACGTGTTTTGATTTCGATTCTTTTAATCGGCTGTTTGTTTACACCCCTCTTTACTTTGCCACATGTTGGTTTGGCACAATCGAAGTATTTTCAGCTTATGACTCCTGCTAAATATGAGGCCATACAATGGGTTCAAACCAACACACCTGAGGGCTCAGTATGTGTTGCTGATGCAGAATTTGGCTGGTGGCTCTCAGGATTTGCGAAGCGTCCAACGCTTAGTGCAGTAAATCCACAGTTTTTGATTTTGCAACGTGAATTTGAACCTGCACAAATCGCTTCTAATCTCTTAGAGGCAAATTACTTGGTTGATAATGGGCTACTACAAATTAAACAAACAGATTCACTTGCCAGTGATAATGTGCATGACATTTATGCAGTGCTAACTAATTCGGTTGTTAAACCGTTGATTTTCTCTCTCAATGATAACCAGACAAGTTTGCTCTATCGAGATAATGGTTTGCCAAAGGAGACCAAGTTGGGGGTATTTACTAATACCAGCACCCAAGTCGTTAACAATGGTGATTTAACATCGTTTATTATTTTAAAGGAAAGCGAGCAATTTAGAGTAACAGAGAAAATAACGATTTTTAGAGGCCTGCGCTTTGCAGAAATATCCTTTGTTTTTGAAAGCCAAACCGCTGTCAATTTTGATTGGCTACGCATACCGTTCCAATCAAGGGGAGTACCTCTACAGTATGCCAACAGTATCGGCATAGTGGATAACACTATGCATATGGTGAACCAGATTGTTTTTCCTCAAAACCAGCTTGGAAACGATGTCATACTACAAGAGAACCCTGACTTCTATGAGGTAGTTTGCAACCTTGGCGGGCAATCGAAGGTTGAATTTAGTTTCTTTGTGGGCTTATGTCCCTATGAGGATACTTTAGATAACCCGCAAATAGATTTTTACAACAGCCTAATCGAGTACAACACCAAAACCTACCGAAACACTGTGGGAGATTTGCCGATTAACTATTTTGATTATAAAGAAGCCGTAGAGAAATGGAACATTGACTACATCGTTCTGCGGGATACTCAAGATGTTAACCGGTTTCTAAACGACCCGATGTTTGAGTTGGTATTTAAAAACAGTGAGACTACAATATTTAGAGTAATAAAAGCTTAAAAAGCAAGGATTAGTTGCGAAAAGATTGAGATAAAGAATAAAGGGCAACTAGCTTAGCTAAAGTTTTCAAATTTTTCTTGTGTGAGCGTTTCTACGATGTCAGTTGCGATGTCAACAATTGAATCAGCCTGTTTCATCATGGCTTCTTCGTTGACTTCTTCGAGTTGCGAGATCTGCTGAACGATGGTTTCTAGTTCTATGAGAAACCTCAGAATCGAATCGTTGGAGCCTGGGGTTTTAGCGCTTTCGTCACGGATTAGAATCTCGATAAAGGCAGGTTCACCTAAGCTGTAGTAAATGGCGTTTCGGGCTTTTCGAATGGCTTCTAAAACCAAATTTGACGCCATATAGGGGATTTTGCGCGCGGCTTCTAATTCAGCCTTTGCTTCACGCAAATACCTTAGTGCCCATCCTTTACGGTACGCATCCATCATACGGATTCTTTTCCGGTTTATTCGGCCATTTCTGATTCGTCAAGGTCAGAATCGTCATCTGAACCGGCTTGAGCTAATGCGTTAGTGCGCGTTATGTATCCAGCAACTTTGTTACGTACCCGGGTAGTTGTGCCCCTGGTAACCTCATCAACTAGACGTTTGTTTTCCTCAAAGCTGGTTGTGAATTTGCCTGGAAAGCGCGTCATCAGGTCTTTGCCGAGGTGCTTTATCTGTTCAGTCTTCACTTTTCCTATGTTTATTCCTCCGGTGTTAACAGTTTTTCTCCAGCGTTTAAAAGCGTAGGAGCAACACTCAATAGAGAACAGGCTTAATTTAAGTTTGCGCCTCAACGGCGGAAAATAAGCCCCCGAGAGGTTACGAGTTGAACGCGAAATAGAAAAATGTCTTGTGATTAGGGTTTGATGTTGAAGAAAACCTCAAAGTTTTGGGCAATCTGTTCAGCGGCTTCTTCAACAGATATTTTTTTAATGTCTGCCACTGCATCGACAACACATCGTATGTGAGAGGGCTTGGTTAGCTGACCATTGTAGGGTTGCTTCCAATAAGTTACTGGCCCATCGGTCTCGGTTAACAGATTAGTCAAAGGAGTTTTTTCTACAACTTCACGAATACCATTAGAATAAGTAGCAGGCGGGCCTTCGGTGATAAAGTAGCCGTTATCTATAGCCTTAGCAAGCGCTGTTAGGGGATGGCTAAACCAATGCAGAAGCACCTTGTTGAGACGATAGGAGGGAAGCATCTCTACGATTTTATCGGTGGTTCCTCTGGAATGTATGATCACGGGAAGCTCCATTGTTTCAGCGAGACGCAACATTTTGTCAAATACGGTAAGTTGTTGCTCCCAGGTGGATTCGTATTTGTAGTCTAGTCCGATCTCGCCGATGGCAACTACTTTGCCTTTCTGGGTTAGGATATAGTCGATGGTTTCTTGGAGTTCGTTTTCTTTGAGTACATTTACGTTCCAGGGATGAATACCTAAAGCGGCATAGACCAAATCGGGGTATTGTTGGGATAATTTGATATCATTTTTGCATGATGCTAGATCCAGCGAATTGGTAACTAGTGCAGTCACGTCAGAGTTTTTAGCATCCACTATTAGCTCATCAATGTGCCCGGCATACTCGGCCTCAGAGAGGTGAATATGAGCGTCTATTAGCTTCATTTTGTTCAGCGCTATATTTACCTTTGAGGGTTTTAAGATTTTCTTATGTTTACTTCAAATCAGCCGTTGGGAACATTTTAGTGTAAAAAGAGATAACAAAGGTTAAATACAGCCTTAAATAGAAAAAGAAGCGAAAGAGATGTCGATATGATTGAATTAGAAATAGCTGTAGCCCCCATGCATAGACTATGCAAAAAAGCAGGCGCTGACCGAGTAAGCGAAACCGCAGCAAAAGAACTAGCAAAATCCTTAGAGGAAATCGGCGTAAAAATCGCTAAAGAAGCACTCGATTTCGCGATGCACGCAGGAAGAAAAACCATCAAAGCGGAAGATATTGAAATCGCCGCAAAAAAAGTCATGGGAAAATAAACTAACAAATCTCACTTTCCATCCCTTCTTTCTTTTTGTTTCTCTAATCAGGTTTGGGATTCTAGAATTATTGTTGACAAATCGAACTATTTTCATAAAGAAAAAGCGGAATCGACGATAAATTTAATTAACTTACCCAAATATACGAGCATCATTGGAGTGTAAACAGAGTGAAGGCCATCATATTTGGAGCACCGGGCGCAGGAAAAGGCACCTATTCCTCACGGTTACAGAACCAACTTGGCGTTGACGTTATCGCCATGGGCGATATTTTCCGTGAATCCGTTAAACAGAATTCCGAGCTGGGCAAAAAAGTCAAAAGTTACGTTGAACAGGGCGCATTGGTCCCAGATGCTGTTGTTGTAGAGGTTCTAAAAGACCGACTCAGCAAAATCCCTGAAGGTAAAGGTTTCTTACTTGATGGATTTCCACGCACCATCGAGCAGGCTAAAACTTTAGAGGGTATCGCAAAGATTGATGTTATTCTCCAACTAGATGTCCCTGATGAGATCATCATCGAGCGGCTCTCTTCACGGCGTATCTGTAAAAACTGTAGTGCAGTCTACAACATTCGCTTTCTCAAACCCAAAGTAGAGGGTATATGCGACAAATGCGGTGGTGAACTCTACCAGCGCAACGACGATAACATTGAAGTTATCCAAAATCGTCTCAATATCTACAAAACCCAAACCGCGCCTCTCATCGTATACTACAGAGAGAAAAATATTCCATTTGTGGTCTCGGTTACCAAATCGCTGGATTCGCCACCTGAACCCATGGTTGCAAAAATGTTAGATGATCTAACAAAGATGGGTTTCTGCTAAATATCGAGTATAAACTCTAAAACCACTCGTTCAGGTTCGCGGATAATCACCATCAAATGGTATGTTACCGCTTTCACCCCTACTTTTTGGGGATGTCGTTTGGGGTTAAATTTTTCACCCCAGGCCTTTGCTGTAAATTTAAAGCTCTCAGGGGTTTCTTGCCAATCACTTATTTGGAATTTACTATAAAGCATACCATCAGTTTCGAACTTGACCAGTAAAGCTTCAAGCCAATTGTAGAGCAAGGCATATTGGTCTTCGGCTTCCACCTCAAAGGTGTCTTCTTTGGTCTGAGCGATTTTGGCACTGTTTGTCATAGTTTCAAACAGAGCTAACGCCGCATTTTCATAGGCTTCCTCCATACGGATACCTAGCGCCCGAACGTAGATGTCTGCAGTGTGTTCTAAGAACTCAAATTTCCCAGCGAACTTGTCAGATTTACTCATAACTTAACCAAAACTAGATAGGTGGGCTAGAATAAAAACAAATTTTTCCATCAAAGAGAGATGGCTTATTACAAAAAAGGAGGATTAGAAGTATTTGGTGGCTTTCTGTAGGGCTGCGGCGGCGAGTTTAGCAGAGAGATCGAGATCTTTGAGGCTCATTATACCAGTTGGGCTGTGGATGTAGCGTGTGGGAATTGAAATAGTTCCGCTTGGGATGCCTTGGCGTGTGATGGATATGCGTGCAGCATCGGTGCTACCAAGCAGGCCTGATTCGAGTTGGATAGCGATTTGTTCTTCCTGTGCTGTTTCACGAAGCCAGCGAAGAATCTTGGGGTGGGTGATTAATCCAGAATCACTGATGGTTAATGCGGGTCCTTTGCCCATTTTTACGCTGGTATCGAATTCGCGTACGCCAGGAACATCGCCTGCGATGGTTACATCTAGTGCCAGTGCAAGGTCGGGGTCTACACCAAAAGCAGCAGTTGCCGCACCTCGCAGGCCCACCTCTTCTTGCACAGTACCCACCGCACAGACGGTGCAGTCTACTTCTTTTAGTAGCCGCATGGTTTCAACCATGACTGCGCATCCAGCACGGTTGTCAAAGGCTTTACCCATGACTGTGTCTTTGCCCAATGAGGCATATTTTACATCAAAAGCAACCGGATCACCAATTGCAACACCCATTCCAATAGCATCATCTCTGCTTTCAGCGCCTATGTCAATGAAGAGATCATCATAGCTGATGATTTTTTTACGTTCATCTTCTTTTTGAATATGGGGCGGCTTTGAGCCAATAACGCCGGGGTAGGTAACAGATTTGGTGTGAACAACAACTTTTTGCGCGGGAAGAATACGGTCGTCAATTCCACCCATTTTGCTAAACTGTATAAAACCGTCTTTGGTTATGGTTTTTACCATCAACCCGACTTCATCCATGTGTGCGGCAAGCATGATTTTGGGTGCGTTGGGTTTACCGTTTTTGATAGCTATGACGTTTTCCATTCGGTCAACTTGGATCTTATCTGAATAGGGTTTTAGCATCTCTACCATAAGGTCCCGGACAGGGGTTTCTCTGCCGGTGACACCGCAAGCATTAGAGAGCTTTTCTAGATTCTGATTTAGTGACAAGATTGAGTACCTCAGTGTATAGCTAAAGTTTGAAGGCCTAATTATTAAATTGTTTTGCATAAATCAAGCATTAAAAACCCAGAACCAGCCTACAGCACATTGCGCATACATACAAAATAACTAGCAGGTTAGACAGGATTAGAGGTAATATCAGGGGATGTTGTTTTGGTGTTTATAATTTTTTTGCGTCTCGATAGTTACGAACAAGTTGTATAACCGCCATACCCATTGGCATAGCCACCACTAACCAAGTTGGGGTGTAGTATTGAGAGGGGATGAGCCAATCTATGAGTAACCACAAAAAACAGCCTAATGTGACAATAAGAAGTATAGAGGAGCTGAGATATATTGCCAGAGCTTTATGTTGGCCATACTTTTGTTCAAGTTTTATGATTAGGCTGTTTGAGAAGAGGTCTTTGGCTTGTATGGGTTCAGAGGGATTAAGAGTTTGCATTGTTTCAGCTTCTTCTGCTCTAACACTCGCAGGTACATCACGAAGAAAAATACAACCAAGAATTGTTGTAATGCACATAGTCAAAATGCTCCAGAGGGGTTGACCCAAGATACCTATGCAACTGCCCAAAATATAGAAGCACAAAATGGGAACAACCCTGTAGCGCAGTTTGTTTGGTTTTTGTCTTGCTACATATATGTTGAAGGATACAAGAACAAGCAAAGATGCGAATAAGATAAGCAAAAGGGTAAATGATGACGTAATGGTGTCCAATATTGTGCCTTCTTTAATTCTCAAAGTATGTAGATTTGTGAATTAATTAACGTTTAGAATTGTGTGTTTTAATTATGAAAAGTTGGCAGAGGTTAGGAGTTCTTGGCGGAGAGGTCAAATATTAAATAGCTGTTTTAGTTAGTAGGAATCATCTAGTGACCCTCAATGTTAGACATCAAACTTATCCGCGAAAACCCTGATTATATCAAAGCTAATTTGGCTAAACGTAACAGTCCTGAATGTCTTCAGATGCTCCAAGATCTTATCAGCCTTGACAAAGAATGGCGGCAGAACAGCACCAAACTAAATGATCTTCGGCATGATCGAAAACAAGTTACAGTAGAGATTGCAAAACTCAAAAAAGCCGGCAAAGAAGCTACGGATGAGTTTAGAAGGGCCCAAGATATCGATCAAAAGATCAAGCTAGTTGAGACAGAGGTTTGTGAGCAGGAAATCAAAATCCGCACGTTCCTTCTTAACCTGCCAAATCTGCTCGACGAGTCGGTTCCAGTTGGTAATGATTCAAACGATAATCTCACCATTAAAAAATGGGGTACTGTTCCGCAGTTTAGTTTTCCAGTTAAAAATCACATTGATCTTGCTTTGGCACTGGATCAGGTTGATATGGAGCGGGCAGGTAAAGTGGCGGGGGCGCGGTTCTTCTATCTCAAAGGCGATATAGCCCGCCTTGATATGGCGTTGATGAGTTTTGCCATAGATGAGCTGTCCAAGAGCGGCTATATTCCAATCGTTCCACCCTATCTTATGAACCGGGAAGCCTATGAAGGCGTGACCTCATTGGCAGACTTTGCAGATGTACTCTACAAAGTGGAGGGCGAAGACAGCTACTTAATCGCTACCTCTGAGCATCCCATGGCAGCTATGTACATGAATGAAACCCTAAAGCAAGATGATCTGCCCATCAAGCTAGCAGGGATTAGTACTTGTTTTCGTAAAGAAGCCGGTGCGCATGGTAAAGACACCCGCGGCATTTTCCGGACACATCAATTTAACAAAATAGAGCAGTTTATCTTTTGTAATCCCGAAGACAGCCCCAAACTTCAAGAAGAACTCCTCGCAAACTCGGAGAATATTCTCCAAAAGTTAGAGCTGGCTTATCGTGTTGTTAATGTCTGTACTGGTGATATTGGTACTGTTGCAGCCAAAAAATATGATATTGAAGCGTGGATGCCCGCGCCGGGTGATTATCGTGAAGTGGTATCGTGTAGTAACTGTACTGATTATCAGGCCCGTCGTTTAGGAATTAAATACCGTCTCAAAGAGGGCGCGCCGCCGCTTGGACCTGTTCATACGCTTAATGCTACTGCTATTGCCACTGGGAGAACCATTGTTGCTTTGTTAGAGAACAATCAAAACGCGGATGGAACGATAAATATACCGAAAGTGTTAAGGAAATATATGGGTGATAGAGAAAAAATAGGCTGTCAACGCTAAAAGTTTTAATACCGCCTTGAGAATCTTGTGGAACGACTTGGAGAAATTAGCTTGTCAACAAAATCGGCAAAGCATATCCGCGATAAGTGGCGCGGAAAGACATGGTACATGGTCATTGCACCACCGTTCTTCGGCAACATCGAGTTAGGCAGTATTCCGGCCCAAGAGGAAAAAATGTTACTGGGCAGAGTTGTAGAGGCAACTCTCTATGACATAACAGGTGACTTTTCCCATCATTACCTGAAAATGGCATTCCAAATTAACCAAATCGAGGGAAAAACTGCCCGAACTCTCTTCAAAGGTCATGAATATTCACGCGACTATCTCAGAAGCTTGGTTCGCAGAAGAACAACCAAAGTTGATGGATTGTTCAATCTCGTTACCAAAGACGGCTTCAAACTTCGTATATCCGTCTCTGCGCTGACTCTCTCGCGCATAAAGACTTCACAAGAAAAGATTATCCGCGACATGATGGAAAAGATCATCCGTGAGAAAGCTGCTACTCTTACCCTTGACCAATTTGTGCAAGAGATGGTACTTGGCAAAATCGCCTCAGACATCTACAATCAAGCAAAACTTGTTGCACCCCTACGTCATGTTGGTATACGCAAATCCAAACTCGTCGCCGCCCCAGCAAAACTACCTAAATTCGCTGTAGCACCAATTGTTGAAGCAGAAGCCCCAGAAGACGAGGAACTAACAGAAGAAGACGACGAAGCCCTTGATGAAGAAGAGGGCGCAGAAGAAGACAACAACGACGATACAGAAGAAATAGAAGAAGCAACTCAGGCATAATCCTTTCTTCTTTCTTTATTTCTTTCCTTTTTAATCTAAACAGTTTTTAACTTTATTTGAGATAGGTTAGCTGTGCTTCAACAAGGAGATCGTAGATTTTGAGAGTTACCGCGTTAGCTGGGGGAGTAGGTGCGGCTCGGTTTTTGACAGGGTTAGTGCAGCTTATCAGAGAAGAAGACCTCTCAGTGATTGTCAACACAGGTGATGATATCGAGCTTTTTGGGTTACATATCTCCCCTGATGTGGACATAGTTACCTATACGTTGGCAGGTGTTGTAGATGGAGAAAAGGGCTGGGGGATCAGAGGTGATAGTTTCTGTTGTTTGGATAGGCTCAAAAGATACCAGGTCTCGGGCACATGGTTTAACGTCGGTGATCAAGATTTAGCTACGCATCTCTACAGAACCCAGCGTTTGGCGCAAGGGGCATCACTTGCAGACATTGCGGAGGAAGTTAGTCATAGTTTAGGACTTAAGACCAAGATTTTGCCTATGAGCAATGAACGCTTTGAAACGCGCATAACCACGCCTATGGGTAATATGCATTTTGAAGAGTATTTTGTTAGAGACCAATGCAGAGACGAAATTTTGGGCATCCAATTTGATGGCGTCGAATCCGCAAAACCGGCACCACAAGTGGTAGATGCGCTCCTAGACGCAGATCGGGTGATTGTCTGTCCAAGTAACCCTTTTGTGAGCATTGGCACGATTCTCTCAGTTAGAGGTATCAGAGAGGCACTGCAACAAACAAAAGCGCGGGTGACTGCGATAAGTCCGATTGTTGCGGGGATGGCGCTTAAGGGTCCAGCTGATAAGATGCTACAAAGGGCAGGTTTAGAGGTTTCTGCATATAGTGTTGCTAAACTCTATGCTGATTTTTTGGATGCATTTGTGATCGATGAGAGAGATGTAGCAGAGAAAATGCGGATTGAAAAATTGGGCGTGGACGTTTCAGTGACCAACACGATAATGAAATCGTTGGAAGATAAAATTTCACTGGCTAAAGCAACGCTATCGAGCTAATTTTCAGCACACTAACAACTACTTATGCAGAATCAAAACCAAAAAAACACAAATAAAAAACAAGTATAAACAAAGCATTTAAGTCATACATAAGCATAAAACGAAAGAAATATTTTAAAAAACGGAAATAAAATAGAATCTCGAGCGCAAACCGGCCGCGTTTTATATAAGAAAACAATAGGTTATATTAAGCACAATAAATACTAATCAACCAAGAGATGGACGGTATGGCTGAAAAGAAAAGTTACGATTGGTTTGAAAAACGCCGTAAAACAATAGGCTTAGAATTAGCCCATGAACAGATAACTAAAGCGTTTGATACGGTAACTTTGTTACATAAAGCAACCAAATGCTTCTCGGAGAAAAATTTCCTAGAATCCAAAAGATACATCGAGAACCTCTATAAAGCCGAAGAAGAAGTGGACAAACTTCGCAGTGACACTTTTATGGAACTCTCCAAAGGTGCCGCACTAATCTCAGATTACCGCGAAGACCTGCTACACCTTGTCAAGCGCCTAGATACCCTAGCCGATCATACCAAAGATGCCGCCCGATGTCTTGAAATGCTAGCTGAAGCCGAAATTCCTCAAGAGCTCTCAGAAAAAATCGTCTTTATGACGTCCAAACTTGTTGAAACCGCTCAAACTCTACGGAGCAGTATCGAAAAAATTTCCGCTGCCCCAAATGAGGCCATAAAAGAAGCCCAACAAGTCGGAAAAATTGAACAGGCCATAGATAACGAATACCTTAAAACAAAAAACCTCTTCATCAAGTATGGAGCAAACATGAATTGTGGTGCCATGGTCATATTTGATGACTTAATCGAATTCATAGAACAGGCCGCAGATATGTGCGCTGACACAGCCGACTATATACAGATACTCTCAAGCAGAGATTAACCTCTGCATTTATTTTTGTAACTATTAAGCTCATTTTTAAGATCAGGTAAACAGAAATAGAGAAGAGATCTGTCACACTGACAGATTTTTCTTGATGTAGAAGGGGTTAGCGGCTGTAGTCTCTGCCGTCGGGTTTGGTGTTTGTTGGTTTTGCTCCAGCTTCGGGGATTTGGGGTAGCGGAATTGGAGGGGGAATATTTAGTGAGCGCGAAATTAGTACTGATTCGATGAAAACTACATTGGATATGGATTGGATGATTACCTGTGCTGGAGGTTTTTTCTGTTCATAATCTTTGAGGACTTTGTCGACTTCTTCTTTGTCACCTGTAACGTAGGCAGTACCTTTGAGATTCATTTGTGCAATGGAGGGGTTGTAGACGATTGATAAGACAAAGGGCACATCAAGAGAGTTATCTTGCTTTTTTTCCATGCCCACCACATTGATGTTTGTGTTTATCTGGATGGGTGGAATCGGTTTACGGATATCCCAGAATCTTTCTGCTGATATGCTTGTAACAGTAACGTTAACTCGAAGCATGGTAGGTCAAAAATAATAGTGTTGTGGGAGGATTTAAAACTGCTTATTTTTGCTTATAGCGCGTAAATCCGCAGTGACCGCAAGTGAAGCGATTGTGGTGGTCGGCCATAAAGTATCCGGTGCCGCACCGTTCGCAGGCAGGGCGTACGCGAGAAACTTTATCATTTTCAACCTTGTAGAGGTCTTTGGCGCCTTTCTCGGTTTTACGTTTCTTATCAGTTTTTGCTTTATCGTCTTTCTTTGCACCGGCCGCTCCTTTTGCCGCTGGGTCATTCTTTGGTGCCATTATGCATTCGCCTCTTCAGCAGATTTCTCGTTTGGATTATTCCGTTTTTGGATGTACTCTGGCTCCACTAGTTTAGCTTGAGCAACAGATTGATAAACATTTGCAACTCCTTGGGTGATGCTTGTACCGGTTTTGGTACGCATACGTTTAACGTAAACGACTTCTGCACCGATTTTTAATTCACCTGCAACGGCTTTTTTGACTTCTAGTCGCTGCGGAGTTTTCTCTTTTGGACCAGAAACGATGGTGAAACCTACCTCTGTCCGTTTCAGAAGTTGGTTCTCCTTGGTTGAATCTATTTTGATTTGCATTAGTGTTCACTTAAGGCGTAAATTCAAACAGTATTCTTCTTATTTAGCTTTTCGAAGTTTTCATCTCATTTAATAACCCTTTTACCTGTGCTTTTTTCTCAGAGGAGGCTTTAACGACCACAATACCGCAGTAAGGCTGACCATAAACGACAAACGCATCCTGAGCAGCATACAACACAGCTATTAGCACCAATAAATCCTCCTCCCCCTCAACAATTATGTGCGTATGCACCCCCGACTCCAAGGCCGTCTTAACTGCCAACACCGCCTGCTCAGTTATGGTCCCCTGAGGATTTTGCACATACACCGTTTTTTCCACCGCCTCTTGGTGAGGCATAGCTATATCGCGCAAAGAAACATGGTCGATAATTGTGAGCGTGGGGTTGACACCATATTCATGGAGGTTTTGGGAAACCACATCACCCACTGAAATCAACTCCGACGGCTGCTCAGACAGGAGCAGAGCTTTGAGTTTAGTCATGGTCTCTTGGGGCGTACCCTCAATTAGGGTACCGAAGGGTTCTTTGAGAAAAATACGCAACCGCGACGTTAGAGTGTACGCGGCCGTCATGGTTTAAACCAACAACAAAAGAAACAGAAGGTGTTAACGCACTTTTAGGGCGTATCGGCCTTTTTCTTTGATATTCATGGCCTTAGCAATGGCACTATGGCCGGGGTCAAACATTACCACCAATCCGCTATAGTCTTCGCTAAAACTGGTGGATCTACATTTTGGGCAGACGTTATCTTTGGTTATGAAGTGGCAGTTGGTGCAGGCTTTTTCACTCATCTAATCAGGTCCTTATGCTGGTTCCTTTGTTGGCGCATCGGGTTTTTTCTCGACTCTGTTTTGATCCATATCGAGCCATTCTAGTTTGCCCAAAAATGGCTGACGTGCAGTTATGCCGATTTTGCCACTGCTACCAGCACGACCCAGTGAGACGGCGGTAATTCTTGCGCGGACTTGGTCGCCTGAGCAGAGTTTACGTTTGGATTCTTTACCTAAGAGGACACCTTGTTTCTCATCATAGCTGATGTAGTCATCCATGAGCTGAGATACGTGAAGTAATGCATCCACCGGTCCGATGCGGACAAATGCACCAAAATCAGCGATTTCCACCACATCACCTTCCACGATTTCTTGTATGATGGGATAGAAGGTAAGAAGACTAAAGTTTACTTTGTGATAAGTTGCACCATCACCGGGAATGATTTTGCCGATTGGACTTACCTCTATACCGGTCACGGCTATAACATAGCCTAATTCCTCATCCACAATACCCTCATACTTTTGTTTCACTTGGTCTCTACCCACTTTTTCTAAGGGGTTACCAAATGTTTCGGGCGGGATACGGATAGTATCTTGTAGAGTAATCAGTTTGAACATCTATGAAATCAACCCATCAATGTCAAGACGAGATTTTTGTCTCAGATAAATCACTGGCACACTTATATCTCTTAGCCTCCGCCGCAACACTCTATCATTTGTAAAAACTGGAACCACCCAGCTTTGGGCGATTCTCAGTATAATATCATCAACCACTTCGCGGTTATCCTCAACAATAACTAAACGGCATTTCTCAGCTAAGCGCAAAGCAAAAGCCGCCTGACGGCGCAACTTGGGCTCACCCTCAGCCACCAGCATCTCCAGCTCATGCTTAACTGGCGAGAGCAATACAAACTCGATATTTCTGTTAAGTAACACTCTAAGGGCTTCAAAAATGTCAAGTCTAACCTCAAGGGGCACAAACAATGCATTAGAATCCAAAATAACCTTCAATGGTTCAGCTTTTCTATGTAAAACCGCCACGTTTCTGGCTCCTATATAGTTAAGGAGATTAGAGGCTTAAACAGTTTGCCATTTATCAGGCACTACATTTGGTATTATTTAAATATTAAGTGTTACTGAAATCTGTTCATCAGGTGAGAAAAGTGCTTCACGAAAAATCTTGCGGCGCAGTTATATACATTAACAATCAAGACAAAACCCAATATCTACTCCTCAACTACACTGCTGGACACTGGGACTTTGTTAAGGGCAACGTAGAAGACAACGAAACAGAGAAACAAACAGTCACACGCGAAATGATGGAAGAAACAGGCATAACAAGCGCAGAGTTCATCGACGGCTTTAGAGAAACCATCAGCTACTTCTACCGCAGACAGGGTCTAACCGTAAACAAAGAAGTCATAATCTATCTCATCGAAGCCCAAACCGATGAAATCAAACTCTCCTTTGAGCACATAAACTATCTATGGGCAGACTATCCAACCGCCATTGAAAAATTGACGTTTAAAAACGCCAAAGAAACATTGGAAAAAGCACACAACTATTTGCAGAAAAAAGGGTTAGTCAAAGACTAACTACTTATTTTATAAAACCGTAGCCGATGAGTCTCCATCGGGCAGTGATTTTTCTGCTGATAGCAACCCTAGAACCGGGCAGTGCACAGATGGGGCGGGTCAGCTTTACCTTAATTGTGTTCTGTTTGATGTTTATGACTTTGCCGACGTTAACCGCTGCACCGATGTGAAGCAACAAGGCCTCATCAGGGTTGATTTTTTCAACTTTTAGTAACTCTTTAGTTCCCACTACGCGTTCTAGCACATGGGTTTCCAAGGTGAGCTCAGTCACGATTGGGGGCAGTTGACCGGTTTTTCCAACAATGCTACCAGTTAAACCGTCAGCTTTAGAATAGGAGGGATCTAGCAGAGTTCCAACACCGATTAAACCGCCACAGGTAGCTTCATTGACTTCTTGTACACCTGAGTGCAGACTGACAATTTCGCTGATAAGAGGAGTGTAGACGGTTTTGCCTTCGCGCTCAGACATGATGCCGGGTCGAATCTCGACTTCTTCGCCTACTGCGAATTTGCCCTGAGCGATGGTGCCGCCGATGATTCCGCCCTCTAGGCCCTCGATGGTTGTGCCGGGCTTGTTGATGTCAAAAGAACGGATAATGTACATAAGCGGTGCCAAGTTGGGGTCGCGTTTAGGTGTGGGGATAATAGTTTGAATAGCCTCAAGGAGCACATCGATGTTTATGCCCCGTTGTGCCGAAATTGGAATGATGGGCGCGTTTTCTGCTACGGTGCCCTTCACAAATTCTTTAATTTCTTTATAACTCTCAAGGGCCCGTTTTTGATCCACGATATCTATTTTGTTTTGGGCGATGATTATATTTTTTACACCGCTAACTTCGGCGGCTGCAAGATGTTCGCGGGTCTGAGCTTGAGGACATGGCTCATCAGCTGCAATGACCAAAATTGCGCCATCCATAATAGCGACACCTGAGAGCATTGTTGCCATTAGTGCTTCGTGTCCAGGGGCATCGACAAAACTTATGGCACGCGTAAACTCTGCTTCACTATTACAGGCTTCACATACAGGTTTTATGGTATAGTTTTTAGGCGGAGGACATTTGGGACATTTATATATGGGCATATCGGCATAACCGAGTTTGATGGTAATGCCGCGTTTTAGTTCTTCACTGTGACGTGATGCCCACGTACCTGTTAATACCTGAACAAGCGTAGTTTTACCGTGGTCAACATGCCCAATGGTGCCGATGTTGACTTCGGGTTGCTTTGGCAAATCCTTAGTATCGTTACTCATATTGTTCTTCTCTTCTAATAAGCCTGGAATGAATAAAGAAATTAATTATGGCACTTTATAAGGTTTGGGCATGCGCCCTGACAAAAAATTATTGTTCAGGTGCCTGCTCAGCCTTAACCGGCAAAGCAATAGGTGCCGCGCCAGCGGGGCGATCCGTGATTTTCATGTTAATCTGAACGATTTCATCAGTGATGATGTCACCGCATACAGTTTTGCGTCTACGTTCGCCTTCACGTGTAGGTTTAAAACCTGTGCCACCGCTTAGGACAACTGCACGGCGTATACCGCCATGGACATTTGAGCGCATAGGAACACCGTCACTATCAGAACCACCAGTAAGCTGCACTTTGTGTGCTGGTAAATCAACGACTGCACCATCTAGGGTTTCACCCAATTTTCTACCGATGAAGGGGCTTGCACGTGCTTCTTCGAGCTCTACTACTTTGGATGCACCCGTTTGTGGGTCGGAAACTATGACTTTGAATTTTGCCATTTACAGATTTACTCTCCAGCGGAAATATGAAGTTGGGCAACTCCCATTTAAGGTTTTAGCCCAAAAATAGCCATCCCGTGTTCGATGTTTATAGATAAAAAAACAAACTGCAACGCCAGCATCGTTTGAAGCCCACTATTGGCTAAGTAAGTACAAAAAAGGGTATAAAATTTTTAGACACCAACATAGTGTTGTCTCTTATTATTTTGTGGTTAAAACGCTTATACTTACGACCAAATCGGCAACTTGTTTTGCCTCTTGAAGGACCATACCTAAACGGGTAAAGGGTTGCAGTGGTTTCTGGTTCGCTTTTTTGGGTTTTTCTAAAAAATCAGACACATCCACTTAAAGGATGACTTTTTGCTGTAAACGGCCTAAAAGTCAAAAAACCCCCGATATGCAACAAAAGTGCTATCGTTAACACTTCGAGCTAAACAGTATTTGTATGAGCTAAGGTTTTAATTGGTCCTTTGTGGGTCTGTTGATTATGTGGCGGCTTGGGTTTTTCTTCCACGAGATGGCATTTGGTTTACTAAGTGTCTTTATACCTCTCTACTTAGTCGCTTTTAACGACACAAGCGTGCTAGGCGGACCTTTAGTCGCATTAGGCATAATGACATCCATTGCAGTTTTTGCCTCAATCCCTGCATCATATATCTGGGGCTACCTCTGCGACAAAACACGCCGCTACAAAGTCTTTATTCTGCTCTCTTTCTCATCCACAGCCATACTGCTCTTTATGATGACACTACCATTTGCACAAAACATAGTGGTATTTGTTGCACTCTATGTAGTAATGCAGGTGCTCCACATATCCCATGAAGCTCCAAAAAACGTGCTAGTTGCCGAAAATTACAGCCGAGACGAATGGGAAAAATCCTACGGACTATATGAGGGCAGCACTGAAATGGGCTACTTTATCGGCTTAGCAATAGGCTTAGTCTTCACAGGAGGCTTATTCACATTTGCCGCCCTAAGCCCCGCTGTTTTAGCAACCTATACACTATACCTGTGTAGCGGACTTAGTGTGGTTGCGTTTATTCTCTCAGTTTTCCTAGTTGCTGATCCACTAATTATTTTTGAGCGCCGCCTAGTCAGCATTGAGAGAAAACTCAATTTTGCCTATCGCGGCATGCAGTCATACACAATGAATCGCTTCAGAATGCCCCGCCAGGAAAGTTTTGCAGGCTTTGCGGTTGCGCTTGTCATGTTCTCTTTAGCTACAAGCATATTCTTCACACCCTTGCCGATTTTTCTAAGCGATATCGTAAGCCAGTACCATACCTTAGGGTTGTCTTCAACTAGTTTTGTCTATTTTGCATACCTGCTCAATTCCTTGGGAGCAATGTCGGGGTATTTTTTTATCCGTAATCGGGCATACTCGATGGATCTAAGAAAACAATTACCGCGCTTTGTGCTCATTCGAAGTATGCTCATTTTTGGTTTGGTAGCCGCAGTTCAGTTTGTAATTGCACCCGATATCGTAACAGGACTGGTTTTGGTTCTAATCGGCTTTGCCTATGGAGTGTATCATATTATGATGCTTTCACTCTCTATGGAGATTACACCTCAAGGAAAATCAGGGTTATTTGACAGCTTTATTGGGATAGGCACAGGTATCGGTTCATTTCTAGGGCCCTTTCTAGCAAGCAATCTCAGCTATATGCCCGTCTTTCTAATTGCCGCCGCCGTCTTTCTGTTAGCCTTTATAATTTTAAAGTTCATTGCGCTAAGAACTTGATAACATATCAGCGCATTAAAAATAACAGGCACAATGTCAAGCGTAGGTTAGTTGAAATAATTATAAAATTAAAAAGAAGAAAGGGTGAGGGAAATGTTTCCGCTCAGCTTGTTTATTCGGTGTGGACTCTGTAGAGATCGATGTCTTCGCGCATGGCTGGGGTTAGTTCGAGGAAGTCTCGGACTGCGCGTTCAACGTCTCGGCTTTGGGTGACGTATCTGCCAACTATGAGTATATCTGCACCTTGTTCGAGTGCTTCTTTGGCTGTTTCGGGGACGATGCCGCCTGCGACTGCGATGAGAAGTTTTTTGTTGGGGAAGGTTTTGCGTATGATTTTTATGCGTTCAAGTCCGCTGGTTTGGCCGCTTTCTTGGTCTATGCCTCGGTGGAGGATAACAACGTCGGGGAATTCTTTTAGGGATTTTAGTTTTGCCAAGATGTCGTCTACGTTCATCATGTCTATGACTGCATAGATGCCAAGGCGTCGGGCTTCTTGTACGGTTGCATCAAGGGTCTCAGGTGATGCTAAGCCGGATGCGACAACTGCGTCTGCGGTGTCTTCATAGGCTGTGTCTACTTCGACTTTGCCTACGTCAAGTGTTTTGAGGTCGGCTATGATGAATTTGTCTTTGGCGATTTCGCGGATTTCGTTTATGACGCGTGTGCCGTAGCGTTTGATAAGCGGAGTTCCAACTTCCAAGATGATGCGGTCGCTGCCGGGTAGTTGTTCGATAACTTTCTTTGCGCCTTCAAGGGATGGTGCATCTAGTGCGATTTGTAGGTATGGTGGTCTCCATAGGCGTGGAACTTTAAAGCCCATGATTGGGTGCTTTGCACGGTCTTTGTCGTAGATGAGTTTATCTAATGATGGATATTTCACAAGTGCACGCTGAAGGGCCATTTTTGTTGCGCCATAGTTGTATTGGTAAATTTTGCGATAATTGGTTGCTTGGGGGTGGATAAAGACACTTGCAACAATTACCCACTCATCAATTTTTGCGGCTGGAATAATGCCTTCTTCGGTTGCGTCTGCAACTGCTTTGGCTACTGCTGCTTGAGCGGGACCAAAGATTTTGCCTGTGTCAGCCATGTTTTTAACGGTGACTTTGGGCACGATAAGTGTGTAGGGTTTAGACGGCAGGTTGGGACGAATGACTGCCAAAAGGGGCGTATGACCTGCTGAGAGGTTTGCCATGCCGGTGGCAAATGCCTGCCCGACGGGACCGGTTTTTTCTCCTATGAGAAGGTCTACGTGTGCAACTTCATTCCCTTCGCCGACAAGGGATTCCCCAATTAAGTATACTGGGCCGCTGTCGCGGTTTTCTGGCTTGTTAACCTCTGTTCCTGTCATATAGTTTACCTAAATCGTGTCTGTATTGTACGCCGTATATAAGAATGCCGGATACGATAGAAACGATTGAGGTTTAGGGAGGATTTTTTAGCGGTTAACGGTGTTTAAGCCGTTTTTTGATGCAATGCGGATATACAAATAGAATCTGCAATCTTTATATCCTAACGTTGAATAGTTAATGACTCATATAGGCGGAGACCTTATGTCGTGGATTAATTGGACGCTACTTGGCGGTTTCATTGGCGGTTTTCTGCTTTTCCTCTATGGTGCCAATTATTACAACGCAGTTGCCGGCTACAGCGGCGTCTTTCTCTCAATTGGATCCATTGCAACATGGCTAATTATCTTCGCCTACAAAGAACTCAAAAAACCCCCAGCACCACCCGAGAATGTTGATTACAACATTCACATAGACACAAACAACAACACACAACAAACTAGCGCAGTTCAGTCTTCTGATTAAGAAGTCAAACTGTAAACTTACAGTAATTCAAGTACCTAGTGAACTGAGAAAGTTGAATGATGTTAACAAGTTTTTTGGAATTTAAAAACCAGAATATAAGAAACTGAAGAATTGGAGATATTGGAGTGCTCCGGCCGGGATTCGGACCCGGGTCGCCGACTCGAAAGGCCGGCATACTTGGCCGGACTATACTACCGGAGCGCATTTGTTGAAAGCACAAGCAGAATACAAATTCCTATGAATAAACCTTACCCTTCAAGAGTTCATCTTTTTACTGCTAGACTTGCCTTGTTTGCTCTTTTTTGGGGTAAACAGAAATCCGGTTATCTGTTCGATGAGTTTAGTTTGGGAGTCGAGTTTTTTTTCGAGATCTTCCACTCGTTTTTGGAAGTCGTTTGAGATTATTCTACCCTCGATACGGTTGGAACTACGGAACATAAGCATCATTTTAAAAACTTCATCAACGGCCTTTTTTTGCTCGCTCTCAGAGGCAGGTTTGATACCAGCAATAACAGAGAGTAACTCGACGTAGTGCTCTTTGATTTTAAGTTCTGCGTTAACTGAGGGATCAACTGAGAGACTAATGTTGATTGGGTTCTTTTTAGCGAGTTCAGCGGCAGTTGGAAAACGAATAATGATATCCCCGTTTATCCAAGAGGTTACAAATTCTGTGACAATACGGTTGATATCTTGGTTGGAGAACAGCTGAGAGGGATCAGCGTCCCCTTCGGGTTTGCGTTTGATTTTCACGCTAATTATTCTTTTATCCTCAGCATTGGCGTTATTTGTCATTTGGCTCTCTTCCCACGCATAGAGTATGCGCTGGCATTCTCCTAATTAAGGACTAGTATTTAAGAGCCAGCCTATCGGGTGTTAGAATGATATTTTGGTTGCTGAGGGAATCTGGCCTAGTACCTTAGCGGTGGCTTTCTCTACATCAGCGCGGTTTGTTTGATCAGTGTAGACACGCAAAATATTCATGAAACCTTTGAGGGTTTCAAAAATCTTGGAGCTCTCACTTAGACGCTGGAGTTTCTTCTCACCCGCTGTGCTTCGGGTGAACACTGGGATTTCGGTGGATTCCATGAGCACTGCGTGGTGGTAGGGTACGGAGGGCACAGTTGGAACATCGATGATAACTGTGTCTAGTTCAACCCCTGCTTCTTTGGCGATTTCGCCGCGTATCTGTAAGCGGTAGGATTCCTGTCCAAACAAGTTTGATATTAGAGCATCTTTTTCGTAGAAGGTGCGCTCATAGGCGCATTTGAGCATGCGTCGGTTTTCTAAATTGTTGATGATTTCGTTGGATGCACGGCATTTTTTGAGTGCGGTCCAAACGGTGTAATCATCTAGTGCAAGGTATTCATCAGGGGTTTCAAAGGCAGTTAATCCAAGTTCACTGTTGGCCTTATCCATAGCCGATGCCAGCATAATCTGGGCGGCGCGCCCGACGCGGTGGAAGTAGATACTTTTGAAAGATTCAATACGAGCAATCACAAAGGCCTCCAATGCTGATAGGGCGCCTAGTTCGACAGCCAAGTTTTCGCCTAAAAGATCCAAAGCATGGATAAGGCGATACACATCTATGAAGCCGTACTCAGCGCCGGTGTGGTAGGTGTCTCGGACAATGAAATCTTGTTTGTCTACATCCACAGCACTGCTTATGATTTGGTCAAGAAAAGCGCGGTCTTTTTTGTGCAGCTTGCCAACGGCTAATCCAGCGACTTCGTGGGGGTTGTGACCCATCTTGTCTAAGATGTCAGCTACTTCGCTGTTCTCAATTATCCAAGAGGTGAGGTCTTCATGGGTTTTGTTGAGGTTTTTGCTAAGTAAATGTTCAAACACATGTGAGAAGGGCCCATGACCGCAATCATGCAACAACGCCGAGAGGCGACACATATCCACCTCAGTCTCAGTTGCCGCTTGGGAAATGCGGGGGTTTACCAGCACCTGACCGGCTAGGAACATGACGCCTAAACTATGTTCGAAGCGGGTATGGTTAGCTCCGGGATACACATACTCAGAACCAGCCAACTGACGCAGACGCCGCAGTCTTTGCATGGGATAGGTATCTATGATTTTTTTCTCTGCGTCGGTTATGTACACATAGCCATGAACGGGGTCTTTGATTTCGCCCCAATAAGCTTTAGGCACAAGCGCTACCTCTTGACAATTATATTTAGGGGTCTCCAATTAATGTATAGCGCAGATTACAAGGTTGAGTATTATGGCAGGAAAAGGAATCTTTCTGGTTATCGAGGGACTAGATGGAAGCGGAAAAACTACCCAAGCTAAAATTTTAGCCCAACGCTTATCTGAAACCTATAGCGTTCACCTCACCGCAGAACCCAGCCGAGGCAAAATCGGCACTTTTATTCGGGAATGTTGTCTCTATGATCAAACTCGGCTTCCAACAGAAGCTGAAGCCCTGCTCTTTGCCGCTGATCGCATTGAACATCTGCAGTCCGAAGTCAAACCCGCGCTTGATCAAGGTAAACTGGTCATCTGTGATCGCTATATCTACTCATCGTTGGCATATCAGGGCAACTCAGGACTAAGTTTGGAGTGGATTAAAAGCATCAACAGCCAAGCTATGCAACCAAACTTTAGCATCTTTTTAGATGTACCGCCTGAACAGGTGATTGAGCGGTTACACCGCAAGAAATCAGTGATGGAAACCTTGGAGACTCAACAGAAAGTTCGAGAGGTTTACCTAAAGTTTGTGGAAAAAGGGGAGCTGATTCTAATTGATGGCGATAATCATCGAGAGATAGTAGCAGATGAATTATACGCTAAAATTATAGATCTGCTAAGACCCGTTAAGGGCTACGTTTTTTAAATCAATCAAGATACACAAACAAAAACCACCGTTTATAGCCAGAAACAAGGTTGTCTGCTAAGTAAAGAGGGAAAGGCTGGTTTAGTTTCATTTCTTCTTCTTTTTGAATTTGTACTTGAAAAAATAGCCTATCACCATGATAACAATGGTTACAACAACGATAATCAAAAACACCTCAACAGACATTCCACCACCTCGTTTCAATGTTGTTCTGCATCAGTACAACTATTAGTTACTTCCATTTTGTTAGTATTTCCTCCCTGCGAAAAGTCGCTGTACTCACAAAGAAGAGTGCCACATCAACCGCTAAGAGAATCCCTGAGATTATCAGCAGATTGTTTACATCCAAAGTTATAAGATTGGTTTCGCTAGCCAGGTATATGGCTATGAAGGGAAAGAACAAGAGCAAACCGTAGCTACTGGCGCTGCGTACATCGGTGACCTTTGAAGATACAATTATGCTAAATAGGATGCTTAATACAGCGGCAATCGGCAACAAAACCAGCAATAATACACCCAGAGTCCAATTTGGGTAGAAGTAGTAACCTAGCTTGTCAAACGTTACGTGGTTCATACCAAACATAAAAACCACTGATGCGGCATACATAACAATCAAAGTGGGTAACAAAGCAGAGATTGCTTTTCCAAGCAAAATTTCGCCATCTGTTAGAGGAGTTGCCAGAAGCGGCTCAAGGCTTTTTTCTACTTTCTCACCGACTATACTGTATGAGGCAACACTTAGAGGGATAAAGGCGGCTCCGATTATGAAAAAAAATGAAAATGAATTCATTAGATTTGTAAGGGTAGTTACAGTGATTTCTGTATTTCTGGTTTGAGCAAAATTGAGCACTGTTGGAAAAATGATTGAGATTATGATTGGGAAAGCGACGATGGGGTACCAGATGTTTTTTTGTTTACTAAATACCTTAAAGTCTCTAGTTGCTACAAGCCAGGCCTTTGAGAGTCTCATGGTTCTTTCCTCACAAGTTTTAGGTAGGTATCTTCCAAGTCGGAGCCAACTACAGCTACAGTTTTGATGTGTCCACCTGCTAAGACGATAGCTTCCACTACAGGCCAATTTTCTTTATCGGGGTCTTGGACGTTAAAGGTTAAGGTGTTAGTTTCGCTGGATAGATTTTTGAGCGCCAGATGATTTATCGCTTTTAAAATAGAGTTGTTGATTTGTTCGAGTTTGATGACGGTTTTTCTGTTGCTCACTGATTGTTCCAGCTCTTGGGGTGTTCCGACTGCGGTAAGTACTGTGTTTATGATGCCGACGCGGTCGCAGATTCTTTGGGCTTCGGTGAGATTGTGGGTGTTTAAGAAAATGGTTTTCTTTTCGCGTTTTAGTTGAAGAATGAAATCGCGTACGGTTTTTGATGCTTCGGGGTCAAGGTTTGCGGTAGGCTCATCTAAGACCAGTACTTGGGGGTCATGAATCAGTGCTCGGGCTATGGCAAGTTTTTGCTTCATACCCTTTGAAAAAGTCGAGACTAAAACGTTTCGTTTCTCCCAGAGCTCCAGCATTTCAAGAAATCGTTTAATGTTATCTTTTCTTTGGGTTTCGGTGCAATCATATATTTTTCCATAAATATCGAGATTATCATATGCAGTGAGATGCTCAGAGAGACCCACATTGTCAGGTACCAATCCAATTATTTTTCGGATTTTTAATGAGTCGGCTTTGTTACCTATTTCATAACCGCCTACGGTTGCAGTTCCACTGGTCTTAGATATCAGACAACAAAGCATTCGTATTGTGGTTGTTTTTCCCGCACCGTTTGGCCCCAGAAAACCAAAAACTTCACCGTCGTTTACATGAAGGGTCAGATTGTCCACAGCTGTCAAAGACCCAAATTTTTTGGCAAGGTTCTCAGTATCAATCAAGTTAACATTACCAAACTGTTTTGTAAAAATAACTATATTTTGATGGGTACAATCAAATATTTAAACATAAACCTAAGAAGAGCCATAGTAAGTAAACATAACCTGCACATCAGAGTTTGTTTC
This sequence comes from Nitrososphaerota archaeon, assembly GCA_031256395.1. Classification (GTDB taxonomy): domain Archaea; phylum Thermoproteota; class Bathyarchaeia; order Bathyarchaeales; family Bathycorpusculaceae; genus Bathycorpusculum. The sequence goes on from JAIRQQ010000070.1 coordinate 48,634, forward strand.
AACTTGGCTTTTTGGAAGCACCCAGATAAACAGCCGGCCTTGCGAGCAGGGAGTTGTGTCTAAAATTGGGTTAAATACGTCTCAAAATTCTTTCGATCCTTTAAGCATTGAGAACAAACACAGCTAAACGGCAGATTTTTAGTGGTGCACAATTCGAGATAGTTACAACCTCTGCAGGAAAAATCTTTGCCGCAACGAGTGCAACTCTGCAGAAAAACCACATCATCTTTTAAAATGTCGCTAATAGTATCGATGACTTTTTCGATGTTGTTGTAGCTTTGAATAGAGAATAATCCTGCATTGCGATCATAGTCTAAGCCCAGATGGATGAGATTAACGAATTTTTCTTTCTCCACCCGGGGAAGCTTGAATCCTTTGCCGTTTAAAATAATGGTCATGTTGTTCTCAATACCTGCCCATTTTTATTAGGAAATCGACTTCTTCGGGGGTGAACTTGAACCAGCCTACAAGAGGACTTTTGGGTTTTTTTTGTAGTATGGCGCGGATGTAGGGTACAAAGTCATGTTTGGCGGTTTTGTGGCTGACATGACATTGGGCTCCGATTTTGCCGCATATTGCATCTAGCATAGTGCGTTTACCCTTGGTCCAAAACAGGGTAATGATGCGTATTGGGGGTGTGACAAGGGTGAAGGGTTTGTAGGATTGGGGGTTAACTGCTGAGGCGCGGGCTAGGGCGTTGTAGAAGTATTTGAGCAGATGCCAGTTTTCGGTACCTATGCGACCTCTAAACAGATCGGCTTGAGATACATAGTCGTAAGCTTGGGCGAGTTCGGTGAGATTGGGGTAGCGTTTTGGGAGATTATCGCTAACTGAGAGCAAAAAATCATCGTAGTCGATGCTTGAGAAGGCCAGCATGGTTGAGGTCTCAGCAATGTTTTGTGCGGAAAAGTATCGGCGCAGGGTTTCGTCTAGACTTATGTCTTTGTTTCGTGAGGTGAGCATCATTGTGTCTTGGAGACTTAGATGATGGTTCTCTTCACCTAGACTCTGCAGGTCATTTATAGCAGAGCGCACATCGCCTTTGCTGTTCTGTGCGATGCGTTCAAGGGCTTCAAACTCTGCGGTTACATGTTCTAATAAACAAATTTTTTGTAACAGGGCAATTATTAGAGGAATACGAACTTGTTGGAAACGTATTAGTAGACATTCTTTTTTGAGGGGCCGTAATTTTTCGATATCGGGGTCATTTGCGGCCATGATGACAGGTACAAGGGAGTCTTCGATGATTTTTAGAATTGCGTTGACTCCGCCACGGTCTTCATTACCGGCAATGCCATCAACTTCGTCAAGAAACAGCACGTTGCCGTTTGTTTGGGCGTTTTCAGTAAAGTTGTCTAGGGCCTTGTAGGATGTGGCGGGTTTGGCAACAGCGTTGATGGCTTTTTCGGATCGGGTATCGCTGGCGTTCATTTCAATGACAGAAAAACCCAGTTCGCGTGAAGCGGCCAAAACCAGTGCAGTTTTGCCAACTCCGGGTGGTCCATAGAGCAACACGGCTTTTTTGTTGTGACGTTTGTTTTTGAGCCATTCAATAAATAGGGCTTTTGCTTCGTCGTTGCCGGTTATGTCGGTTATTTTTTTGGGGCGGTACTTTTCAACCCAGAGTAGGTTATTTTGCGTCTGCATAACTTTCCTCTATGCCCTTGCCAAATTTGGCAAATTGCGCAAGTAGTGCGCTTAGCTGGATGTCGCTGTTGGCACCTTGAGTGAGGCGGTAATCATATTCGCCGATGACTCCGGAGAGGTCTGCTTTTTGCTCAGCTGTGAGGTCGCTCATTTTAAAGATTTCACGCTGGACTTGGCGGATGATCTCAGTACCGCTAAAGCCAAAGTTACCCATGATGTCATACATGGTTTTTCGGGCGTCCATAAAGTTGCCGTAGAGTGCTTTGCGGATCATTTTTTGCACTTGACTGGGACTGGCCTCTCCAATGACTAAAGATACGGTTTTTTCGTCTATGACGCCTTCTTTATATGCTGAGGCGGTTTGTAGTGAATTTATGGCGTGACGCAAATCACCTTCGGCAAAATCGACAATACGGTCAGCTGCTTCGGGGACTAAGGTTGTGCCTTCTTTTTCTGCGAGACAGATGAGGTGTTGTTTCATGGCTTCTTTGTCCACGCGACTAAAGCGGAATATGGCGCATCGACTTTGGATGGGTTCGATGATTTTGCTGGATTGGTTACAGATGAGTATGAAACGGCTGGTGCGGCTACCGATTTCCATGATTCGGCGCAGTGCAGTCTGTGCGGGACCGGTCATTTGGTCACATTCATCTAGGATGATAAGAGCAAAGGGAACATCTTCGCCAAAGCCTGTGCGGCTGTAGCGGCTAAAATCTTTGATACGATCTCGAACGGTGTCTATACCTCGCTCATCGGAGGCGTTTAATTCGAGAGTGAAGTTTTTCCAGTTTGCACCATATAGGGTGTGAGCGATGACAAGGGCAAGTGTTGTTTTGCCTGTACCAGGAACACCTGCAAACATGAGATGCGGCATTGTTTTTGGGTTTCGCATAAACGCCTGGAGACTTTCTACGATGTCTTTTACGCCGACAACTTCGTCGAAAGTTTTAGGGCGGTACTTTTCAACCCACATGAGTGCTTCTTCGTTAACTGCCATTAAATCATACCTTCACAATAATGCAATACAATAACCTCAGCTATAATTAATTTAACTTTTCTCTAAAGGCCCAATTAAGTAGCCTGTTTGTATGTGACAGCATAAGAGGGTTGAGTAGTAGTTGTAAAAGAAACCGTAAATGGGGGTTAGGTATGTGTTATTGTTATCTTAGTTTGCTTCCTTCGACTATGTCTTTTTCGGGTTGGAGAACAGATACGTTGCCTGCTTCATCTTCAGCGGCTAAAATCATGCATTGTGATTCAAGACCGGCTATCATTCGGCGTTGTAGATTTAGTAGAAATAAACACTTTTTGCCGGTTAGTTCCTCGGGTTTGTAGAATTTTATTAGTCCTGCGATGCATTGACGTTGCTCTGAGCCGAAGTCTACTTGGATTTTGATGAGTTTTTTGCTTTCAGCAACCGCTTCGGCTTCAACGATTTTGCCGATTCGCAGATCAAGTTTTTCAAAGTAGTCAAAAGTTATTTCTTCTGCCATTGAATCACGCTAAACCAGTTATTACGGTTTTGAGATATTTACTTTGCTGTCCCTACCAAATGTTTGGTTATCAGTTAACTAGAGCACATACTGTGCGTAGTTGTGAGACAATAGAAGAATATTGGAGATGAGTTCTGTAGGTTTGGAGGTCAAGTTTTTGTTTGTTTGCGGTTGGTTTTGCGTTGGGTAGTTTCGAATTTTTTGAGCAAATCTTCGAGTGCTTTACGTCGTACTTCAAGGGTGATATCACCGCGGGTGGTTTCGATGATGCGGCGTGCGATGTCGGATTTGTGGCGTAGTCCAGGAACTAGCATGTAGGCTTCGTCGAGTGCTAAGAGTTGGATAAAGATTTGGTCCATGATTTCGAGGCATTTTATGGCTTTTTCGACTTCTCCTTCACGCAGGTAGTCTAGTGCGAGGCGTCTGTATTCGCCTATAACGTCTGCTAAGCCCAAAATGTAGTCGACTGGTGACACATTAAGCTCAGAGGGGGTAGTGAATCGGTCATTTTTAACCAATGTAAACAGGATATTGGCTTCGGAGTATTCTTGTAGTGCTGCACTAAACATGCCGCTGTAGATTATTTCAGGGTATTCTTTAGCCTGTTCTTGGAGGTTTGTGATGATTGTTTGGGCGTCGTTGAGCATTTTTTGGGCGCTGTCGAATCGTTTTTGGTGTAGCAGCAAAATAGATTGTTTGGAGAGGCTGGTGGCTTTGCGCATGCATTCATGTGCGTCCTCACGGATTTTGTTTTTAGTTGTGAGTTCGTTTTTGATTTGCTGGATAATGTTTTCTAGTGAAGACAAATTGGCACCGAGTAGTAAGTGGGTTGGTTGTTTATTTAGTATATGTCCATCTATTAGCAGGATGTTTTTTGGTTTGGAGACCTAAAGAGTTAGGTTTCTTGCGGCCACTTTTCAACCAAGAGTTTGTTGTCACCAAGCAAAAAACTTACGCGGACAACTATGGTATCAGAACCCTTAAAGGGAAACATGCTGTCTTCTGCTAAGTCTTTGGGCAGATAAACTAGATATTTGCCGTCTTTTCGTCGAAACAGTCTGCCTTTTCCTTCATTTACCATTGATTGATACTTACCGTTTGGTTGATACTAAGCATAAGGGCAAAACTTGGGTATTTAAAATTTATTGCAACCAACCAATGCCAATTCAGCGCGATTAGGTTTTGCCCACTTGGATTGCTTTCTCTAATCGGCTCAGCAGAATCACGCGGCTCTCAGGTGCTTCATTGATAATTTTGTAGCCGGTTTGCTCAGCGAGGTTTTGGGCGAATTCTCTGACTTCGCTGTGCAGAGGCATACGATCAAACCCCAACCGTAAATTTGAGAAGCCGATGTGCATGTATGCTTTAGCTTCGATGTAGGTTGGCTGAGCTTTCTCGATGAGTTTAGCGTATCCCTCCACTTCGGCCATGTTGTGGCCTTTTACCATAGTCATGCGTGTGGCGGTGGGGCAACGAAAACTTTTGAGTAGCTCGAGGGTTTCGTTGAGTTTTTTCCATGCGGCTGAGAATTGGGGTCTGCAGACTTTGTTAAAGACCTCCTCGTTTGGAGCGCAGAGTGAAACATAGAGCTGGGTGGGTTCTTGACTGAGTTGGGAGAGTTTTTGGGGCAGATTGCCATTGGTTACCAGAAAAGTTGTTAAATCTCTTTGATGGAAAGCGCTAAGCAAGTCGCCTAATTGTGCATAGAGGGTGGGTTCACCTGTTAGGCTTATAGCAACTTGATTGGGCCGCATAGCTTCTTGGAATTTGCGCCAATCAGTCTTTTCATTGCCCTTATAGCCTGAGATAATTCGTTCTTGGGCTCTAAAGCAACCCTCTACAATTTGTTCAGGTGTGTCTTTGTTGGGATTGTGCATTTCATCCCAGTGAACCTGCTGCATATCACCGCTTTGAGCTCTCCAGCAAAACAGACACTGCTGGGTACAATAATGCAATGAGGGGGTCATCTGAATACAGCGGTGACTTTGGATGCCGTAGAATTTTTGTTTGTAACAGGGTCGATTGTTAACTATGGATTCATAGAGCCATTTGCATCGTTTTACTGCAGAGTTGGCACCGATTAGGTGATACTTTTGTTTTTTAAGCGCTGATAGTAGCGGAGATGCGGAGGGGTCTTGCAAAATAGTGCACCGTTTGCTCTGTTATAGTTACGGTCTTTTAAAAAGACCTGCGCCGAAAACTACATTTAATGGCGAATCTTTTGTTACTGCAGGCATCTGTTAGATATGTCCTGAAATGTTAGATGACAAAATTTAAAATGTCATACGACCTAACATCAGTATTAACTATTCAGGAGAACAAAAAAGGTTGAATAAGAAAGGTACAACATTCACCATCCTGATTCTCATGCTTTTTGCCGCTTTATCGGTGGCGCCTCTGGGAGGTTCGCAAAGCTTAGAGGTAAATATCTATCAGATAAATCCCAGCTCTGCGAGCGGACCAGCGGGATCTAGTGTAAATATTTTGGGCACCCTCTCCAACCCAAACGCATCTTATCAGATTATTTTTGGGAGATCTGTTATTGCCAGCGGTATTTCGGAGGGCTACTATGTGAACGCCAATTTTACGGTTCCTGAGAGTCCAGTAGGACGACATGCGCTCATACTACAAGAGGTAGCAACCAACCGTAACTCAACTAACTATTTCACAATCACCATAGGCTACAGCATTGATGTGGCCAAACCAACGGTAATGGAGGGCGATAGTATAGCCTTTAACGTATCAGTTACCGCGGGTAGCCTTGATGTTAACTATTATGCAAGGGTTGAGGTGGTTTTGCCCAGCGGCTCAACTTATACAACCAATGTAAACTTGGGCACCATTAACCAAAAGGGCACAGCAAGCGCCCAAGTTAGCTTTCCAAGCAACAGTTTTTCGCCCTCCAACGGTGCAATCGATTACACCGGAACCTATACCATAAAATTCAACAGTACTTTGGCTCAGAGTCAATTTATCGCAACCATTCTGGATTCATCAGTCTATCACAGAGGGGAAACCACCAAAATTTGTGCCACTGCCTATCAACCCAATCAAGCCGCAACGATAACATTTAGCAACCGCGACAGCACAATAGAAACACTCCAAGTCACTGCCTCTGCAGAGGGCATAATTAGCACTACCTGGGTCATTCCCGATAACATGCCCATCGGAAGCTATACCGTAAAAATTTCATCGCAAGATAAACAAAAAGCCGTACAAGACCAACAGACTTTCGCAGTCCCCGGACACCAAGTAAAGGTACAAGTTACCAACCTTGCAGGCAAAGTAGTACCCGATGTTTTAGTTAGAGCCACCGATTCAGCGACCGATATAGTTCTTAGCGCTGTAAGTGGTTTGGATGGTATTACATTTTTCAGACTTGAAAATGGTCCCTTCAGCTTAACGGCCACATGGAAAGATATCAACATAGGACAATCAAACATAGTGATTACAGGAGAAGAAACCTTTACACTGCGTTGTCAACTAACAGATACCATAATTACAGTTAAAAACACCGCAGGTGTCACCATACCCTTTGTAGATCTAGACATAACCTACAATTATCAAGGAAGCACCAACTCAAAAAGTGACAATACCAACGGCCGAACAGATCACACAGGCCAATTCACACTAACATCAACCTTAGCTGGCGCCACCTACACCGTGGATGCTTCACTCTACGGGAAGGTCTTTAACGCAGGCAACAACACCTTTAGCAATTCCATCGATCAATCCGCCGCACAGGTTGTAATTGATTGCCCCATTCAAAACGTTTCCATAAACGTGAGCGGATATGACTATAAAGCCATACCTGAAGCACGTATAGAATTTGTGGAGTGCACAAACGGACTATTTTATTCAGCAACAACTAACAGTGAAGGCAACTCGGCAACACAGATAACCTTTGGAATGTATCGCATAAGAGTATACAGCGGAAATGCCCTAATCAACGAAACCACCACAGAGATTTTTGGGAATAGAGAACAACAAATCCACTGCACTCTCTATGGTATTCGCCTCTCTGTGTCAGTTGTTGATTTCTGGGGATCCTCTATTCCAAACGCCAAAGTAACCCTAAACGGACCAACAAAAGCCTCAGCTATTACCCAAAGCAATGGTATAGCAACCTTTGACAACATCATAGGCGGCCATATGCAAATAATCGCCCAACCCCAGAGCGTATCTGAAGCCGCACAGGCCATAACAGTAAACATTAACGAACCCGCTACGGTTCAAATTAAAACAGACAAATACATATCCCTTGGAGGCCTGCTTATACAAACAAGCACCCTAATCACTATTGGCATAGTATTTACAACTTTATTTGGATTCACCACCGTCGAGTTTTACCGGCATCGAAAAAGCCATAGCACAACACCTAAGGCAACAACGTAAATTTCGGCGCTTTTTAGAAAAAAGTTTATAGGCTTCCAAGAAACAATACACAACCAATAACTAAAAAGTGTAATATTTTGACTCCTGAGGTGTATCCTGTTGGCTCAAGCAAAATCTTGTTCTCCAACATGCCAATCATTCAAGTGCGGCAAAAATGTAGCAATTTTCCGAAGAGATTCCGTTTGGTGCAGAGATGGAGATGAACCCTGCAACGTTGCTAAATGTACATATTCAATGTGCTTTAAACGACGCTTGCTTCCGGGTGCAATTTGCGGTGAAACCGTCCGACGACAAACTTCCGAACATGATTTAGACGATGACTTTTACAAAGATGAGGACAAATCCTCTGCCTCTGTGAAACTCAAAGGGAAAGCCCTGCGTAAACTCGGAGACCAAGACTACTACTAAAAATAGAAACAGAAACAAACAAAAATTATTTACCCGTGCTAAGCACGAGTACCTTCTCTCTATTTTGATTGAACCCGTTTAACTACTGGAGGCTTAACCTTCTTTAATATACGGTATCCACATATGATGCATTTGATTTCTCCGCCGCGGAGTTCAAGTTCTTCGGAAGGAACCCGCGAACCGCATCTCATACATTCGTAAACAATTCCTGATTTTTCCATGCGTAAACGCCTGTTCCTACAAAGAAAAGCAATCTACTTTTAAACGTTTCCAATAGCATTATGCAGAGGATAAGCAATTGAGAGTACGTCTCAAAGAAAAACTTGCAAACCAGCTACCACCCGATGCCTTAAGCCGCGTTTACAGTTCTTTTGATATAGTTGGCGATATCGCTATCATCAAAGCCCCCAGCAATCCATTCGACGCACAAACCGTTGCAAAACAGATAATGGAAACCCATAAAAAAATTCGAAGCGTTTTTTCCCAAACCAGTCCAGTTGAAAACACTCATCGTATCCGAAAACTCACATTACTATCAGGCGAAAATACTACGCTTACCAAACATAGAGAAGCAGGATGCATCTTTAAAGTGGACGTAGAAAAATGTTATTTTTCACCCCGACTCTCCCATGAACACCTACGGATTGCACATCAAGTTTCAAGAGAAGAAACGGTGGTTAACATGTTTGCGGGGGTGGGCTGTTTTAGCGTAATAATCGCCAAAACAGCACCAAAAACAAAAGTGTACTCCATAGACATCAACCCCACAGCATACCAACTCATGACTGAAAACATACAAATCAACAACGTCAAAGACAACGTCTACCCCTTACTTGGCGACTCCAAAGAAATTGTGGAAACCCAACTGCAAGGCACCGCCGACCGTGTGCTGATGCCCCTGCCTGAACTAGCCCTTCAATACCTACCCACTGCAGTATTGGCACTTAAAAAAACAAACGGACAGATACATTACTACGATTTTGAACATGCTACCAGACAAGAAAATCCAGTTGAGAAAACCCAGCAAAAAGTCGCAGAGACACTTGACAAATTAGGCGTCAAGTACAGATTCAAACACACTCGTATCGTACGTAGCACCGGCCCAAACTGGTACCAAACGGTACTAGACATTCAAATTGCACACTAATTTAGCAATAGCGCGATAAACCAGCTTTTCTTTATAAATCAAAACACAGCAAATATAACCCTAACTAAAAACAGATCCATTACGTTACTGCCTATACAGTAACCAACTCAAAGAGCAACCAAGTTTTTAGTTTAAGCAAGTTTTAATAACTCAGTATTCACTAGCTACGTGGTTGATTATGAAACGCAAACTCATGGAAATCCTCGCCTGCCCCATAGACAAACATCATCCCCTTGACCTCCATGTCTTTGAAGAAAAAGACGAAATCATAGAAGGAATAATTATCTGCACCCAATGCGGTCGATGGTACCCCATCCGTGACGAAATCCCCGAAATGCTCCCCGACGAGTTACGCAAAGAATCGGAAGACCTCCCATTTCTAAAGAAATGGAAAGACAAAGTACCCCAACAGACCGTTACTGAAGGTAAACCCTTCAATCTAAAATAACAGCCTACTCTATAGGCACTACCTTATTTTTAGCTGAAGACTCCAACGCCGCAGTCGCCACTTTGAGGGCCACTACACCATCCTCACCAGTTACCAAGGGTTTCTTTTTCTCTGTGACGCATTCAACAAAGTGTTGAAGCTCCGCTTTTAGAGGCTCTTGGAAAGGCAAGCGCGGCTGAACCGTTTCAGTTTTTTGCTCAATCCAAAAATCCTGAGTCATGTAATCAAGCCGCATAATGGCATCACTTCCCGTAACTGTCAACGTACGAGTCTTGTAGGGCGTGAGCCAGTTAGATTCAATAAACGCTGTCCTGCCACCCTCATATGTCAACATTATCTGAGCATAATCCTCAAACTTTTGGATCCTCATACTGCCCATGTTTGCATAAACAAAGATGGGCGGCTCATTAAATATGAAATTCATGACATCGATATCATGAATGGCTGTGTCTTTAACAACACCAACATCACCAATGCGCTCAGGCCACTGTGAAACACGTTTAGCAGTGGCACAAACTAGCTCACCAATTTTTTTGTTCTCCGCAGACTGACGAATTTGCTGCAACCCAGGGATAAAGCGCATCAAAAACCCCACCGTTAAATGTAACCCGTTTGCTTTAGCGATTTTTACAAGTTGCTCTGCTTGCTGGGGCGTGGTTGCCATAGGCTTTTCAACTAAGACATGCTTACCAGCATTTAGGACGTTTAGGGCTTCTTGGAAAAGAATTGTTGACCAAGTACAAACACTGACGGCTTCAATGGATTTATCCCGCAACATCTCACTACTGTCACTGTAGGCTTTAACACCATATGAGTCAGCCATGGCTTTGGCCCGCTCTGCATTAACATCACATATGGCAACAAGCTCGGTTGAGTCAAGTTCGTTGTAGATTCGGGCGTGATTTTTGCCCCACTGTCCGGTGCCAATTACCGCAACGCCTAATTTAGTCATTTTTGGTCAGTTCCTCTTCCGAGTCCAAAGTATAAGAAGCCTTCTATCGCCATCTGTTTGGGGTCGAATTTTCCAGCTAAATCCACCACCACTGCTGGGGGTTTCATGAGGGATTTGATTTTTTTGAGATTGAGACGACTGAGTTGTTCGGGCCCGCCAAGTATGATGATGCAGTCGGCGCCTTCTACGGTTTCGTTTAAGCTGGTTTTTATGTTGGTGGCGGGTTCTTGGGCTTCTTTTTTGGCTAGGGGGTCATATAGGGTGACTTTGGCGCCTTTCTGCTCGATCAGCTTTATAAAGAGGTCTCGGGCGGATGAGGATCCTAAAACGGCTACTCTGCCGCGTCTTAGGGTTTTATCACAGCTTCGCAGAGCTTCTTGGGTCAAATTTATGGTGTGTTTAACCATCTCTTCATTTATTTGTCTGGCTAGAGGGGGCAGTCGTAGTTTGATGTTTAGGTTTTCGGCGTCTTCAAGCAACAAATAGGCGCCGTCGCATTCTTCTCCAACAAGGGTGGGTCTAGAACAGGGCATGTTGAGATTTAGGGCATCTAGAACCTTGAAATAGTCAGTGTTGGCATTTTCGCAGAAAACTGCAAACTCGTTGGTTAATGCCAAAAGGACATCTTGTTTTGCAATTGTGAAAAGGGTGGCTATTTCAGCGGTTTTTAGACCCAAAATTTCTTTAATGTTTTCTGAGAGGGGTTTTAGGATAACTACAGCGGCACCTAGGCTCAAGGTATCTGATGCGGCTACAATAGTTAGCTCCAATTGGGGTGTTGGGGCGTTTGTTGGGATTAGGGGACTGTAGGCTAATCCAAAGTCCTGACCTGCTTTTAGGCCGGAGGTGTTTTCAAGTATCTCTTTTATTGTGCCCTCAGTAAACCCTACACCTGCAATTCCGCCATAGATTACAAGGGTTCCACTGTGGAGGGCAGCTCCGATGTGTTTACAGGTATTTACTAACTCGGTATGGTTATTTTTTTTCTGTTCATCGATCTTGGCTGTGAGAGTTATTATCACTATGTCACTTTGAGAAATTGCTTTTTTTAGTTCACTTGTAACGTTGATTTTTTCTTGGTTTAGGTGACTTTTGAGTTTAGCTTCTACCTCAGGCATAACAGGGGTTGTTTTTCCTTTCGCGACTCGCTTTACAATACTGGCATCAGCATCAGTGCAGATCACATTAAACCCTGCATCTGCAAACATGTTGGCATAGAGAATACCTGTGTGTCTGCAACCCACAATGGTAACAAGGTATTTTGAGCGAATTTCAGAAGTGTCTATTTCTTGTGGGGTCAGATGCAGGACTTGGGACATAC
>JAIRQQ010000073.1 GCA_031256395.1 Nitrososphaerota archaeon
TGTTTTTACCTGCGTATTCGCCTGATTTTAATCCTATTGAGAAGTGGTGGGCCAATATGAAACGGGCCTTGACAGATTTGACACCTAAATGTAAAACCCTACAAGAAGCCGTGTATACCGATTTTGGATCATGCAATTATTAAACTATTCCACTATACAATGAAGCCTTTGACCAAATAACTGAACTTGACACTGTTAGAGTCCAAAAAGACGCCCGATGTAGCTACTACAAATATCCTCTAATTCTCAACCCAAAATTGAACAAAACTAAAATCCAAAAAGATCTCCTCAACAACAACGTAGAAACCGGGACTGTCTTTTATCCACCCTGCCACATGCAAACTGTTTACACCTCAGAAACAAACATATCCCTGCCAGATGCCGAAGATGTATTAGCAAGAACCATAACCCTGCCCATGCACACAGCACTAACCGATCAAGATGTTTCCCACGTAGTTGCAAGCGTTAAACAAGCTATATTCTAACTGGTACTTAGTCCTGTGATCAAGTGCAACTAGTTTCTATCGGTATTTGCGTATGTCCAAGTTCTATTCTTAGTCTGCAAATTTTTTCTTAGGGGGATCTATGTTACTCTTTATAGGTCTCTTTGATTTTTTGGTCTGCTAGCTTGGCTATCATGAGGTTGGAGATAAACACGTATTTTACACCTAATAACTCCGCGAGTTCAGCGGGTTTTTGATCTTGTGTTATAAGTATTAGTTGATGTTTACCGGCGTATTCCACAACTTTGCGGTCTTTTGCGGCTTTCAATCCTACTTCTTGTGCGGTTAGAACTTCATAGCCCAAGGTTTCAAAGTACTCTTTTAAGCCGGCATACATCTCGTCTAGGAGAATCCTCATAGTCCACTCCCCTTAGTTGTTTGGATTGCCCCTTAGTCTATGAGTAAGAGGGCAAATGAATCGGCATTTTTGGTAAAGGGAAACGTGAATTCTATTCCTGCATTAGTTGCAGTTTTCTTTACGTTAACTCCCACTGCATCCTCAGACCAGCGTGCCAGTTCAGGACGTCGGCAAATTCCTGTTTGAGTATTGCATTTATCGCACAGTTGGCAGTGTCCAGAAATAAATGATACCGCTAAACTGTAGCCTTGTTTCATAGCGGCTTTCTCCAAATCCACCACGGACTGTAGCATCTTTAGCTTGTCATCTTTCCAATCCTGCCAAAACTTTGCCGCTTTCTCTTTGATATCTTGTGATATTGTGGTATCAGTTTGATAGGTCATGAGATGCTTGTAGACTTCTGCATCTGCGGAGGCGCTGGTGGTGAACTTCATAAACATGGCATAACTGTATTCCGAGACAATTTTACGGAACTTTTCTGCTGTGGGTGTATAGGGTGGGCAGGCGAGAGTTTCTCCGTAGTGATTACAACCGATCTTGCATTTGAGAACTACACGGTCTTCAACGACAACTTTATCCGTAGATATAATTTTTGCATCTGTTGCACCTTTCTCGAGAGCTAATTTGACAAGGAAACTGAATTTTTCTGCGCCATTTTCCGACATGTACATCCAACTCTGTGATAAGGTCTGTGTATGTGACGTTTAAGGATTATCCCCAAACGTTTTGCGGTTTAACCCAAAAATCATGGTTGCTAAGCTTGTTTTGGATGTTTTGAAGAACAATTTTGAGATCTTGGCTATTGGATGATGTGCGGTTGCCATTTTGAACGGCGATTTATTTGCTGATGGTGGCAAACATTTTTACTGTGGAGCAAGTCAAATACACTATTTCTCTTCTATCAAATGATGCCTTATGGGTAGTCTTGAATGCCTGAACCTGACAAAGGTTTATGATGATCATCGTGTCGCATTGGATAAGGTTACTTTTTCAGTGGAAACCAATGGTATCTTTGGGTTAATCGGTAGAAATGGTGCTGGCAAAACTACGCTTATTCGCATTCTTGCCACTGAACTTGCACCTACTTCAGGGTCAGCAAGCATCGATGGTCTTGATGTTTTTAACCAACCCTGTCAGCTTCGTGAGCGCATTGCGATTGTACCTCAGGAAGCCCGTGCAGTGAGGTGGATGACACCTAAACAGACCGTTTTTTCTTATCTGCTCTGGCGTGGTTATCCCTACAAAGAAGCAGGCAGGGTTGCAGATGAATCTCTAGACAAGTTGGGGCTAACACCCTATAGGGATGTGCTTAACAATCGGCTCTCAGGGGGAACTAAACGTAAAGTTCTCCTAGCAACTGTAACTGCTTCAGAAGCTCCTATTATCTTTCTTGATGAGCCTACGGTGGGGCTGGATCCGGTTTCGCGTCGGGAGTTGTGGGATATTTTGCGTGAGTTGGCTAAGTCACGTTTTATTTTCCTCACAACCCACTATCTCGAGGAGGCCGAGCAACTTGCCGATAAAATCGGTATCCTAAAAGAGGGACAATTGATTTCTGTGGGTACCCTTGCTGAACTACGGCGGAGGGTGCGTTATCAGTACAGCATCAAGTTGCTCTCTAAAACAGTGATCCCCCAAACAGACGATGCTGAAATAACTGTGAGTAGCCCTGGTGACACGCAGATTATGACTAACGAAGCGGAGGCTTTTCGTTTAGCGCGGTTGCTCTCTGAGCAGGGTGCAAAATTCTCCATATCACCTGTTACCTTGGATGATATTTTCTTCCGTTTGGCTGGACAGAAAGCGGGGGATGAATTTGAAGCGTAGCCGATTTAGCCAAATTCTTGCAGGCGTCTTGGTTAATGCCATATATGAGATGAAAAACTATCCTATCGTTACTCTAAGTGCTGTGATTTCGCCGCTCTCGCTTTTGGCGGTTGTGGCTTTTGTGAGCAGTGGTGATTTGTTGGGCACTGCCATTGCTGGTGGGTTAATTATGCTTTTTTTCTCAAGTGGTATTGCGTTGCAGTCGGATTTGTCACACTTAAAAAATGACTTTAAACTTCAAGATATGATTGTCAGCTCACCTGCTAGTGCAAAAATGTATCTGGCTGGTATGTCTATTGCTGAACTTGTTTACTCTATTCCCGGTATAGCTATTCTTATCGCTTTAGCGGCTATCTATATTCAGCCGTCTGTGCTACAGATTGCCATATTTGGTTTTGTGTTGTTTTTGATGTTTGCGCTCTCAACTGCTATAGGTTTTATGCTTGCTACTTTTTCTAGTGATGTTGTGCAGAGTTATGCCTTCTCTAGATTGCTTTCTTTGTTATTTGCTACCTTGCCGCCTGTGTATTATCCCATAACTCTTGTTCCCTATCCATTCAACTATTTGGCTTATCTCTCACCAACAACGTATGCCGCAGAGATTATGCATTGGTCTATAGGTGCGTTAGAACTCTCTGCTACGCATCTGTTTATTGACTGGGCTGTTTTGATTGGTGCTTGTATAATAATTATGTTTGTTGCAATAAAGAAAAGTCGTTGGAGAGATGTTTAACTAATACTTTTTTCCTTGTACCAGTTTTTTCTCTATTTCTACCTTATCTGCTTCGCTGTCTGATAGGATGTTTAGCCACAATTCAAATTCTGTCTGAGAGATTTCTTTTTGTATGACGCCTTGTTGATCTCCGGAAAAAAACCTTGAAGGCGCAGATGTGAACAGTTTAACGTAAAAGATTCGATCGGCTATGGTTATCTGTGAAGAGCAACCTGCTTTTTCGCCTGTGAGATAATCAATTTCATAACCCATCAGTATCCTTCCTTGGCGTGTGTGACTTGCTACATAGATTCTTCTATGTTTGAGGGTGTTTTTGTTTTTGCGCTTTTATGTTTATAGAGTAAGTACAATGTGGCTACAACGATAATTATGATTGCTATAATCGCTATGATATAGACAAAGGGAAACTGTTCAATGCTGAATTCAATGGTTGCCTCAGATGAATTGCCCACTTCATCGGTTGCATATATTGTTAAACGATGTCTCCCTGAGGATAGTGCTGGTAAAGTCACATTTCCTGCTAAGGTTATTTTTTCTTCACCGTTAAGACTGTATGATAGATCCGAGACAGGTTCGTTTAAGGTAAAGATTAATTCTATGTCAGCTGAACTATAGGCGGCCTGATTGATTGGTGATATAAACTCAATTATGGGGCCCTCTGTATCTACAGAGAAATAAACTGTGTTTGAGGCTCCCATGTTGCCTGAGCTGTCATTAGCGTAGATAACAATTCGATGTACTCCCTGAGATAAACCGTACAGTGTTTTCTGTGAACCTATGGTAATATTTGCTTCTCCATCTATACTGTATCCTACCCAGTGGGCGTTTCTATTAACGGTAAAGGCTAAGGGTACATCTCGGTAAGTTTTGTTTTCGGGAGCTGTAATTTGTACCATAGGTGGTACCAATCCATATCTGCTGGGTTTGAACTGCTCCATGGTGTTGACCCAGGTGGTGCCGTTAAAGCCGCCAATGACATATAGCATGTCGTTAATGCTGGCAACTCCTAAGTGGTCTCTTAGTGTAGGCATTGATTCAATGGTGCTCCATGAATTAGCTGTTGGATCAAACATTTCTGTTCTATTGTGATTTTCTGCGGATGAACCGCCGAAATGGTAAATTCTTTGGGGGGCCATAAATCCTGTTGTAGCAATAGCTGCACCCCAACTGACGGTGAAGGGAAATGCTTTTTCGTTTGACCATCGATCTGTTTGAGTGTTGTATACTTGATTTTCGTTGACACGAACCAGACTGCTGCTTGAATAAGTTTGTTTCGCGCCTCCGATAACATAGATTTTATTGTTCACAACCGTTGAGCTGTAACCTTTTACTGCATTTGGAAGCGGTGCTTTTGTGGTCCAGTTATCGTCTACGGGGTTGTAGACTTCGTTCAAGCTTGTGATATTGGCGTATGTAGTTTCTCCACCGATGAGATAGATGCTTTGGTTAACCGTGTTTGCACACAAGTCTGATCTGGGTGTTGGCATAGATCTTTTTGTTTCCCAGCGGTCGGTAATGGGATCATACGCTTCATTGTTTCCCACATACCCATATTCATCTATGCCGCCTATGGCGTAGATCTTACCGTTGTAAACTGCTGTAGCAAAGTTGCTTCTAGATGTCGGCATGGATCTTTTAGTTGTCCACTCGTTAGTTGCTGGGTTGTATTCTTCCACGATATTCAACGGTTTGTCTGTTCCGTTGGTTCCACCTATAACATAGATTTTTCCAGAAACCACTGCGACTCCAAAATCTCCACGACCAGTTGGCATGGATCTCAAGTTGGTCCAAGATGACTCAGTGGTTTCTGTTGATGCCCCATTGATTAAACTGATTGCTGGCAGAGCAACTAACACGATGAGGCATATTGTGAAGATTTTAGTATGCTTAGTTATCGGTGTACACCTGCTTTTGTTCTAAACTAGTAGTACTCTATGCTTATCTTCCTTAAAGGGTTACTCTCTAAAAAACCATTCCAGACAACGCCTGAAGAAAGGCTTTAATGTTGTCTCAAGAAAGATTACCAGGGACCTGTATGATTCAAAAAGTTCTAGTTGCAGTGGACGGCTCTGAAAATTCAGAACGCGCCCTAGATTTTGCCATGGCTTTTACAGAAAAATATTGCGCGACATTAACGGTTCTAAACGTCACAGAATTACCGGCTGCAATGTATCCGGGCAACGAAATGATGGTTGTTGCCAAAGATCTGCATAAACTCCACAACGCAATTCTCCATAGAGCTGTTGAGCGCATAAGCGCAACAAATCCTGCTTTGATTGTTCAGGCTATTCTACGGGAAGGTGAACCCGCAACTGAAATTGTTGCTGTATCAAAAGAAGGCGAGTTTGATGTTGTTGTGCTGGGGCATTTGGGTGTGGGAAAAGTCAAAGGTATTTTGATGGGCAGCATTAGTGAGAAGGTAGTTCGTTTGGTTCACTGCACCGTTATAGTAGTTAAATAAAAGAGAGTGTTGACCAATAGATATATTGTAGGGTGTGTTTATATTAATTCAGCCGGTGGCTGTTATGGTTGAATGTAAAAATTGTGGTTCTGAAAAAACAGTTAAAAGCGGGCAACTCC
>JAIRQQ010000013.1 GCA_031256395.1 Nitrososphaerota archaeon
GGGTCGTTTACTATGATATTTGTTATGGTCCAGCCTGCAGGTGCCAGCTCGGTTATCGTATAAATCCCAGGTGCTAGCGGTCCGCTGTTCCAAGTCATACCATCAGTTAAACTAAAGCCTCCCGGCGATGCAGAGGTTACAAATCTAAATACTTCTGGGGAACCCACTGGGCAGGTGACTTTGCTCACACTAATGGAGCCTGGTTGGGGTGCCTGCTCTGCGTTTTGGTAGAGTATGGTTATGGTTTCTCCGGGGTCCAAATCAATAAAGACGGTACGAGTGGCTAAATCAACGCGTGAACCACCATCAGGATCGTTTATGATTATGTTGGTTAGGTCCCAGCCTGTTTGTGCAATCTCGGTAAGTGTATAGTTGCCTGGTGCTATTGGTCCGCTGTTCCATATTTCGCCGTTGGTTAAGCTAAAGGTTCCCGGGGGTATGGAGGTGACAAAGTTGAAGCTGTTGGGTGCGTCGGTTGGGCAGGTGCTTTTGAGAACGGTTACTGAACCGGTTTGGGCTGTCTGTTGTGTGTTTTGGTAGAGTATAGATATGGTTTCTCCGGCTGAGAGATTGATAAATACGGTTCGTGCTGCTAGGTCGATGTATGAGTTGTTGGTGGGGTCGTTTATGATTATGTTTGTTAGGTCCCAGCCTGTTTGTGCAATCTCAGTAAGTGTATAGTTGCCTGGTGCCATTGGTCCGCTGTTCCAGGTGGTGCCGTCAGTTAAGCTAAAGCTTCCCGGAGGCGCAGAAGTGACAAAGTTAAAGACTGTGGGTGATCCAGCAGGTATGGTTTGTTTGGTGACGCTAAAACTGCTCTGAGTTGGTTCTTCTATCCAGTGTGCTGTTAGGGTGATGTCTCCTGTGGTGCCTGCGGGTATGATGTAGTCTGGGGTGGGTTGGGTTATGTCGGGTTGGCCGTCTGTGTATTGTACTGTCCAGCCGATAAAGGTGTATCCGGGTCTTGTGGGGTTGGCTATTGGTAGTGGTAGGTCTGCTTCGGTGTAGGTGTTGGGGTTGGATGGGTCATTGGTTCCACCGTTTAACACATAGTTGATATTGTAGATGATAGGACTCCAGAGCGCTGTTACGACAACATCATTTGGAGGCATAGTAAAGGTTGCTATTTGACCGTCGGGCACAGCAATACCGCCTTCATTAACAAACCAGCCAACAAAGAGGTAGCCAGATCGGACTCCCGCATCTATGGTGACCGTTTCACCTGCTTGATAGTTGCCTGCACCCGTTATTGGTGCATAGCTATCAAGCACAGTCACGGTATAGAGTATAAAGGGTGTGCCGTTTGTGTAGCTTATGTCATAGTTGTTATACCCCTGAGTGAAAGGTTCTGTCCAGACTACATTAGCGCCTATTTGGGCGTGATATAGGTTGTCGTCTATGGGGTTTCGGTTATATGCCATTGAGGCACGGTTGTTGGAAAATACCATACCATCAAACACAAAAAGATGATCTAGATTTGCATAAGCAACCCATATACCCCCACCATTGTTACCTGCAACATTGCCATAAACCGACCCAGTCAGCAGCTCAACAAACCCTGCTGATCCAATATACATCCCTCCACCGTCAACAACTGCAGTGTTGTTTGCGATGATGCCGTTGGTCATGGTGAGTTGGCTGTTTGTGTATATGCCTGCTCCGCTGCGTGCGGTGTTGTTGGCTATGGTGCCGCCATTTATGGTGACTGCATTTGGGAGTGTGCTTAGGGTGTATATGCCACCGCCAAAGAGCGCTGAATTATTAGAGATGACGGCCTCGCCTGATATGCGAATAAGGGCATTGTTGGTGTTTTGTATGCCTCCGCCATAGGAGGCTGCGGTGTTGCCTGAGATGGATGCTTTGTCGGTCATGCTGATAAGGGAGGGTTCTGAGGTGTAGGGGTTCCAGTTGTATACGCCGCCGCCATAGTAGGAGGCCGTATTATCTAAAATGGCCGAATCATTTACCATGTTGGTTGTGGTGTTGAAGTCGTTAAATACTCCGCCGCCAAAGAGCGCAAAATTGTCTGAGATAAGTGCGTTGTTAAACATGTTTAGGGTGGCGTTGTTGCTGTTGTGTACCCCGCCTCCCCGACCATCATTGGTACTTGAGCCAACAGCACTATTGTCTGAAATCAGAGCCATATCATACATGTTAAAGATGGCATTATCTGAGTTGTATACGCCGCCGCCTCCATACACAGCGGTGTTGTTGGCAATGATTGTGTCTCCATACATGTTAAAAGTAGCAAGACCCAGCGCACTGCTTCCATTATTTTCTACTCCTCCGGCATACCCGGTGGAGGTGTTATCGGTGATTTCACCGCCAAACATATTGAAATGGTGATAGTTTAGTACTCCCGCGGCTCCGTGTGCAGTGTTATATGCAATTTTTCCACTATACATGTTAAATTCACCGCTGGTGTCTACGCCTCCGCCTCCGGTGCCTGCTGAATTGGTTAAAATTTCGCCGCCATACATGTTAAAAACACCTGCATTGACATTAAACACACCCCCGCCATCAATACCTGCTGTGTTATCTGAGATGACTGCATTGCTAAACATGTTGAAGAGAGCCGTGGCACCTGTACTGTATACGCCCCCGCCATTACTTGAGGCCGTATTACCCGAGACACGAACTATCTCTAAGGATGTGGGGTCACCTAAGTCAAATGTGCCACCATTATTGTAGACTCCGCCGCCAAAAGTAGCACTATTACCCAATACAGCTGCATTACCTGACATAGTAAAGGTGCCATGATCATTATACACTCCACCGCCATCATACGCAGAATTACCACCAATACCACCATCGCCGCCGATTATGCCGCCCGTCATGGTAAATTTGGCATTAGGACCTGCATTATACACTCCACCTCCATTATCGCTGGCTGTATTGTTAGCAATCACTGCATTTCCTGACATCACAAAAGAACCATCATTATACACTCCGCCGCCATCAAAACCCGCTGTATTGTTAGCAATTATTGCATCAGAACTAAACACAGTAAAGGTGCCGCCAAAATTGTACACCCCACCACCATAAAAAGTGGCCGTGTTACCAAAAAGTGTGCCGCCCTCCATGTTGACGGTGCTTATGTCCCAAATAAAAACTCCGCCGCCAAATTCAGCAGAATTATCTAAAATTTCACCGCCAAACATATTGAACAAACCAGCCGCACTCTCTACTCCACCGCCATAATTTGTAGCCGTGTTGTTAACGATCATGCCGCCATACATGTTAAAAACACTAAACAGACCATTATCACAGACTCCGCCGCCGCTATCAGTAGCAATGTTACCATCCGCTATAGTGGGACCGCCAATAACGCCGCCAATCATATCAAAAGGACCTAAATTGTATACACCGCCACCCGCAACCGCTTGGTTTCTGGAAAAAAGTCCATCTATGAGCGTAAAGGTGCTGTATGCATCGTTGTAGACTCCGCCGCCTGCGCCATTTACCGCTTGGTTTTCTAAGAAAGTACCATTAACCACAGTTAAGGTACTAT
Organism: Nitrososphaerota archaeon; assembly: GCA_031256395.1. GTDB lineage: Archaea > Thermoproteota > Bathyarchaeia > Bathyarchaeales > Bathycorpusculaceae > Bathycorpusculum. The sequence goes on from JAIRQQ010000013.1 coordinate 3,512, forward strand.
AAACGCCGCTAAAAACGCCTGCGCCATTTACCGCTTGGTTTCTATAAAACAGTCCATTATTTATAACAAGCGTACCCAAATTACCAACGCCGCCGCCGGCACCCCCAGCAGTATTTTCAGAAAAAGTACCCCCATTCATAGTAAAACTGATTATGCTATAGACTCCGCCGCCATTATATGCCGCGTTTTCGCTGATTGTACCGCCATTCATGGTAAAAGTACCCCAGTTATAAACACCGCCGCCATATTGTGCATCGCTAATAGTGCCGCCAGTATAGACGTTATTTCCTGTGATCTCGCCACTACTTAGCGTAAGTGTAGCGCCAAAATCAACATAAACCCCTCTACCCAGCGCCCCGCTATTATGTGTTACAACAATTCCGTCAAGTTCCAATACTCCGCCAGAGTTGATAGTGATGGTGTTTGTTCCTGAAACACCAATTAATTTAAAAAATACGCTCGTACCACTGCTTATCAACGTAATATCTTGTCCAGCGGCAATGCTAAGAGGTGTGTTTGTGAGCTGGATATCATTGTTAAGAGAAATAACCGTGGGACCAGCGGCATTGGCAATGGCATTTCTAAGGTCTGTTTCAGTTCCAACAAACACCGGATCTGCCGCAGTCGCTGTTAACATATAAACCGATAAAACAGAAAAAACCAACATAAATATCAAAGAAATAACAAATAAATTTCTTTTAGAATGTCTTAACTTAAAATTTGAACCTAACCTAAAATTGTCACTCATAAAAATTTTTCCTCATAAAAACCGTATTAAAAGTACGTGTTAACGTATATACGTCAACATATATACCGTCAAAACTTACACAAAGATAGAACCTAAATCATCTATATATCCCTTCTGTTTTTGAGGTTATGACTAATTATAATCTAACTGTTGGAGACACCAAAGAAAAAACGACAAACCATCAAAAAACACTACCCTAAGTACCATCTAACCCTGAAGTCTCTTCTCTATAGTGTGAGTTTTTTTAAGCGCGTTCACTGTTGTAGCATAGACTTTGGAGACCTCTGCTCCAAAAAGCAAGATTTGGTTGAGAATAAAAATCCACAGTAAAATAATCAAAAGCGAACCCGCAGTACCCGCAACTGTGGTAACTGTAAATACTTGGATATAGACGCCAAAAATATAGTTAGTTAGCGTAAAAGCAACTCCGGTAGTTACAGCCGCTAAGGTAACATCACGCCACTGCACCCTAGTTTCTGGAAGTGCCTTGTAGATAATTGCCAAGAGCAACGTTGTTACTCCAAATGAGAGCACAATATGCGTAGCAGTAAGCTCTACCAAAATCAAAATTTCGCTAGTAGAGAGCATCGTTATGGCTCTAACCAACCCCTGCGTAATACTGGTCCAAGCAATCACAATCAACCCAAGCGAGGACACCACAGCAAAAGGTCTGATCTTTTGTTTAACCTGCCGCCAAAACGGCTGCCTCTTTGGCAGCTGAATCTCCCATATACAGTTTATAGTGTCACTAAGAACCGAGAACGCACCAATGGCTCCCCCAATCGAGAAACCCACCACTACAATCGCAGTCCAAGCCGACGTAAACGGTGAACCCGTATTTTTAATCAGCTGACTAAACAAATCAGCCACCGCCGGCCCCACAACAGCACTTATCTGCTGAACTAACACCTGAATGGCCTGTTGCTCCCCTAAAAACAATCCAAATATAGCTGTAACAATAAGAAGCAAGGTGGGCAGCGGCAAAATAATAAAAAAAGTCAACGCCGCAGATCGCAAAACTGCATTATCATCTAACCAATCGATTAAAGCGGTTTTGAAAACCCCGTAGACTATCTGTAGGTTCATATTACAATCCTGACTTGACGGGGATGCTGGTTGAAGCTTTGAGGTTTGATTTGTATATGTGGCTTTGTGGGTGTACTCAATCACTCACAGTAATGACAAGTCTTTTTAAACCAAGCACTAAATAATACTACACGGTAAGGGGACTAAATTTGAGTCAAGAAGAAGTACTGTCCGAATTAAAAAAAATACGAGAAGCACTAGAAAAATCACCACTTCCACCACCACCTCCACCACACGGTTTGTGGAATGAGTTCAAAGAATTTCTATCCAAATACAAAATTTTTGGACTTGCAGTTGCTTTTATCATAGCACTGTATGTGGGTACACTTGTTCAATCCTTGGTTGCAAATTTGCTTCTGCCAGCAATTGGTTTAGCCATTCCTGGCATAGATAACTTGGCAACCTATAGCATCGGTGTCTTTGGTGTTGGACAATTCCTCGTCGCGCTGATGACCTTTGTCATAGTGGCTTTCCTCGTATTCTTGGTTGTTAAAGTCGCCAAGAAATGGAAAATCGAATAGACGCCTGAAAAATCAGGCAATCTCTTCACTTTTTATATTTTTATTGAGTGCAGACTACTTAGTTGCAGTTCCTAGACGGCTGATGTGTGTCTGTTTGTATTCTATAGTTGGTTTAGTGGCTAAATTGATTGTGGCCTTTGTTGTTTGGGGTTGTTTTTTGTGTCGCGAACGCTTTATATCAAATGTGTGTTTGCTTTTTAGTGGAGATAGATATGAGTACTCAACCTTTCCATATTACAGATTCAAATTTTGAGCAGACCATCAAAGATAATCCAGTGGTGTTGGTGGATTTTTGGGCTACATGGTGTGGTCCTTGCAGAGCCTTAGCACCCATCATTGAAGAAATTGCCGCAGAGTATAACGGTAGAGTTTTAGTGGGTAAACTGGATGTGGATGAAAGTCCTCAAACTGCTGAGAAATTCAATGTCTATAGCATCCCCACCATGATTGTATTCAAAGATGGCGTAGAAGTTGATCGGCTCGTTGGATTATGCCCCAAACCCCACATAACCGAAGCCCTAACCAAACACCTATAAACATACTGATGGTTGCTTAGATGCTCTAACTTGGTTATTGCATCTTTGCATCTTGCCCCGTTTAGAACTTGGCTCAGAGAGTTAGGGGTCTTTGGTGCTTGGGGTTTTCATTTTTTCATACATTTTTTCAAGAGTCCAGCGGACGCTTGATTTAAGTTCTTTTAGACGTTCTTCATCGACGTTTTTTATGATTATCTCTTTTATGTATTCACCTTCCCGGATGATATTGTAGCTAAACATCCGATCCGGAGTCATTTGGCCTAAGCGCACAAATTCTTTATCTTTTTCCTGCATCTTGGCAAACACTTTCTCAACTAGAAAAGTAGTAAACGGCTGGGTGTTGACGCTAAAATTTTTACTCTCATCAGGCATCACATGTATTTGTTGTTTCTCAAAATACATCAATGCCAAAGGCTCCTCCGCCATGGTTTTTAGAGGTATGACCGTCTCAGTTTCAGTTACAATTGCAGGACCCGGTACCGTTGCCGTTGCCACTGATGATGTCGATGCTGGGGCGGGTGCGGGTGTTGGGGTTGGTTGCTCAGTGGGTTTAGGCAGTACTACTTCTTTTGGCATAGTCGGTGGTTGTGTGGAGTGAATCTCTTTTAGATCTCCGCGTTTGAAGCCCTTCTCTAACACAATGGTGTTAACTGCATCAAGTGTTGCTTGTACTTCTTGGATCTCAGTATTTAATTTTTCTAGTTGGTCTTCTAGGCGTTTTTTGAAAGCAATCATGGCTTTCATTCTCTCAGAGTCTTGTGCCAACCTGCATCTCCCTTCCAACTACATTATGCACAGCTCTTAATCAGGTTTTAGCCTGCTTATGGCGAGGCGGTGTCACCGATTTTTTTGAGTTGCCCATTGTACATGGTGACAATTTCTTTTGAGGTGGTGGCATCTTGGGGGCTCTTATCGGTGCGGTATTTGCCTGTGAAGCGGGGAAAACGAATTGCCATGCCGCTGTCTTTGCGTATTGCATCCATAGCTGCCATGTGAATAGGACTAAGGGTGACCTCGGCACCTAGGATCTCTAAGACTAAGGAGGGTTCAAACCAAACATCAGCTTCCAAGGTGGACTGCACACGACTATTTTTGCGAGCAACCACATGATTTTGCAGCATTTCATAGAGTTGGCTAAGATCTTTATCGGTAAAGCCGGTGCCGCATTTAGTTACAGTTTCAAAGGTATCATTTTTGGGGTTGTAGGTTGCTAGGAGCAGTGCGCCATAGGCGCCGGCGCGTTTGCCTCGGCCATGAAACGCTCCCACAACCACCAAATCCACCGTATCGGTCATTTCGCTTTTGTAGTCGCGCTTATATTTGATCCAAAGCCAGCCGCGATTACCCGCCTGATACACCGAATCCTCACTAATGGATTTACACATCAGCCCTTCACAGCCCTCCTCTATGGCTCGTTCAAAAAAGTCTTCGAGCTGCTTGGGGGTCTTGACAAGTTGTTGAATGGCAGGTTTTAGGCGAATGTTTGGATTGATAATTTTCTCAAGGGTTTGACGTCTTTGCGGCAGAGACGTTTGAGTTAGATCTACACCATCTACATAGAGAGCATCGAAGGTAAACAGTGAGACGGGGTATTGGGTGATGGCGGCTTGTATGCCGTATTTGCGTCTGCGATGCATCAATTCTTGGAAAGGACGCATATCCCCGCTCTCAAGATCCATAGCGACGCATTCGGCTTCAAGGATTGCTTCTTTGGCTGTTATTTGTGTGCGGATAAGCTCTACTACATCGGGGTATTGGCTTGAGATGTTTTCGAGCCGACGCGAAAACAGTTGTACGGTATCGCCTTTTTTGTGTGCTTGGATTCGCTCGCCGTCGTATTTGTATTCTGCGAGACATTTGCCGCTAAATTTCTCCAAAATCTCCTCCGGTACGCCGAGCCGTTCAGCAAGCATGGGGCGAATAGGTTCGCCTACGCTGACTTGGAATTTCTCTATACCCTCTAGGCCTTTTTCAGCTGCGACATTTGCGACTCTGCCCAGATCTGAGGAAATGTTGTATGCGCGCTCGATTTTTTCGCGGGTTTCTTTGCCTCCGCCATAGGCAATGGCTAGAGCATCTAATACGGTCATGTCTGCGATGCCTAGGCGCAGGTTTCCTGTGACTGTTCGAATGAGCCATTTGGCCTCTTTGGGGACGGCATCGATTAAGAGTCCGCTAAAGAGTACCATCTTTGTGTCTACTGCGCCTGAGCCACTGGTTTTAGCCAGCTTATCTAGGGTTTCATAGACCCGCTCAACAGTTAGGTGTTTTGTGAAAAACGTGGATTGTTTGCGTTTGGTGAGGAGTTTTTCTGCAGTTTCGCCGATGTCGCCGCTTTTTTGAATTTCATTTTGAATCGCTTTTTCACTATTGCCCGTAGCGCGCATTAGGGCACGGATGGCTAGTTTTTCGGCAACGCCCATCTCTATGCCCACAAAGTCGGGGTAGAGTTTGCCCTGCGTTAAATAAATTACCCTTGAAATGACGTCTTGGGGTGTTTTTTTTAGCAGACTCACTAGGTGATCGGTCATTTCTAAGCGTTTAGTGGTGCTCTCAATTTGTTCGTATGCATCGGCGATTATTATATAATCCATGTTTTTCGCTTCAGAGAATACACCACGCGATATTAAAATTTACACCACCCCCTCTCCAAACCTGATTAGGAAATCTGGCTGGTTGGCTAAACTAGGCTTTATAAAATTAACAAAGAAAAAGATATGTTGTTTATTGATTGTTTGAATTTGCTGTTGTGTTTTTGTTTTATTGTTGTTTGGTTAGGCGCCATCGATTAGATGGGCTGTTCCGTCTGGGCAGTAGACTTTGTCAAACACTTCGGTTATGGTGAAGCGTTTGCTGCATGCTCTCATTTCGGGGCACCCGTCGCAGTCACGTGATAACATTACTTTTTTTCCTCCTTACTTATGTTGTGATTGGCAGCTAAATTGTACCTTTACCATTTACTGAATCTCGCCTATTGCGATTGCCGTCAATAATGCCAAATACATATGGGTGCTTTTAAGCTTTATTCCGCTTAAAACATTGACTCTTTACCAGTAATAAGTATAAGACTAACTCTTGCTAGCTTCACACTTAACTCACAATAATGTTGCTTACTGATATCAACGTTTCGGTCACCACTTCCACATCTAATAGAACAATTGACTACTATATTGGTGCAAACAAGTCAAAATCGAAAATTTAAAAAGCCCAACACGAGAATCTAGATATATGAAATTTTCTTTTAAAATAGGCTCAATATGGGGCATACCCATCGAGCTCCACCTCACCTTTCTTCTTCTCATCCTAGCAATTTTTGTACTCTCCCTGCTAAGCAACCTAAACTTTTACTTCTTCTTCATAATCATCGCACTATTCATATTTGTCGTCTTCCACGAACTCGCCCACTCCATAGTCGCACGCCGCTACAACATAAAAGTCCGCAGAATCGTACTCTACCCCATCGGCGGAGTCTCAGAAATCGAAGACCCCCCAAACAACCCCGCACAAGAATGGCGCATGGCCCTCTCAGGCCCCCTAACAAGCCTAATCCTAGGCACCATAATCCTAGCCATAGGCTTGGCCCTCACACCCCAACTCCTCCCCGCCGCCCTCACATTCACCCTAACCGGCAACCTCATCTTAGACCTAGCCACCCTAAACATCCTCCTAGGCCTCTTCAATCTAATACCCGCTTTTCCCATGGACGGCGGACGCGTCCTGCGAGCCGTCTTGGCCCAACACATGAACTACTCCAAAGCAACCCGCCTATCAGTAATCACCGGACGCATACTAGGCATAGCCATGGTCATTGTAGGCTTCATCCTCCCCGGCTACTTCCTACTAATCATAATCGGACTATTTGTCTACATAGGCGCAAACCAAGAAGGCCAACAAACCCAACTCACCACAAAACTCGCCCAACTCCAAGTCAAAGACATCATGCAACCCGACACAACCATGCTAGACTCAACCCAAACCCTCACCGAAGCCCAAGAACACATGCAAAAAAACCAACACCACAACGCCCTAGTACAAAAAAACGGAGCATACCTAGGCATTGTGACCCAAAATGAAATCACAAAAATCCCACCCCAACAACACAACCTCCTACACATTGAGCAGATCCCCCTGGTAAACATTGTAATTTTTGACGATCAATCAATCCTTGAAGCCGACAAACTCAGACTCAAAGAACAACTCGACCTACTCCCCGTCGTACAAAAACAAAACCCCACCCAAATAATTGGAACCCTAACAACCAAAAACATAGCCCAAGCCTACGAAAAAACCCAAAACCCCAACCAACAACCAACCTAACAAACTGCCCAGATTGTCCTAGAAAGCATTTTTAGTTTAACACCCATATGTTACCAAACAACTACAATAGACTACCTCTTCCATTGGGTAGCTCTCCACTTGGTGATAATGTGCTAGACCATAAACATGACCTCAAAAAAACCCATATGCTCTTTGTGGAATTCGATGACGTAGTATTTACCAAGCTGGCAACAACCCCTAACTATTTTGGAGAAGGAAACTCGGAGAACCGAAAAATGGAATTTGACTTTGAATACTGTACCAACTGTAACCTCCGCTTACTAAATGGAAAACCCATAAAAACCCAAAACCTCCTAGATGATGAATTCGAAAAATATGTTCTGCAAGCCAAACACGGTAACTATCAAAAAACAGCCGAGATAACAGTACAACATAGCGACTATGCAGCACTAGAAAACCTAATCAAAGCCGCAGTAGGGTTTGGCAAACTAAAAACAAAAAAACCCTAACAACCAATTGGCATTTTCAAACTATTGCTTGGATAAAACCAGCTATTCTCAACGACCACCCTTTGTATTCTCAAATTTTTGGGGTATCAGTCTTACTTCAATAGCTTAACCTCCCCCCTACAATAGATCACTGGATATGGTGTAATTTTGCAGGAATTGTACGAAAATTATACTATAGGTTTGCTAAATTATTGACAGCTGTGTTTTTTGGAAATTCAAAGAGTGGATAAAGCAAGACTAAATAATTAGTTGGTGGGGCTTCCCGGATTTGAACCGGGGTCTATAGCGCCCGAGGCTACAAGCCTAGACCATGCTAGCCGAAAGCCCCGCCACAATGGACGTGTTCTATCTTATTTGTTGGGTTAGCTTTAACTTTAGCGGTTTAAACCGGCTTTGGGACAAAATTCTATGGTTCTTGGGTTAGGGTTTTTTCGTCTTCAGGGGTTAGTGTGATGTCTCGTGTCCAGGTTTCGGCGTTGTAGGTATTTAAAAAGTTTAGAATTTTTTCCAAATCAGTCTCTCGCACAATTATGACACCGCGTATGAGCTTTATATGGGGAATATCTTCCAGCAGACCGCGGCGGTGGTGTTTGTATTTGCCGCCATGATTGGTGGTATCTTGGCCATAGAACTTTTGCACAAAGCGGTTTAGAGTAGTTAAACTGTTGGTGGTTTGTTTCTCTGTGTTTTTGTAGACCCGGAAAACAATCAGCTTACCCTGCATACTTGTACTGTCACCTGCCGCCATATTAATTTTGTATGCGTAATAACTACGCATAGATTTATAAATGTGACACCCAAATAATAACAGGCAGGTGATAACACGACAATCAAACCCCAGCAGCAAAAACTCCACCACCTCCTAACCCAAATAAAAACCGGTAAATTCCACTACCAACCCCAACCCCCAAAAGTTATCAACTGGACCAAATACGACCAAGCCCAAATAAACGAAATAAATGACCTGCTCAACCTCATCCGCAACACCACCGAACAAGCCGCCCGCAACCTTGCAATCCAAAACCCACCAAAACAGCCCCATAGCCCCGGCAGACCCAAAACCAACCCCCTAGACCAAGCCAAAGCAGTGCTCATAGCACAATATTTTGGGCTCTCTAACCGCATCGCCCAAGGCTACCTAATGCTCTTTAAAGAAAAATTGCACCTAACCACACTTTTTAGCTACAAACCCTTGAGCGCGCCTACCAAGATATGGAGGTCCGCCAAATCCTCGAAGAAGTCTTTGAATTAACCCAGCTGCCCCTAAGTGAGCTGGAGCACGAGTTTGGTCCCGATGCAACAGGACTGGCCACTTCTTGTAAGCAAAACTATGCGCGTGATCGGCAAAAAATCAACAAATTCAGAACGGTTATGAGAAAGTTTTGGTTATGGTGGGCCTCAAATACAAGTTGTTCTCCGCCTTCAAATTTGCCAACAGCGCGACCGATAATGAATCACCCTATTTTGGGCCGCTTCTAAGCCAAACGGCCAAACACTACAAACACATAACCCTGGTAACTGGTGATGCGGCCTACACCTCAAGAGATAATTGTAATTTGGTGGCCGCGCTGGGTGCGGTGCCCCGCTTCTATCCTATAATAAGCGGATCGCTGCGCCAAGGGCACAGTCCTGCCTGGCGCGTTATGCTTGAGGATTTTATATCTGATCCCCAACATTGGCTAGAAGATTACCACAAACGCTCCAACACCGAGGGCAGCTTCTCAACTCTAAAGCGTGCCTACCCTATTGCTCTGCGTAAAAAAATCCATATCCGCAGACAACAAGAGGCCTTTAGCAGAGCCTGCAACCAAAACCTCAAACGCCTCTGCTACCTCAACTACCTAGAAAACATAAACACCAAAGAAATTCGGCACAAATAATTTTGTCCCAAAGTCG
>JAIRQQ010000022.1 GCA_031256395.1 Nitrososphaerota archaeon
TTTGTTACTGTTGCAGTGAGGACATTTTATTTCTATTGACACCATATAACACACAAGCTCTTTTTCACCGCTTGTATATGCCACCACACTTTTAAAGCTTAAGTTTAGGACATTACCGAGAGCTTAGGTCTTTACTGGTTATTTCAATACGCATGGTTTGGAAGGTACCTGCTGGAACTGTTATTTCTTGTATTCCTGCAAATTTTAGTATGAATTCGCCTGTCCTCCCCAAATTTGCCTCACCGACGTTTGCAGATATGGTCCAGACATCGCCCACCGCAATTTTGTCTTGGGCCAAGTAGGCTAAAAATGTTGGGTTACTGTCGATGTTGTGGAAAATAAATTGTCCCTGTGGCTCAACAAAGTTGATGTAATAACTTGCTTTGTCAATGGATCGCGTGAGTGGTGATATAGTTATACCTACATCGGGGGTCATGGTGCCTGTTTGCCTTACTGTGTAGCTCTCGCTGTCTTCACTTAGAACCTCTATAATTAAGGTTGAATTCTGGTCATGCCTATAGATGGCAGTATCTGACAAAGAACGTTCTACCTCTGCTATTTGGCTTGTTAGTATGTTTGTATTTTCATAAGTCATACGCTCACCTACAGCATAGTTTAAGCTCAACTCCCGAGGTGAACTCTCATTTTGCGGAATCAAAAGAACGGTTGCGCATATCACGACAAGTACAACCGACACCGTAATGATGGCATAGAAAATTTGACGCTGTTTCTTAGGGGTTTTTTGAATCTCGGAAGATAGTGTTGACGATGATGCTGAACTAGAATTATCTTGCAATTTAAACATACAGACATCCACAAATCAAACTATTACCTGCTGATAAGAATTAAGGATTTTGCTGTTGCCCTTTTAACCGTCAAAGCGGATTTATTTGCTCAAATGTCTGTGTTGTTACACCCATTTTTATATGCCCTGCCAACGCTAACATTGCTTTGAGTTCGATGTTAACGCATAAACAAAGTCGTGTTGCATAGAAATAAAGCGGAAAAATAGTGCCGCTTTTTTGCGGCTTGCGGCTATATATCGGTGTTTTCGGTGTCTTCTGAGTCGTCTTCTTGTTTTGGTGAGGCCAGTCTCTTTAGGGCATCGGTGCCCTCGGCATATCCGCTGGCAACCAAGATATCGCCTGCCCGTATTTTTGTGTCAGGCCTTGGACGAACACACAGATCATCACGTTTTATAACCAGCACCCACATGCCAGTCTCATCATGTACCCGGGCCTCTTTTAAGCTCTTACCTATCAGCGGTGAATCCAGTGTTACCTTGGTTTGCATAACGGTTTCTTCAGCTTCTCGAATAGCTAACTTGAGAATAGGATGCGGCTCAATACCGCGTAGCACCACCTCTGCTATTTCTGCGGCGGCATCAGCAATTTTCTCAGTTGCCATCCCCAGACGAATTAATCCCAGAAAACCTGGTGCTTCTTCATTTTTAAACCCGCTCTTTAAAGCCAGTAACTCAAAGTCGGTATGCATATCATCCATACGCTCTTCAAGTCGCTCAACTTCATCTGCGAGCTCTTTACTGTTAAGCATCAAAGCCGAATACGCTAAATCCATCATCAACTCTGAGGTATCTTTCAATTCCACAAAGCGTGAAACAATCTCCTCAAACTTGACCCGATTCTCCCCATCCATAGTGGTTAGATCGCCCTCTGCTAAATCCTTGAATTCCTCTACACCTGAGGGTGCACCACGCGTGATGAGAATATCTGCTTGGTAAACCCGTTCCTGCTTGTTGGGGTTAAGTATCCAGTCATGATTACGACGGATAGCAATTATATCCACACCCATACTCGCCGCTAGGTCAAGTTCACCAATTTGTTTCTCAATCAAACTCGAATTGGGTTGCACAGTAACTTTCATGATACGCTCTTCAACTTTTTCAAAAATCTCCCCTATAATCGGGTGAATACCAATATTGCGGGTAACAATGGCTGCTATATCGCCTGCGGCATCAGATATCTTATCTGCCGATGCTGCAACCGTTGAAACCCCAATGAGTTGTTCTGCGTCTCTGGGGTCGCGTGCGGCAAGCATAATCTCCATCTCTAGCAGATAGGCCAAGTTATCCACTCGATCTTCTAGTGCCAGCACATCTTCCGCTAGATCTTTATCGTTATAGAGTGCTGATGAGTAGGCCAGGTCTATCATTAATTCAGAGATATTTTTCATTTGTAAAAGTAGTTCACGGACAGGGATCGGTTTATACTCTACTTTCTCAAACTTGTGCAATGTTTAAAGAGCGCTCCAACCAATCAATACCTCTTCTAGCATATTTTAATTATGCGCTCTAAAACAGCAACAATAACGCCACAAACAACGCTATTGTAGTTAGAGCATCCGCCACAGCACTTACCAGCGGGATGACAAAATTATCCGGATCCAAACCATACTTAAACGTCAAAATCGAAATAGCAAAAAGCACTAGCACAATAGCTGCAAAAGCAATCACGTTTGAAACCAAAAGAATCAATAGCAGATTACCCAAAACTGCCCCCGTAAAAGGACCATTGATTGCCAATGCCAACACCGCTATGACTGCAAAGAACATAAACGTCGATACCCAAGCACTCAGAATACTTTTTGCATGATTCTTAATCGCACCCAAGGTCGGAGATAAAACTCCAAGCGTAAGTTTCACCGTAGCTGCCGAGCTCACTATCAAACCCGCATCACCCATCATATCAATCATAGCAGGGTATACGGTGTAGAGTGTTCTGTTGCCACTTATGATGTTGCTTATGCTTTTTAGGAATGTGCCTGTAATGTTTACCAGCAAAGCAACTAGGAGTATGGTGGGCAGGGATTCTTTGATGATTTGCCGAAATTCCCTATCTCGAGCGTTTAGGGGCAAAATAGCCAACACTAAAAACACATTGATTAACCCAAAGATGACAATTGCCCACTGCCCAACTGAGAAGTATAGATTGAGAACCACTATGTAGAGAAAAGTTATCAGTATATTAGCCAAGATGGAAACTGCAGGATAGACGATTGTGTCGGGGTCTAGGCTCCGTTTAAAGGAGATAAAAGTAAATTTAATCGTTATCAACGTAATTAGCAATCCCAGCGAGAGGGTAGCAACCATGACTGTGAGAATGGCTGGAAACTCGCTGATTGCAACGCCCCAAAACAGAGAACCAAACAACATCGCAACTAGGCTGATGGTTGCACTTGTTGTTAGGGTTAGAACAATCATTGCGCTGAGAAGTTTATAGAAACTCTTAGTATTACCAAAAAAGCGCGGATAAGCGGTTCCTAAGTGTAGAGCTGTGCTTAAACGCCCTGTAAGTAACCCCGTAATAATTGCTTTGACACTAATTATCGCAGGATAGAGTGCTATAGCCCACGGGGTAATCTCAAAAACATTGAGTTGCAGAGCGATCATAAACCCTGCAAGTAATCCGCCTAAGTCAAGGATACAGGCTAGGGAGGTCTCTTTAAACGTTCCAAAGAAACTCTGAAAGTTGCCCATATGCATCTATACCTTGACCTCCTATAGAGTGTTAATATGGTAAGGTTTCTTAAGTTAAATGTTGCCGGCCAAAATCCTAATTATCCTCTTGACGGTTGCTGTGTGATGTGGCTGTTTTGTTTTCTTACCCATTTTAACTCTCCACATACATACAGCACCGCCTAGCAACTACTACTAACTTATTTGCCCGTGAGTTGGGCGTGTGTTGGTTAGTAGTTTTTTGGTTGATATACGCACCAGGGGTCTTCGGTTAGGTAATCTTTTTTCTGTTCAGAGGGTACATGAAGATCGCCGCAGTAATCGATAAAGTCGCTGGATAAACCATAGGCTCGGGCTCTACAGCCGCCGCATTGTATTTTGTATTCGCAGGCGCCGCATTTGCCTTTGAGACTGTTGGGGTTACGGAGATTTTTGAAGACCTCAGAGTTAAACCAGATATCTTTGAAGCTCTGTTCACGAACATTGCCTAGTTTGATTGGCATATAGGGACAGGGGGTTACATCACCGTTGGGATAGATGCGGCAATAGTACATACCTGCAATGCATCCCCGGATCCACTGCCTCATATCCATGTTCATGCCTTGGGCAATACGCATAAACTGTGGTGCACAGGAGGGACGTACGTTTAAGCGGTGGCGATGGACTTTGGCAAACGTAGTGGTTATCATCTCTTCGTATTTTTGGGGTGAAATATCGGTGAGTTTGACACCGCGCCCAGTGGGTACCAAGAAGAATAAATGGAAATTTTCAACGCCTATAGATTCGGCCAGACTCATGATGTCATCTATTTGATCATAGTTTTCATGGGTAAGAGTAGTGTTGACCTGAACAAGCACATTATTTTTACGTAAAGCTTTACAGGCATTGACCGCGCGCTCCCAAGCATTATTTACACCACGAAAATCATCATGTTGCGCAGGGATATGCGAGTCAAGACTAATAGAAACCGTTGCAATACCTGACGTTTTAAGCTTCTTTGCAACAGCATCATCGATGAGATAGCCGCTGCTTCCCAATCCCATTTTGATTCCTTTTTTGGAACCATACTCAATGAGTTCAAAAATATCAGGCCGCAACATAGGTTCTCCGCCGCTAAGAATAAGCAGAGGCCGACTGACTTCATTGATTTGATCCATCAGCTGCTTGCCCTCTTGGGTAGATAATTCATTATCTAGTTTCTTTCCATCCGCGTCTAGATAGCAGTGACTGCATTTGAGATTGCATTCTCGGGTAACATTCCAAGACATAACCAGAGGCACAAACCGCTCTGGTTTTTGGGCTTGGGGTGAGTAGGCAAGTTTGAGGTAATATTCACATATACCATCGCTGGCAAGACGTTTGGGTTGCCAAAGCGTAAAGGGAAACGGCAAAACCGTATCAAGCATGGCCTTAGCATGAGCAAAACAGAAATGCCTGCAGAACAATGCCGTAGTTTTTGGGTCAACGCCATATCTTTCTTCTGCAACTCGATGGCTTCCATAGATGGGACAGTTAAGAAACTCCATCTTGCCATCCAAATTCTCCATACCCATGTTCATGTTTATGAAGTGATCACTTAGCATGACTGATTGAAGTTTTTCACGGCGCATGCCTACTTTTAGGGTCACATCCAAGGCAATGTTGACTGTTTCCTGCCCAAACTTGTCACGCACCTTCTCCATCGCCGCATCCACAGTCTCCAAGCCTTCTAACTTTACAAGTTCGGATAGAACCAGTAGTCCTCGGATGGTTTCATATTCTTGGAGAAGCCGCATCAAGACAACCTGTTCGGCCCAATCCCCAAACAGCTTCTCTAATGTCTGTGCGGCTTGGGCGTCTTTGCTTGATAGTAGTATCTCGGTCTTTTTTTGTTGTTCTTTTAGCTTGTTAAATATGCTGATTTTTTCTTCACTGTTGGGGTGTTTGATTGTTGCAATTTTTTGGAAATCAAAGTTTAGTACCATGAATTCTTTGACGAGTTCTTGAGCATCGGCATAGAATTCGCCATAAATCTTGGATAGTGCATCTGAAATGTCTGGTTGGTTGGTGTCCAGCTCGTCGAGGAGTACTTGTGTTTCAGTCTCCATTTTGGTAATCATTGCCATGTGATAGAGCAACGAACCCGCCATGCCGGGGTCAGCTTGTTTGCCACCCATAAAACCGGCGAAAATCTGTGAAACTAGTTTTTTTGCTAAATCAGAATCTTGCTTATCAATGGCACACAGTGCTTGGTCAAGTTTTACCTTACGCTCGTTTAGTAACTGTGCCCATTTATGGCATTGCCGAACATCAAAGTTTGCCATCTGTTCACCCAAACGCATAGAAATTGGATGGTGACCCTAAAAAAGATTAGCAACCTTGCTAAACAACGATACGTGTTAGTTACTGTATTGGCCCAATATCCTAATTAAGCCCAAGCGGAACATAGCCAAATGTAAGGGTGCACCAAATGGACTTCGACTTTAATCTAATCTACGCATTAGTTGGTTTTTTAATTATGCTGGGTTTGCTGGGTGGTATAGGTATCAACAAGCCCCGTGGTATGAGCGTTAAAATGTGGTGTGTTGGTTACCTTGTCGTAGCCATTGGATTTGACATCCTTGTTGTAATTGCCTTACTGTGGCACTTCGAGTGGCTAAACAACCTGCTCATAGGCTTAGCCGCAGGCGCAGCAACAGGCTTAGGTCTCCATGTCTTACACCACATAGGCGAAGAAGGCGAACATGAACACGGCATGATGGGTATGTAGCCCAAATCGCCAATAGTTGCTAAGAGTAATTATAATATCGCAACTTCTGGATACCTAAACAGTTCTTATTTATTCTCCCTAGGTTAACTTTAAAACCCTGATATTTTACCCGTTCGAACAAGCTCAACTATCCAATAATCAGGGAGTCACGGGAAGACTTGGTTTGTCTGAATTTGGAATGTGTAAATTTTGTACATTGCTTTTTGGTCTAGCTTGGGTTTGGCGAATATGTTTTTGATGTGTCGTGAAATTATGTCAATGTCACGATCGAACAATTCGGTAATATGTATCTGTATCATGCTAAAATAATTGTGAACTTAGTATTCTCAAAACATGCAATATGTGATCTAGTAAACAATAAATACGCTAGGTCTTGTGAATTTGTTGTTTGTCTTAATGTTATCTGTTTTTATATCAAAGCATATAATTATATTACCTAAAGATAGCAGAAGAGATGAGGAGACCAGTATGCGAGAATTAAAATTCTATACCGGTAACGCTGTACCCCTTGAAATGCACAAAGTGCGTGTTGTACAAAAACTAAATTTATTGCCCATTGATGACCGATTAAGAGCCATTAAGGAAGCTGGTAACAATACTTTTCTGCTCCGAAATAAAGACACATTTCTAGACATGCTAACCGACAGCGGCGTAAACGCTATGAGCGATCTCCAGCTTAGCGCCATGATGGTTGCAGATGACAGCTATGCCGGAAGTGCAACTTTCTCTAAACTGGAAAGTAAACTCTGTGAAATTTTTGGAACAAAATATGTCCTACCTGCACACCAAGGCCGTGCATGCGAACACATAATCTCCCGAGTGTTTGTAAAAAAAGGCGACATAGTACCCACAAATTACCACTTCACAACCACAAAAGCACACATATGCCTCCAAGGCGGTACCGTTTTAGAAATTCACCACCCTGAAGCATTAATCGTTGAAAGCACCAACCCCTTCAAAGGTAACATGTCTCCTGAGCTTCTAAAAAAAACCATTGCCGACTACGGCGCAGAGCGAATCTCATTTGTACGCCTAGAAGCCGGTACAAACCTAATCGGCGGCCAACCTTTCTCGCTTGCCAACCTAAAAGAAATTTATAATATCTGCAAACAACACAACCTCCTCTTAGTACTTGACGCAAGCCTCCTAGCAGATAACTTGTACTTCATCAAAGTGCGCGAACCCGCCTATCAGGATGTAGATATCCGAAAAATTGCCCGCGAAATCGCTGACCATGCTGACATTATTTATTTCTCAGCCCGAAAATTAGGCCATGCTCGCGGCGGCGGCATTTGCACAAGCAATCACGAATTATATATGAAAATGCGCGAACTAGTTCCACTCTTTGAAGGCTTCTTAACCTATGGAGGCATGAGTGTTCGCGAGATGGAAGCAATCACTGTTGGTTTAGATGAAACAATGGATTACGATATGATAAGTCAAGGACCATTGTTTATTGAATATATGGTAAATGAGCTAAAACAACGAGGTGTACCTGTTGTCACACCAGCCGGCGGTTTAGGTTGTCATCTAAATGCGATGGAGTTTGTTTCCCATATTCCTCAATCAGAATACCCCTCAGGCGCGCTGGGTGCGGCACTATTTATTGCCGGCGGCATCCGCGGTATGGAACGCGGGACCCTCTCTGAGGATCGCGAGGCTGATGGCTCTGAGCATTATTCCAACATGGAGCTTTTACGCTTAGCCGTTCCTCGAAGAGTCTTTACCCTCTCACAAATTAAATATGCCATCGACCGTATCGTTTGGCTCTACGACAACCGCCAACTCATCGGCGGATTGAAATTTGTGGAAGAACCCAAAGTTTTACGCTTCTTTATGGGTAAATTAGCCCCAGTATCTGACTGGCAGGAAAAACTGGTAGCTAAATTCAAAGCTGATTTTGGCGACAGCCTCTAATCAGCCTAACCAACACTCCAAGGGCCCTCTTTGGAATACTCCACCCCTATCTCGTCTTCTTTTTAAAAGTCCTCTCTAAAAAATAGCAATATTATTATTTAGTCGTCTCCCCTAAATAATGCTGATAGAGTTTTAACGGCTAAACCTGTTAGTTTTACAAGATGCCGATTGCCGCGGTTAACCGTATTTTGGGGATAAAGCATTGTATGTTGGAGCAGATTTTCAAGATGGAACTTGTCATTTTATAGTCTGGGCTCCAAACCAAAGCCGCCTTACACTTGTATTGCCCAAAGAAAATCAGTATTTCCCCATGGATAAATCCTCAGGGGGCTATTGGACCCATACCCTAGAGAGCCTTGAAGCAGGCACCCGCTACCTCTACGAGCTAGACAACAAAACCAAAAAACCCGATCCAGCCTCCCACTACCAGCCCGAGGGCGTTTTTGGTGCCTCTCAAGTTGTCGATCATGATGTTTTTTGCTGGAGTGATCAGCATTGGCGTGGCTTAGCCCTCAAAGATTTGATATTCTATGAATTACACGTGGGCACCTTTACTCAAGAGGGTACACTTCGAGCCGTTCAAAACCGCATCAAACCGCTTCATGAATTGGGCATAAATGCGGTGGAACTCATGCCTATTATGCAGTTTAGCGGCAAACACAACTGGGGCTATGACAGTGTCTTTCCCTATGCGGTGCATAACAGCTACGGTGAACCCGATGACCTAAAGGCCTTAGTTAATGAGTGCCACAACCAAGGCGTCGCACTGTTTTTGGATTGTGTATACAATCATCTAGGCCCGGAAGGCAGTTGCCTAAACAGTTACGGACCCTACTTTCCCAGCACCCAAATAGGCCACTGGGGGGCACGCATAAATCTTGACGGCCCCCAAAGCGAGGGAGTGCGTAACTACTTTCTTGAAAACCTGCTTCACTGGCTAAACCACTACCACATTGATGGCATACGCCTTGACGCGGTTCTCTCGATGCACGATAAAAGTCCCCGCCACTTTTTAGGTGAACTCAACGAAAAAAACCATACATACGCCAAAACAGCGAGCCGAAAAACGTATCTCATTGCCGAAAGCAGCTACAACATACCCCAAGTTCTCACCTCCATAGACAAGGGCGGCTTTGGCTTTGATGCACAGTGGCTCGATGATTTCCAGCATGCCGTTTTTGCCCTTCTCACAGGCGAACGCAAAGGCTACTACGGCGACTATGGCCATATCGAAGATCTAGCTGAGACTTTAACTGAGGGCTTTGTCTTTGTCGGCGATGAATCCAACTACAAACGCAGACGTCCCGATGAATCCTACCGCTGGTTAGATGCTGATCAATTCATCGTCTTTAGCCAAAACCATGACCACGTGGGTAATCGCCTCTTAGGCGAGCGCTTAACAACCTTAGCTGGTCTTGAAGTAGCCAAACTCTCAGCGGGTATTGTATTACTCTCACCCTATGTCCCCCTACTGTTTATGGGCGAAGAGTATGGCGAGACGGCGCCCTTTCAGTTTTTTGTTGACTATCAAAACCAAGCACTCTCTGAGGCGGTTTGTGTAGGCCGAAAAAAAGAGTTCGCCTCTTTTAATTGGCAAGGTGAGGCACCTGACCCCCAGAGCCCCCAAACCTTTGAACGTTCCATGCTTAACTGGCAAACCCGCAACACTGAACAGGGACAAAAAGTCCTCTCCTATTATCATGCATTAATTGAGTTGCGAAGAAAATATGCTCTTTTTCAGCCCCAGCCCAAGCGGCAAATAAAACACCTATACACAAAAAAAACTGTTTTATTTATGCATAAGCAAACCGAGACTGCCGAAGCCGCTATAATCGCAAATTGTGCAAACACGCCCACACGCTATACTTTTCCCTTTGAAGGGGGTTCATATGTGAAAGTGCTCGATTCAGCAGATCTTGCTTATGCTGGTTTAGGCACCTTGCTTCCAACTCTAGCCAATAGCGGCGACACTCACACCATAGGCGCCTTTAATTTGGCAGTATTTCTCAAACAACCCTTGGGGCTGGTTTAGTTGAGTGAGCGCTATATCTGTATCCATGGGCACTTCTATCAGCCTCCCCGTGAAAACCCCTGGCTTGAAGAAGTCGAATTCCAAGACTCTGCTCAGCCCTACCATGATTGGAATGAGCGCATCACCGCTGAGTGTTATGCTCCCAATGCTGTTAGTCGGGTCATGGACTCAGAGTGGCGCATTATTGGCTTAATTAACAATTACAGTCGCATAAGCTTCAACTTTGGCCCCACTCTGCTCTATTGGCTAGCTAAACACAACCCCTCCGTCTACCAATCCATCCTTGATGCTGACAAAGAAAGCATGACTAATTTTGGCGGCCATGGATCAGCTATAGCGCAGATCTATAATCACATAATTATGCCGCTGGCTAATCGCCGCGACAAAGAAACACAGGTAAAGTGGGCTATTTGCGATTTTGAGCTACGCTTTGGACGATTTCCTGAGGGTATGTGGTTGTCTGAGACAGCGGTAGATTTAGAGTCCCTTGAGGTTTTGGCTGAGAATAACATTAAATTCACTATCCTCTCCTCCCATCAAGCCCTAAAGATCCGTAAGCTCGGTGAGGAAAACTGGGTGGATGTTTCCGATGGTAAAATCGACCCCCGCTATCCCTACTTGTGCTCTCTGCCCTCGGGCAAAACGATTGTATTGTTTTTCTTTGACCGACGCACAGCCGCTGATATCTCTTTTGGGCATCTACTAGAAAACGGTGAAGCCTTCGCCAAACGCCTCCTTGACACTCTAAAGGTCAAAGATGGTACGGTGCCCCTTGAGAGTGTCGCAAGTGATGGCGAACTCTATGGACATCATCACCCGCATGGGGATATGACTCTAGCATACTGCCTCTACTATCTCGTTTCCAACGAAACAGCTAAACTCACAAACTATGGCGAGTTCCTCGAAAAGTATCCCCCCATACATGAAGTACAGATAGCCCAAAACACATCTTGGAGTTGCAGCCACGGCATTGAGCGCTGGAGAGCTGATTGTGGTGACAACATGGGTAGAGCCGGCTGGCGGCAAGCTTGGCGCAAACCCCTCCGAGAAGCCATGGACTGGCTACGAGACACTCTAATACCCCAATTTGAACAAGCCGCTGCCCAGTATCTAACTGACCCCTGGGTTAGCCGAAACGACTACCTCACAGTAGTCCTAGACCGCTCAAGAGAAAACATTGAAACCTTTCTCTCAAGCCACGCAAAACAACCACTAAATGAGCCTGAAAAGCGCCACGTTATCAAACTCTTAGAGATGCAACGACACGCCATGCTTATGTACACAAGTTGCGGCTGGTTCTTTGACGAAATCAGCGGTATTGAAACAGTACAGGTCCTGATGTATGCCGCACGGGTAATGCAGCTAGCCAAAGAACTCTTCGACCTTGATCTAGAGACCAAATACCTCAAAATACTTGAAAGCGCACCCAGCAATATACCCGAATTTAGCAATGGCGCCAAAATCTATGACATATTTGTAAAACCCGCCATCGTAGACTTCGCCAAGATAAGCGCCCAAAACACCATGCGCGAACTCTTTGCTGACAACATAGAACCCCCCTCCAACCCCTCCCAAATACCCAATAACTGTTTTAGCATAAAACTGGAAAACATTGAAAAACACGACGATGGCAATTTCCGTCTCACCCTCAACCGTTCCACAGTTTTCTCCTCCATAACCCTTGATGAACAAAACTTTAGCTGCGCTGCCCTTTGGCTAGGCGGCCACAATGTCACCTGCGGAACCCAATCCAACATGCCCAAAAACCAATACCTCACCCTATCTGCCAAGCTAATTGACACCTTTGAAAAAGGACAAATCAACGAACTACTCATAGATATATCCAAATATTTTGGCCAAACCTATTCCCTAAATGATCTCTTCAAAGACGATCAACACTACATCCTTGACTACATAGTGGCTGAGGGCTTAAAAAAAGCCCAAGAACTCAACAACCTCATCTATCATGATAACTCGGCGATACTCCGATTCATGAAAGAAAACCGCATTCTCCCACCCAAACCCCTCCAATCAGCCGCAGAAGTCGTCATCAACATGGAGATAGAACAGTTACTCTGCTCCCAAACCATAGATTTAGAAAAACTACAAAAACTCATCAACGACTCCAAATACCTCACCCTCACCTTGGACTCTCAGCTCCTAGGGTTCCAAGCTAGCCAAAAAATCACCCAAGAATTCACCAAACTCGCCCAAACACCCCCCAGCCTCAAAACCCTAAACAACCTAACCACCCTAATCCGCCTAATCCATGAGCTTTCTCTACCCCTTGATCTTTGGCAATCCCAAAACATTCTCTTTAAAATCGCACAAAACCAATATCAAACCCTAAAAACCAAAGCCGATCCAACCTCACAGGCTTGGGTTAGAGCATTTGTCAACTTGTGTGAATTAATCGGAATACGGCTGGCCTAATCTTGAAGGCACCCACAGCAACCTATCGCATACAACTAAACCACACCTTCCCCTTTAGCAGCCTACGAGCTATTGTACCCTACCTAAGCAAACTCGGTATATCCCACATCTATGCCTCACCAATTTTTCAAGCTCAACCCGGAAGTCTCCATGGCTACAACATAACTGACCCCACCACCATAAACCCCGAACTTGGCACCAAAGCAGACCTCAAAGATCTCCTACATGAGCTCAACACTTACGGATTGGGTTGGTTGCAAGACATCGTTCCCAATCACGCCGCCTGTAGTCCCCAAAACAAACAACTCTACGACGTTTTAACCAATGGTTTCAACTCAACCTGCGCCAGCTTTTTTGACATAGACTGGAATTATCCCTCAAAGTCGCTATCTGGAAAACTGTTATTACCCCTCCTCACAGAGCACCCAACCCAATGCATAAAAAAAGGCCAAATACGCCTAGCCCATAGTGCCAGTTTCCAAATAGTCTATAATAATCTCACATTTCCCCTCAACAACACTACCCAGCAACAACTAAACAAAGAGGGTTCAATTCAGCAGGTACTTGACAAATATAATAACAATCCCCAACTCTTCAACACACTGCTAACCAAACAATACTATCGCCTGGCTCATTGGCAAACTGCATATAGCTACATAAATTATCGCCGTTTTTTTGACATCAACGGCTTAATTGGCACATGTATGGAAACCTCCTCCGCCTTTGCGAAGTGGCATCAGCTCATCTTTGAGTTGATGCAACTTGACACAATCAACGCTTTGAGGGTCGATCATATCGATGGTCTCTATGATCCCCAAACCTACCTCAAAGAATTGCGTGCAAACTGTCCCGACGCTTATCTATTGGTGGAGAAAATTCTCACAGGTGAGGAGCAGCTGCCCAAAACTTGGCCCATAGAGGGCACCACAGGCTATGACTTTCTCAACTATGTCAACAAACTCTTAATACAAAGTGCTAATGAATCAGCATTTAGTGCCCTCTACCAAAATTTCACCGCTAACACCCAAACCTTTGATAACCTGCTATATCAAGCAAAGAAAGCCGTTGTGATGACCTATTTTTTGGGAGACGCACAAAACTTGGCACGATTATTTGCCAATGCCCTGTCTGAATTGATGGTGTTTGATAAGTTGCTTGACCAACCGATTCTGATGATGGTTGTGGAATTGCTGGCTTGTTTTCCTATTTATCGAACCTACCTTGATGGGTCAAACTGCGATGATGATTCGGCGTTTAGAACCGCCATTGAATTAGCCCAGACACAAAATCCCAAACTTACCCCCCAGCTCACCGCTCTAACCAATTTGTTAAACAACCACCCAACCTCACCGGCTGTATTGTTTGCGCTGAGGCGATTTCAGCAGTTCACAGGGGCTGTTATGGCTAAAGGCTTTGAGGACACCCTATTCTACCGATATACCCGATTAATCTCGCTAAACGAAGTCGGTTCAAGCCCCGCACAATTTGGCATATCCCTTGATCAGTTCCATGAATTTAACCAGTTACGTCAACAGAACTGGCCGCTGACCCTCAACGCCACAAGTACCCATGACACCAAACGCGGAGAGGACACACGAGCAAGACTTAACGTATTGAGCCAAATCCCCCAAGAATTCAAAACTAACCTCACACAATGGCAAAATTTGGTCTTCTCAAAAAAGAAGCAGATCAACGGTGCCACCGTCCCAGATAACACTGAAACCTATTATCTCTACCAAACACTCCTAGGCGCTTATCCATGGAATGATATAGACCAAAAAGAGTTCCCCAATCGCATAGCTCAGCACATGATTAAGGCCCTACGGGAGGCCAAGGTGCATTCCTGCTGGATTAAACCCAACCTGCCCTATGAAGAGACCGTAGCCGCTTTTGTTCTATCCATCCTATCTGATGCCAAGTTTATGGATACATTTTTGCCTCTCCAGCGAAAAGTCGCTGTCTATGGCCTGCTCAATTCACTTACCCAAACCCTGCTAAAAATGACCTGTCCCGGTATTCCTGACTTTTACTGGGGCACCGAATTGTGGGATCTAACCCTTGTCGACCCCGACAACCGTCGCCCCATAGATTTTATGCTAAGACAAAACCTCCTATCCAAAGTTGCAACCCTAAACCCAAAGAAAATCAGGACACTTTTGGCTACTCCAAACGATGGAAAAGCTAAGCTCTACACAATCTACAAAACACTACAATTCCGAAAAAGATACCCCCTGCTCTTTGAGAAAGGCAAATACCTGCCAATAACCCTCAAAGGCACAAAATCTAATCATGCCCTAGCGTTTTGCCGAACAAACAACAACCGTGACTATGTGTTGATTATTGCACCCCGATTTGTTGTTGCGGCTGGGCTCTTCTCTTTAGAGTTGAGCAAATCCAAAACGGCTAATCCCCAAATTTGGCACGATAATAGCTGGGCCGATACCTGCCTCTGTCTCCCCAAAACCCTGCCCTCCAGATGGACCAATATCTTCACTGAAAAAAAACTGTCCTCTAACTGCGAACAACTACTGCCCCTACATATGATTCTCAACGATTTTCCCATTGCCCTGCTCTATGGTGATAAGCATAACTAAACACCAGCGTGCCAGCGGGCTTTTGCTTCACATAACCTCCCTTCCTTCAATGTTTGGCATCGGCGACTTGGGCCCTGAGAGCTATCAATTTGCTGATTTACTTGCTAGTAGCAAACAGCACTATTGGAGTATCCTGCCATTATCACCAACCCGGCTCGAAGACAACAATTCACCCTACCAAACAAGCTCCGCCTTCGCCGGAAACACCCTCCTAATCAGCCCACAAATGCTCACCAAAGAAGGCTTTCTACCTAAACTAAACCCCAAACAAACCTCAACATCTAAATCCGAAGTAAATTTTGTTGCTATCTATCCTAAAAAACAACTCCTGCTCAAAGTAGCATACCAAACCTTCAAAAAATCAAAACTCAACACCTCCGAGTTTGAAACTTTCTGCAGCCAAAATAACCCTTGGCTATGTGACTATGCCCTCTATACTGCACTAAGACAAAAAACCGGCACCCCCTGGTATAGCTGGCCCACATCTATTAAAAAACGAGAACCTCAAACAATCGCCCACAAACAACAACAACTAAAAGAAGAAATTGAAGCTGAAAAATTCTTCCAATACCTCTTCTCTACCCAATGGCACCGCCTAAAAAAATACTGCAAAACACGCCAGATAAACATCCTTGGCGACTTACCCTTCTATATTGCACATGACAGCGCCGATATTTGGGCACATCCTGAACTCTTTAGCCTCTACCAAAACGGCAAATCCAAATACGTTGGAGGCGTACCCCCCGACTACTTTAGTTCCTCGGGGCAACTGTGGGGTACCCCTGTCTATAATTGGCAAAACCACCAAACAACAAACTTTGAATGGTGGATAGAGCGCATAAAACACACCCTAACCCTCTGTGACAGATTGCGGCTGGATCACTTCCGCGGATTTGTAGCCTACTGGCAGGTGCCAGCAAAAGCAAAAACCGCCCAAAGCGGACAATGGATAAAAACACCCACCAACGCATTTTTTGAAACCCTAACGCAGACTTTTCCCTCCTTGCCCTTCATAGCCGAGGATTTAGGCCACATCGACAACCCCGTCAAACAAACCCTCAAACAGCTGGGGATCTCTGGTATGCGGGTACTGCTCTTTGGCTTAGATGACACTAAAACCAATCCTCATGCTCCAAAAAACTATACTAAAAACTCAGTTGCCTACACCAGCACCCATGACACCAACCCGGTCTACGGCTGGTTTACAACAGAAGCAACAGCTAAACAACGCCAAGCTCTTCTCAAACTAATTGGCCATCCAATTTCTAAAAATGATATCAGTTTTGAAGCTATCAAACTTGTCAGCTCATCTTTAGCTGATTTGTGTATCCTTCCCCTTCAAGATGTTTTGGGGTTAGGCTCTCAAACACGTATGAACAATCCCAGTCACCCCAAAGACAACTGGCAGTGGCAAGTCACAAAAAAACAGCTTACAAACATGCGCATAGATGAACTCCACGATATCACCGTTACTGTCAACAGAGCTTAAGCCGTAACAAAGTAACATAAAAACTAAGTTAAGCCGATTATCCTGATGGGCCGATCTTTCTTAGTTGATTTGTTGCTGATTGGGTCTTAATTTTGGCCAAGATTTAATTTAAAGTGAGTCTATACCATCATGAGGCCCTATAGTGCCAAAGAAAGACAGTATAGAGATAAGCGAAGCAGAGACTTTTGCATCTTATAATGAGAAATTGAAACTCAAATATGGCGATAACTGGTTGGGACGAGGTAAATGTACCGGCTTAGAGTTTAAGCGCTGGTTAGCACTGCGTGACAATATGACCGAAATCCCCTAACCAGTTCCAAGTTCACTTTCTATGTTTATAATTTATTTGACTGATAACTTGGATATGTTTTAAATCGACAAGCTGCTATCGTATGCTATGTGCTTGCCATGTTTTTGGCGGCTTAAAAACAGTTGTCTCTTTGGTTGATGTTAGAGTATTTCTGCGAGTGTTTCTATGTTAAAAACTGTGTTTGCACAGCCGTTTTTAATTAATGGTATGGCTTGTACTGCTAGGCCTTTGTTGCTTAATGGTGAGCGTAGCATTTTTGCTTCTTCACCGCATGCCACACCTACAACGCCTTCATATTTTGTGTTATTAAAAATCTTGGGGATACAGCTACCTCCTGCTAAAACATATACGTCATAGCCTTTTTCTTTGGCTATCTTATCTGCTTTATTTATGAGACAATCCTCAGCGCAATGTGCACAAATGTAGCTTGGGATGTCGCTATCAAACCTTGCTTGACACCGGTTATCTAAATATTTCCTTGAACAATGTGGAAGCAAAAGGGCCCTTTTTTTGCTTTCTAAAAACTTGTTTTGCTCATTTAGATTTGCTACTTGCATATCAATTAAATCATGCATTAAAACTAGGGCATCGTTGATATTGAGCCCTGTGAGTTCTTCAATTTTAAATTTTGTTATAATATCACTAGAGGTCTTTAAAATGGTTGTATGCATGCCCTTTTGGCAACTAATCGTTGCGAGCTCGGTGAAGAAAAACCTTGGAACGTTAGATAAGTCGAACGTAAATTTGTAGGGCATGTGCTAAATATGCAAAGTCCCGCTTAAAAGAAATTCCCCTATGCACCCTCAATATTTCCAAAAACTTGATTTTCTTTGTCGATTGTTGACCTTTTTAGTACTTTTTTGTTAACTTGCTTACTACATTTACAATCCTATATGTTTAGCAAAATCAGCTTGTATAGATTGGTGGTTGTTTGTCAGAGTGGTTTTTGTATGTTGTTACAGAATTGGCATTCTACTTCAATGTTTTTTGATATCGCTTAGCGGCATCAAACTTTTGCTCTTTGCTATTTTTGTCGATGGCACAGACTTTTAGCATCTCTTTTAGTATGATGCTGGCTGCTTTTTTATCTAAAGGTTCATTTTCATTACCGCATTTTGGTGAATATATACATGAGGGACAACCTTCTCTACATTCACAGTTATCTATGAGGTCTAAGGTTTTTTCCCAGAGCGGCTTTATTTTTGCATAGAGTGCTTCTGAGATGCCAATGCCTCCTTCAAAGCCATCGTAGATAAAAATTGTAGGCTCTTTTGTATCTGGGTGCAGCGGGGTTGATACTCCTCCAATATCCCAGCGATCACACATTGCAAAGATTGGCGCGATCGATATCATTGCATGTTCAACTGCGTGAAGGCCGCCAGCAAAATCAAGGTTTTGGCTCTCTACGAGTTCTCTAACTTTGTCTGGAATGCTAAACCATACTCCAATCGTTGAGAACGTCAGCGGCGGTAAATCAAGCGGGCTTCTCTTGTTAACGGTATCATATATTTTGGTGACGTAGGTATGGTATGTTTCGGTGATTGATACTTCGCCTAATCCTATCTTTGTACCCTTGTTGCTTTTTTCTTGTGTTTTATTGATTGTTACCTCAACATCTTTTAGGGCTTCTGTATGGTAGTTGACGTTTTCCTGCTTTACTTTGGCTACTAAGTGGTTAAGGTCTAAACTTTCACAGATGTAGGTTTCACCTTGATGGAGTAAAACTGCGCCGGTGTGTGCTTCTTCATAGGCTTTGTTTAAAGTTAGAGTTTCAAGCAGATTTCCATTGTAAAAAACAGTGACGGTTTTATCAGAAATATTTCCAAGACTCACCATCTCGGTGGTTCGTGCGGTTCCTGAGTAGACCCAGCCATGTGGAGTTTTTTTGACTAGTTTTCCTTGTTCTAGTGCTTGAATGCTTCCTGAGAATAATTCGGAAAAAAATTGTTTATCACACTCATTTATCGGCAACTCGCTGGCGGCACACATGATATGACCTGTGGTGATGTAGTGGTTGTGCAAGCCAATGATTGCTTGTTCATGCGGCCTGCCAAAGAAGTCACTTGGATGCTTCATAAAATATTGATCCAGTGGATTTTGATAGGCAACAAGCATCACAAGAGAATCCATGTTGCTTCTGCCTGCTCGGCCTGCTTGTTGCCAAGTTGAAATAACCGTCCCAGGGTAGCCAGAGATTATAACTGAGTCAAGTGAGCCTATGTCTATACCCAATTCCAGTGCATTGGTTGAGACTACTCCAATTAAATTTTTGTTTTTCAGCCTGTTTTCTATGTCTCGCCGTTCTTGAGGCAGATAACCTGCTCGATATGCCGTAACGACATTAGCTGACTTGGACTTTGCGGTTAGTTCTGTTTTGGTCCATCGGGTAATTAGTTCTGCCAGCTGTCTTGAGGTTGTGAAACAAAGTGTTTGCAAATTTTGTAACACACTAAGTGTCAAGAGGTCTTTGGTCTCTTGATGAGTTGACCTTCGAAGGGTGTTGGTTGAATCTTCAAAGGGTGGATTCCAAAAAACAAATGATTTCTTTCCTCTGGGCGAGCCATCATTTGATACCACCTCAAAATCTTTTCCAGTGAGCCGTTGGGCGTGTTCTTCTGGATTGGCAATGGTTGCCGAGGAAAGAATAATTTGAGGCGTTGCATGATACTGATTGCAGATTCTTAACAATCGTCTAATTACCATAGCTACATTTGAACCAAACACTCCGCGGTAAATGTGTGCCTCATCCATTACAATGAATTTGAGATTTTGAAAAAAATTACGCCATTTATAATGCCAGGGAAGATATTGATGCAGGCCATAGGGGTTGGTTAGGATGATTCGCGAGTTTTCTCTTATATTTGCTCGCTGATACTGGGGGGTATCTCCATCATAGATATTTGGGTCTGCTTTTATTTGGCTCTCTTTTTCTAGTTCTTTTAGGACCTTTAGTTGGTCATTTGTTAATGCCTTTGCAGGGTAGATATAGAGTGCCGTTGCTTTTCTATCCATTGTTAGGGCTTCAAAGACTGGTATATTGAATGCTAAGGTCTTACCCGAAGCTGTGGGGGTTGCTATAACTACATTTTTTCCAGATCTAGCCGCATTAATCGCTTGCGCTTGGTGTGAATAAAGTTGAATTTTTCGATTTAACAAAACCTTCTGCAAATTCTCCGGTAGCGGCTTTTCAAGTTCACCCAAGATGGCGGTGTGTGCTGGTAACTCTTCTAGGTGTACAATTTGTTTTTTATAAGAACGCGATTGCTTGATGCCTCTAATAAATTCCTCTATCAAGCCCATTCCTCATAAAGCTTGGAGAACAAAGTTCCAAGGGTTAGTAAATCTTGCCGGTTATGCTCAACTATTGGTACAAGCGGTCCCGCATTTTTTGTTCTCAGATAGGTATCATAGAAGTGAGGAACCAAAGCTCCCGGAATGTTGATGTCTCTTTTTATTCCCAGGTATCTTTCTACTGTTTCTAGTTTGCAATCGGTGAGTTTGGGTTTTAATGCGCGTCTTGTAAAATGCAGTATGTCAAAATTTGTGTTATCTATGTAACCATCCAACCCATAGTAGGCTAATCTTTGCTTAATGTAGGGAATATCAAAACTTTTTCCATTATAGGTGATAAGCGATAGGTTTGGATCGAGTTGAGCGATTAAGGCATATATGGCACTGGGTTCGTCGGGGATGTCTCTTAGAAGAAATTGGGTTGTGCAAATGTGGTTCTTTGTTGGTTTAGCTATACCCAGCAAAATTATCGGCCGTTCTGATAGCCCCAAGGTTTCAATATCTACAATGGCAAAGCCCTGGTCTGGGCAGAACCCCGCTAAATAGTGTAACAATGGATGGGATTTTGGAAGACGTTGCCATAGCCACTTCTGGGCTAAATCCACCTCTTTTTTATCAATCAATTTCATATACTCAACTGCTTGCATCTTCCAGCGGGGATGACGCTCCAAGTCCTCTACTGTTTTGTAACCTTGTTTTTTTAGTAATTGCTCATTTGCAGGCCCTATACCTGGCAGTACTTTGAGATCATCAATCATAACTTGGCGACTTTGCTCATAGGTCACCGTTTTGAATTTAGCACAGCAGGATGAAGATATCTCATAGCATTGTCCTTGCTCATTTGAAACTATCTTACCGGGTAATGCTTCCTCAAGAGATTTGCCTCGGTACTGTTTGAGGAGCTGTTTCTCAAATTTCAATGCCTGCTCATATTCCGAGCTCCACATCCAGCTCTCAAATAACTGTGATTTTTGTGGTTTTGTTTCTTTTTCAGACACAACCTCAAATTCTCTTGCCTGCTCGACCCTTTTCCGCAGACTCTCAGCTACTCTAAACAGCGCCATTCTTTCCTTAGGTGTCCTCTCACTTTGAATTTCCCCCTGCATAGTTGGTGGTAAACCTGGCGTTTCTTTATTGAAAGTCGCCAACAGAAAAGAACCACAGACCGTGCAGAACCTACTTTGAACATATTCTGATTTTGAGTAATTCTTTTTGCATTTCCTGCAAACGTAGCTAATTGACACTTATCGATCAAACTACAACAGTCTAATTGTTATAAAAGCGCTATCATAGCATAATCAACTATGCATAGAAGGCACAACCAAAGATAATCGCCACTAATAAGTGGAGTTACCGTTGCTTCTTAAATTTTACATTCTTGGAAAGTGAACTATACGAAAAAATCGGACAGTTGAAAATGTCTTATTCCTTCGCCTAAGACGGATCCGTTTAAGTTATAGTTTGCATCGGTTGGGAAGAACAGAATTGAGAAAACTAAGGCTGAGAAATAATACTAAGCAAGCGAAAGGTACGTTACAATTTTTGTTGTTGGATAATGGTGGCGCCGGGGAAGGGACTCGAACCCCTGCGGGCGCGAAGCCCACCAGCTGTCTTGCCATTTCTGGCTCTTGCCCTCATTTGTTTGATCTCGAGGCTGGCGCGATAACCACTCCGCCACCCCGGCTTGTAGATAACTTTGGTGTTCTGTCTAAAAGAGTTTTCAGTCTGTAAATCATCTAACACTTAGGCTTTTGATAAGTAAAAAGATGCATTAGCGCAAAAGACAGGTCATAAAGTATAAGAATAAGAGTGTTCCCTTATTGGGAAGCTGGTAGTGAATTAGCGTGAACGTTCCTAAAGAAATCAACACGTACTGTCCTAAATGTAAAACTCACACCGTACACACGGTCAGCCTCTATAAGGCGGGTAAACGTCGTGCACTTGCTGCAGGCGAAAGGGCCCACGCACGTGAAAAAGTAGGGTATGGTGGTCAAAAGTATCCGTTGCAGCGAGAGTTTGCCAAAACAACCAAGAAGCAGACTCTGCGTTTGAAATGTAAACTCTGTAACTATATGTATCATAAAGACGGCATACGCCTAAGAAAACTCCAGATACAATAAATAATCTAACAGGAGAAAAAAATATGTCTGAATGGAATAAACTTATCCCAAAACCCCGTAGCGCTTTTCTGCGTGTTAAATGCCAGAAATGCGGCAACGAGCAACTTCTCTTCAGCAATGCCGTCAACACTATAACCTGCAACGTATGCGGTGTAACCTTAGCTGAACCCAGTGGCGGCCGAGCAAAAATAAACGGCGAAGTTCTCTCGGTTCTCGAGTAGGTGTCAAAACCAATGGCTGAGCGTAAGCCGCAATGGCCCGAAGTCGGTGACCTTGTCATCGCTACAATCGAAACAGTTACAGATTATGGCGCTTACGCTAAACTCGACGAATACGACAAACGAGGCCTCCTACACGTTTCTGAAATCTCTTCCTCTTGGATCCGCAACATCCGCGATTTCGTACGTGAAGGCCAAAAAGTAACACTCAAAGTTCTCAGAGTAGACCACGACAAAGGTCACATCGACCTCTCCCTACGCCGCGTTACCAAACGCGAACGCATAGAAAAAGTCATGTCCTGGAAAAAAGAGCGCAAAGCAGATGCTCTACTTCGCGGCGTCGCCGAAAAACTCGGTATGACAAGCGAAGAAGTCTACCAAAAAGCCGGAACTATAATCGAACAAAAATACGATCTCTACGAAGGCTTCGAGAAAGCAGCCGTGGAAGGATCCGACGCACTAATTGACATAGGCGTCCCAGAAGACATCGCCAAAGCTTTCAGCGAAGTCGCACAAGAACGCATCCACGTCAAACTCGTCAAAGTCCGCGGAGTACTCGAAATCCGAGTCGTAAAACCCAATGGCGTGCGAGTCATAAAAGAAGCCTTCCAAAAAGCTAAAACTGAAAAAATCAAAGATGCCAAACTTACCTTCTATGTCATAGCCGCCCCAAAATACAGCATGGAAGTACAAGCAGAAAACTATAAACGCGCAGAAGATGTTATGCAAAAAACCGCAGATAACATTGTAAACTATATCATTAAAGCAGGCGGCCAAGGCAGTTTTAGAAGGGAAAAATAGTGAACTGGCAGTTGCGCAAATGCGAAAAATGTAACGTCTACACACTCAATAAGATAAAGTGTACCGCATGTGGAGCAGAAGTAAAAATTCCACACCCCGCAAAATTTTCCCCTGACGATAAATATCTAAAGTACCGTATGGCTGCTAAAAGGAGCCAATAACCATGAAGGAAACCCACATTAAAGAATTCAGCCAAATCCAACCCAACAACCCCGTGCTCATCGAAGGCCTCCCCGGATTGGGTCTGGTTGGAAAAATCGCATTACGCTACCTCATAAAACAACTCAAAGCCAAAAAAATCGCCTATCTCTACTCACCACATTTCCCCTACTTCGTTCTAGTTAGCAAAAAAGGCAATGTACGGCTCCTGCGCGGTAGTTTCTACTACTATCAAAACCCCAACGGCAACGATATCATCCTCTTTACAGGCGATAGCCAATCCCAAACCATCGAAGGCCAATATGAAATCGCTGATCGCATGCTTGACTTTAGCGAAAAATACGGCGTAAAAGCCATCGCAACCATCGGCGGTTACCGTATAGAACCCCAAGAAAAACCCCGCGTCTACATCGCTGCCAATGACCAAACAATCCTAAACCGTGCAATTGATGGCGGCGCAACACTTAGTACCGCTGGAAGTCCCATCGTAGGCACCGCCGGCCTAATTTTAGGCTTAGCAAAATTCAAAAAAATCGAAGCTCTCTGTCTGCTAGGCGAAACCCGCGGCTATCTCCCCGACCCCCTAGCTGCCAAAAGCGTACTTGAAGTCCTCAAATCAACTTTCAACTTTGAATTAGACCTCAAAGACTTAGACGACGAAATCGCCAAAGCCGAAACCATGGTCACAAAACTTCAACAGATCGAAGTCAAACGCGCACTTGAAGCTGAAGAAAACCGCAAACAAGAAGACAAAAAAACAACCTACATCTCCTAACCTTCCTTTTTCAACTTCCAACAATCTCCATCAAAGGGCAACACCCTTCTCGATTTATTCTTTCGATTAGCCGATTACTTCTCCGCTATCAACTGCTAACAACTAGTTTCGATATCAAAAAAGTTTGATAATGCTGGTTATCTATGTGTTAAGGGCTGTTACCTATCAATTTAGTTGGTTATTTGTTGCTTTATATGTGTTGTTTAGGTTTTCTTTAGGCTTCCTTCACGGGGTTCATAGACTGTGCCTTCTCGGAGTAGTTGACCAATCATGCGTTCAATTTCATTCTTTGGAATCTTGTGTTTGGTCTCAAGTTCATTGACCAGTGCGTCGCGTTCAACTATGCCGGTCAATTTTTCCATATCCATAATGGTTGAGAGTACTATGCCTAAGCGGTCACGAATGCTCTTGGGGCGGCCAGTCATAATCAAATCAATATCGACTTTAAAGCTAGACATGTCAATGCCCACTTCTTCTAGTGAACGTTTCATGATGGCTATGGCTGCCTCTGCATCCTCAGGTGTAACTACGGGTCGCAGGGCTACACGTGCTCGGGCTTCAGAAACGCGAACCAGTGATTCGAGCTGACGGGCAGTAATAGCAACCGGTGAACCTTCTGATTCGCTGGCTGAACGCATGGCTAAGTAGAATTCGCTTAGCCGCTTTAGAGCATCTTCACTGAGTTCTGGCTTAACACTCTTGGCAAAGCTGATGTATTTGCGAAGCAATTCCGAGTTAACTTGAACCTCAACCGGGCTTACTCCGCGTCTGTGCATCTCTAAAATGTGGCGCGACATTTTCCCGTCTGCCTCTTTGTTGGGAACATCACGTAAAACAAAAATCAAGTCAAACCTTGAGAGGATAGTGACTGGTAGCGAAATGTTTTCTGCAACAGTACGGTTGGGCTCATATCTGCCCAGTGATGGGTTGGCTGCTGCAAGCACAGCTGTTCGAGCGTTTAGGGTAGCGACAATACCACCTTTTGCGACTGAAACGGTATGCTGTTCCATGGCTTCGTGAATGGCCACTCGGTCCTCCGGACGCATCTTATCCATTTCGTCAATGCAGGCAATTCCTTTGTCAGCTAACACCAATGCGCCTGCTTCAAGTGACATGCTTCCCCCTTTCTCACGAACAACAGCCGCGGTTAAACCAGCGGCGGTGGTTCCTCTGCCTGATGTATAGAGCCCTCTTGGCGCTAAACGCGAGACATATTGTAGCATCTGGCTTTTGGCAGTACCTGGATCTCCAATGATAAGAGCGTTTATTTCGCCTCTTATGTTAACATCTGGTAGGCTCCTAGAGACTCCGCCAAAGATCAAATACATAACCGCTTCTTTTAGGTGCTCGTTTCCAAAAATGGAGGGTGCAATGGAGCTCATGATTTTTTTATGTACATATGGATCTTTGGCTAGCTCGCGAATTTGTGCCTCTTCTTCAGGTGTGGGTGGAGAGGTTTCGGGTTCTTTACCTAAAACCTCTGTAGAGTTTGCGTCGAGCTGGAGAATAAATGTGCGGAGTTTACCCATTCCCATAAGTGAGGGTGCAAATGCTCGTACAATACCCACTATTGAGACATGATCTCCTGGTCTTGCAACATCGACAATTTCGTCTCCGATGAGTTTGCAAGCTAGTACTCGTGGTAGCTGTCCGGGGGGGAGATCTTCGGGTTTTTCTTGTAGTCGCAGATCCTGTGAGTCGATAAATGTAGAGTCTTCTTGGCTAAATTCAAAGGGGCCGTCTTTTCCGCAGTCGACTGCTAAACAAAGGCCGGGGGCTTTTAGAAACTGTCCGGTTTGGTCAATATAGTTCATTGTTCCGCAGCGTTTGCATTTGAATGCGGCAACTTGTACCATGGGGCGCACTGGTGTGGAGCGAACAACGATGCCTTCAATCATGACCAGTTTGCTCATGTTTTTTGAGCCAAGTTTGCGGAGTTGTTCTTTGCCTAATAGTTTTACAACCCGAACGATGAGTTTTTCGACTTTTTCAGCGTATTCTACGTCTTCGATGCGTAGCTGTTCGTGGGCGCCTTTAGCGGCGTGTGGGAGATATTCTTCGGGTTTGGCTAAGAGTTGCTCGGCGAGTGCCTGATCAAAGCCGTAGAGTTCTTCAAAGTCAATGGCTAGTGAGTTTTTACCGCTGATGGATAGTTGAGCGATTCTTTGTCGATATTTTTCTTTTTTGAAAAATTCTTGGAAGCGTTGCTGTGGATTAATTGTTTCAAGTGTCATCTACATGTCCTCTCCGGGTTCCAAGATTTTAGTTTTCCATTCAGCGATTATTCTGACCAGTTGGTCGTAGATGAGTTTTTCTTCGTTGGTTAATTTTTTGAGGACTTGTTCACCCTGCCCAGGTGCTGCGGCGAGGGCGATAATTTTTTTTAGCCGGGAGTTGGTGATATCGCGGGCTAAATGTTTGACGCGGTCATATTCGTGGAATTTCTCAGATTGTTGAGCTTGGGTTGCTTGTTCTTTTAGTTCTTGGAGAAATCTGCGTAGTTTTGGATAAAAATCGCCGGGTAGTTCACTGATTTGCCCGGGGATTTGTACGCCTTCTTTCCACTGCATCTTGAAGAGTTTTGTGACATCTAAGATATCATCTTCGCGAAAATGGGCCATACCCAAAGTGGTTAATTCTTTAGCTACCCAAAAGTAAACTTCGTATTCATTTCCTTCATCAAAGGGACCCACAGTTAAGCCTGCTAGTTTGATTTCGGGGCAATTGCGATTTGCCACAATTCTTACCATGGAATTCTTGTAGCAGAAATCCAATGTGTTGATTTTGTTCGTTATCAAACCCTTATCCCTCTTTATCTCTTATTGCTTTGCGGGACTCAACAGTTAGGCCGCTATAGCTTTAAGGGTTTTTGATAAAAATCTATGTTACCCAAAGTTAGCTGAGCTGTTTGGGGTAGTTGCTTGTTTATCTCTCTGCTGATTTTTTATCGGTTTGTTTTTGTATTTTTATTTGTCCTTGTTTTGTTTGTGTGAATTGTGGTGGTGCTGTGGGTGGTTTTGTTATTGTTTGTTCGACTCTACTGTATGCTGTTTAGGATTTGGCAAATTAGCGTCTAAATGATTGATAATGTGTTCGATGATTCTTAAATACTAACTCTTATTTCCTATATTCTCAATAAACAGAACGGATATATACACGATTAACTGCTAAAACTATGCATGTTTTAACGCTATATCTGTTGACGTATACCCGTTAGCATCTACGTTTTAGCATTGCTTTTGAAGGAGTTTTTTTATGAAAAAAAATTTTAAACCAACTTTTAAAACCAAAATTAGGCATCATTCACGCAGAGATTTTTTTGTTTTCTCTCTGATTTTTGTGTTGATGTTTTCTGCTCTATCTGCTGGCATATTAACCGCGGCAGCAGTTCCCGTATCAACTGAAACTGAGCTTAGAAACGCTATCAATAATGCCGTGGGACCTACCGTTATTGAACTAACCGCAGATATCCACCTCACGGGCGCCCCCCTCACCATTAATGCAGACAAAGACATCACATTGACAAGCAGTGGTACAAACAACTTTAGGCTGGTTGGTGTACCTGGAACATTTACCATAACTGTTAACGATGGCGCAACCCTAGATCTAGCCGGTATTACCGTAACTCATACAAACGGCGCTACCGGTCGCGGCGTAGGCGTTTCACTTGGCGGTACACTGATCTTGTCTGGCGGCGAAATTTCTGGCAACACATATACCAACTATGGTGCCGGCGTAAACAACTATGGTACCTTCATTATGATAAGCGGTGAAATTTCAGACAACACCGCAACTATCTCTGATGGCGGTGTATACAACAGCGGCAACTTTACCATGTTTGGTGGTGAAATCTCTGGTAACAAAGCTGAGCGTAGCGGCGGCGTAGGCAATGTCGGCAACTTTACTCTGGCTGGCGGCAAAATTTCGGGCAACGCAGTAACTAATCTTGGCGGTGGAATAGAGAACTTGTTTGGCATCTTTACCATGACCAGTGGTGAAATTTCTAATAACACAGCAGGCAATATTGGCGGCGGCATATTCAACTACGTGACCTATCCTTTTGCAGGCTTGTATAGCAACATTACCATATCTGGCGGCACAATTTTCAACAACACAGCTAACGAAGGCGGCGGCATATACAACGATGGTAGTCTTGTTGTAATTGGCGGCGTGATTTCTAACAACATGGCTAACTCTCTTGGCGGCGGTGTATACAATAGCGGCGATTTCAGTTTATCTGGCGGCAAAATATCTAATAACATAGCTATTGATGGCGGCGGCGTCGCTAACAGCATATCCGGCACTTTCACCCTGACTAGCGGCGAAATTTCTACTAACACAGCTTACTGGGGCGGAGGTGTAGACAACTTTGGTTCTTTTACGATGTCTGGCGGCACAATTTTCAACAACACAGCTAACGAAGGCGGCGGCATATACCTCGATACCCTTTTTGATGACGGTTTTACCATGATTGGCGGTACAATTTCTAACAATATGGCCATAAACGGTGGTGGTATGTACATCGATCAAGGTGTTGTGGAGTTATTTAGCGGCACAATCTCAGGTAACATTGCCTCAAATGATGGCGGTGGTATCTGGGTAGCATATGCAAACCTAAACAAACTCTTTGTCTATGACGGCATGGTATTTGCAAATAACCGAGCCTCAGTAGCATACAACCGAAACCCTCTAGATGATGCACTATATCACGCCCAAATAGGTCCTAACGTAGTCTGGACTGTTCCTTTCACCCAAGGATACAACAACTATGACATAAGCTACAAAAACGGTACCCGCTTTGCACTCTACAACGTAACTGTAATCGACAGCTATGCCCAAATAACCGGTGCAGGAAGCTATCAAGAAGGCGAAGCTGTCACCATAAATGCTGGAACCCGATCCGGCTACACCTTTGCTGGATGGACCGTTAACCAAGGCGGCATAATCCTGCCCAATACTCCAACCGTAACCTTTACCATGCCTCCAAACAACGTCGAAGTAACAGCCAACTGGCGAGCAGCACCCCCTGAAGGTTCTTTTAGCGTCACTAAACTAACCAACCCCAGTAGCTCCTCAACTGTCTTTAATTTTGTCACTTCTGCGCCTCCGGGTAGCTTTAGCTTAACTGATGGTATGACTTGGAACAGTGGACCCCTAGCACCGGGCAACTATACACTTACCGAGATTGCACAAACAGGCTGGGACCTAACAAACATAATCATAAACGACCCCACCAACAACTCATACGTCGACCTAGCAGCACGCACAGTCTTTATCAATCTCTCACCAGGCGAAACCATAACCATACTCTACCAAAACACAGAGCAGGCACCCCAACCAGGCTCCATTAGTGTGAGCAAAGTCACCTGCCCAGTGGGCTCCCCAGAAGTATTTAGATTTGTAACCTCTACACCCTCAGGCGGCTTTAGTTTAACTGATGGTATGACTTGGAACAGCGGACCGCTAGCACCTGGGATTTATACGATAACCGAGCTGGCACCTGCAGGCTGGACCATAACAAATATCATAGTAAACGACCC
>JAIRQQ010000036.1 GCA_031256395.1 Nitrososphaerota archaeon
CTAATGCCATTTACATTCTCCTTATCTCACACCACTACGCCCTATTTCAACACATCCCTCAACTAATATCGAACACTACCGATTATATTGCTGGTTGTCATAATTTTGACGCTGTAAACGTATTCAAGATACATTAGGCCTTGTTGGTGGTCCTCCTCAGAACGTGCGTCTACGCCGTCTTCGGGCACAATGATATGGTAGCCTTGGAAAAATGCGTCTGCTGCTGTGTGGCGGATGCCCTTGTTGATTTGCACACCGCCTATAACCACCGATTTTGCTCCCTCGCCATCATAGAGGTTTTGTAGCAGGGGATCTAGATCGGTTTTGTAGAAGCCGCTGTAGGTACGTTTCTCAACGATATAATCTACTCTTTGATCGGGTGATATTTCTGAGATGACTTCTGCGCCTTTGGTGTTTTTGATGGCATGGCCCCTCCATTTCTGTGTCACTTCCTCATCTTGAGGATAATGTGCATCGATGCAGTAAATCACTGGCACAGCGTTTTTGCGTGCTGCGACAATTAGTCTTTGTAGGGGTTCGATGACGCTTTGGATGCGCCGAGTTTTATGTGGGCCAGTAAAAAAATTATTTTGTATATCGACAAGAATAATTGCTGGATTATTAATCATAAAAATACCCATAGAAACATGGGTCTCGTCTGTTATTATTGGTTTTCTATGGTGTGTAGGGGGCGTTGGTGAGTTTTTCAGCGCCGTTTTTAGTTACAAGTACTGTGTCTTCAATTCGAACTCCGCCATAGCCTGGTACATAAATCCCTGGTTCATTGGTCACTACATTTCCCGCTTCTAATATGTCGGGGCTGTTGGGACCCACAATTGGTGCTTCATGAATCTCTAATCCCACCCCATGTCCCAGATTGTGCACAAAAAACTCTCCCATATCTACGTTCTCGATTATTTGGCGGGCTGCTAAATCAATTTCTTTAGCGGGGATGTGTGGTTTAATGTTTTCAAATGCTTTTTGTTGTGCTTGTTTTACGGTTTCATAGATTTCTGTTTGCCTTTGGTTGGCTTTGCCCACAATAAAGGTGCGGGTGATGTCTGAGCGGTAAAATCGAT
This sequence comes from Nitrososphaerota archaeon, assembly GCA_031256395.1. Classification (GTDB taxonomy): domain Archaea; phylum Thermoproteota; class Bathyarchaeia; order Bathyarchaeales; family Bathycorpusculaceae; genus Bathycorpusculum. Next base: position 1,080 of record JAIRQQ010000036.1, read on the forward strand.
ATGTTGCACCCAAATCAACAATCACAAAATCGCCCTCTTTTAGGGTTCTTTCTCCGGCTCCGCCATGAGGATAAGCGCAACACGCGCCACAAACCGCTATGGTTTCAAATGCCGTTCCATCTGACCCTGCTTTGCGCATGGCATATTCGGCCTCAGCGGTTACTTGTCTCTCTGTAGTGCCTGCTTTGATTGTTTGAGCGGCGGCCTCTATGCCCTTATCTGCGATTCTACACGCTTCTTGAATATACTTGATTTCTGTCTCATCTTTGACAGCACGCAGACTTCGAATTAGTTGGTTGTTGGATTCTAGTTTTTCTTCACTACCAACCGCTTTAGCCAACGCCCGCCAACTATCAATAGAGAGTACATCCACTGAGAGTTTTTTTCCTGCGATGTGTTGTGCGATTTTTTCCATTAAATTTTCACCGCGTTTTAAGAGTTGTACGTGTGTGTCTCTAACTTCGACTTTTGCCTGCTCATAGTTGACCCCGTTTACAAAAAGTATCTTTTCGCCCTCTTGGGGAATAAAAAGAGCGGCCGCTCCTTGAAACCCGGTAAAATAAGTAATGTTGGCTGTGTTAAAAACTGCAAAGTTGGCGGCTTTGTTTTGATTTACCGCGGTCTCTTTGAGTTTATCGATCCGTATCAAGCTATTTCCCACTCAAACAAGGGCTGTGGGGCTGGTTTAAGTTTTCGCCTATATGTATTGTAGTTCTAAGACTGATACCGTTAGCTAAGTAAGTCTTGCATAACGATACATACAACCGTATAAAAAAACATGAACTTTTACCATGGTTGCCCATTACCTTAATATACTGTTCAGCTTGTTTCTTATTTTTAAAACTCTGGAGATTAGATGTTGTTCGGCTACGCAGGAAGGATCTTGTATGTCGATTTAACCACCGGCAAAACTCATACCGAAAAACTTTCTGAGGAAACCGCAAAGAAATACATCGGCGGTATAGGCTTAGGCATGCACTTTTACTTGTCTAACTCTAAAGCTCAAACAGCTCCTCTGAGCCCTGAGAACCCGCTTGTTCTATCTCTTGGTCCTTTTGCGGGAACCATGTTTCCAACCGGTGGCAATGGCCATGCATTTATTTCAAAATCGCCCCAAACAGGCGGAGTTGCTGAAGCTGTCAGTCATGGCACTTTTGGCACTGAACTCAAACGTGCCGGATATGATGCTGTAATAATAACTGGGCAAGCAAAAAAACCGATTTATCTCTGGATAGATGATGACTCAGTAAAGCTGTCTGATGCCAGTAAACTCTGGGGTAAATCCGCTGGAGAAACCGAGGATCTCCTAAGAGATGAATTAGGCGACTACTACATCCGTGTTGCCGCCATAGGGTTGGCTGGAGAAAAACAATCCAAACTAGCCACTATAGTAAACGATAAAACTCATGCCGCTGGCCGAACCGGATTGGGCGCAGTTATGGGTAGCAAAAACCTCAAAGCAATTGCTGTGCGAGGAACTCATGATGTCGCGGTAGCAAAACCCGCTGAGTTCTTAGAGGTTGTGCAGGATTTCCATGAACGCATGAAAGGCCCCGCGGCAAGCAAATACCGCACCATTGGCTCCATTGAAAACCTTACCATAAACAACAACCTCACCTGTATGCCCACATACAACTATAACGCCGCACAATTCCCAAATATAGCTCAAATCAGCGGCGAAATCCTAAATGAACACTACATAACCAAAATCATCGCCTGCAACAGCTGCGCTATGCGCTGTGAACACGAAGCTATAATCCGTGACGGCACCTACAAAGGAACCATGACCCGACTTGAATACGACAATGTCTGGGCCCTTGGACCTAATTGCGGTGTAGATCAACCTAACTTTATCATCAAAGCCGCTGAACGTTGCTACTACTATGGCCTTGACCCCGTAGGTGTTGGTGTTACGATTAGTTTTGTCATGGATTGCTATGAGCGTGGTTTGTTGTCTCAGGAGCAGCTTGATGGTGTTGATGCGCATTTTGGTAATGCGGGTGCTGTTGTTAGTTTGGTTGATAAGATTGGTCGGCGTGAGGGTGTTGGTGAGTTG
>JAIRQQ010000080.1 GCA_031256395.1 Nitrososphaerota archaeon
AACACTTACATCAGCCAAAGAACCATACGCACTACCAAAAGTCACAGACTTATTTGGAGGAGTAGGACCAAAAGCAACAACAGCCCCCGCAGGCACATTAGCATCAAAAGTCACCACAACATCAAAAATGCTTGACTTTACCCACAACGCCGGACGAACATATGAATAACCAGAACCAAGTGAGCTTTGATAGACAGTACCATGCATGGCCGTGGAGTGAGAACCTACACTACATGCTGTGTTACCTGTGGATCCACGCGTTCGTAACCACCAGAAATCCGTCAGAGCACCAGGATCCAATTGACGATAATTGGCTTGAGCAGTAGAGCTACTTGCAGCCCAAGTTGTCGGACCAGTTGAGTATTGTTCGCTACAGAACAGTGCGGCTTCGTGAAAATTCAACAAGAAAGCCACATCATCATCATTTGCAACCATCGTAGAGGACGGACTACTTGCTAAAGAAGACACTGGAGCTCCTGGAAAGCCACCCAGTTTAATAGCAGTAGTGGCATCATTTGCTACCGTGAAATTGCGTAGTCGGGCAGTGCCGCTCAGGGTATTTTTGAACCAATTATTTACGCTATTACGGATAGCAGATATACGATAATCAGGAGAGCTACTATCGAAACCACTAGCGCCGATGCTGAGGGTTCTTACTCGTAATATTAGGGAGTATTCGCCTTCTTGGGCTATTTCTATCCAGTCTGAGGTGGTGTCGCCGGTCATACTGGGTGTTAGTCTTCTTCCGGTAACGGCGGTTGGGGCAGCATAGCTTGGCTGGATCACTGCAAATATTGATATCAGCAGAAGTATTGTGAGGGTTATTGATAATAGTGTGTTTTTTTCTTTTTTGGAGAAGAGAGAATTTATTTTGTTGATACGAGTGTTCATGTTTTATATGCTCCGCAAATTTTATTGTTACTAACTACGCTTTAGTAAAGTATCACTAGTTGCGACATATATACGTTACACATATACTACACCCCAAAAACACAAAATACACCAATAGATGAAACTGCGCAAAAAGGCATCTATGGAGCGCAGTTGTCGCCAAAATACGCCATGGATGCGGCAGTCCAGCACATATCGCAATAAATGCGCAATTGCTTTAACTGCATCATAAGTTAGAGAACAAGTGTTTTAGTTTGTCGCCTGCTTGTTTTGTGAAGTTTCAATCAATCTGATTAACAAAGTCGAGAGCGCTAATTAAAGAGCCAGACTGCGTAAAAACACTTGGCTTCAAGAGTTACCATTCAATTTCTTGCCAATTTTAGCATAAATGTAATTTTTCATAATTTTTACATCAATACAATCAATATCAATGAAAATATGTGGTACGGTTGTGTGAAATGTTCGTTATTGTGCAGTCCGATTTTATAAGATATACTGTGTGGCTAATCTACCGGCTAAAAAAAGCACAAAAAAGACTTTCTCAGGGTTCTCTCCTTCCTTCACTTCCACTCATCTCTTTAAAAGAGATGTGTAAACGGGCTCTAACCAGCAAATAACACGTAATTCAAGCCTCATTTGTATCGTATCTTATACGATGGAAAAAATTTTGCTCTCTACCTACCTCCACTTTCTCTCCTTTCACGCTATACCTAGAAGGCTTGTTTATATTTTTAGAGATCTCAAACATTTATATCTCCAATTTCATAATACCACTGAGCCGTATGTCCTGCAAAAATTGTGACAGCCCAAACGAAATAATCAACAGATTTAACCACTTCTACATACTTACCATACTCTACCAAGGCCCCATTCACGGCTATCAAATCATAAACCAATACAAACAACGCATCAAAAAAAACATAAGCCCCAGCGTCGTCTACCCCTTCCTCGAAGAGCTCGAAAAAAACGGGTACCTCAACCACACCACCACCCTTATCAAAGAAAAAAACCGCAAAACCTACCACCTAACCCAAGCAGGCCAAACCTACTGCACCAACATATTTGCCACTATCAACGAAATATTTGCCCCCGTCTGCACAATCGGCATCCGCCACTGCCCCACCTGCACCTGCACAATCTACAAAAACACCCAACATAAAACCCCAAACAACACCAAAACTCCATCTGATGCACCCAAATAAATAAACAAAAAACCACCCTCTATAAGCAACATGTCCACCCCACAAACAACCCGTTATCGCATCACAAAAAACGAAACCAACATCAGCTACATCAAATAAAAACTAGAAAAAATCCAAACCCAACCAGACAAAGTGCAGAGTACCCACTACTGCGTGGAACTAACCAGCATCCCAAACATTCAAAGCTCCCTTCAAAATATCAAGAACCGCATCCAACATCTTGAAACCAAAACCAGCGATGCCAAACTCAGCGGACACGACAAAACCGCCCTCTACGGATCGCTTATCACTCTGCTGAGCCTTGTAATTGTTAAAGTCCTGCGAATCCTGCGCTAATTACAACAAACTATCAGACCCTTAGCATCAATATATTTTTAGGATATATTTTCCAAACATTTAATATCCAACAACATATAGTACAGATGAGTTACGATGATGGATAAACACCTGACCAGCCCCGATAGGTTACTGTGCAACTTTAACCGACTCTACATACTTAACATACTCTACTAAGGCCCCGCATACGGATACCAAATTATAACCCAATCCAGACATCAACTCAAAAGGGGTCTCAGCCCAAGTCTCGTCTACCCCTTCCTTGAACAACTCGAAGCAAACGGTTACCTCACTCACACCACAGGCCTTATCGGAGAAAAACAACGCAAAACCTACCACCTGACCCCCAAGGGCCAAACATTCTGCCGTACTCTCTTTAAACAATTCAGTGAAATCGTACTCCCGTCTTTGAAACCTCGCCGCACCCAATTTTTTTAACCCATTTTAGTAATACTGATGGATCCGCTTTCTATGGCTGATTTCCACCCCCAACCAACAGCCGACTACAGAACCCCCGCCTCAAGCTAAACCAGCTGGAAAGTTACAAAACGTTACCAAATTCAACGCCCGCGAATTATCCGATATTGAGAAAATCAAAATATATCTCGAACAAGACCTCACCTATAAACAGACCACTGAAAAACCGGGCTGTCACCGCGTGATGATCAACAGAAAAATAGCTAATTGATGAAAACCCCAGATTTTGATGACTGACTCAACCGCTGGTGGCTATAACTCGGCTTAGAACTCAGCCAAGACGAACAAACCAACCCCAATGTCTTTCACCAGCTCACCCAGCTAAGAGACCTCAAAGAAATCCGCCAAAGTAAAACCGAACTAAAAGCCGATCTCACCGAAAAAATAGATGTCAATGTCACAGTTAAACCCGACCTCGCCGCCTATGAGCAACTCATCCAAGCAGTCGAAGCTGAAGCTGACACAGAGAATTGAACACAAACACACCATCTTCAAAAAAACCATACTAGATAAGCCCTACGTTAAACCAAACCCCAAATCCTCCTCCCACTGGCCGTGCCCCCAAACTGTTGCGTTGCTACAAAACAAGCTTGAGGTTCTCTATGGCGGAACATGTGACGACAACAAATTCGACTGGCTCCTGATGACCACGCTTCAATACGTAAACAAATAAGACTACTCTGCCAACATATTTCGCAAGACCTTTACCGACCTCGCCCTCCCCCAGACTGTCCAAAAACTAGCTTTTTACCAACCGCAGTCTGTATCCAAAATTAGGACGTTACCAAATATTTTATAAAAGCTTAAAAAATGCAACTGCTTCATAGATATGAGGCAGTTGTATGAGGGCTATGTTAAAAGGGCTAACCAAAGCCGCAAAACAGGGACAGGCCGATGCACAATATATCTTAGGCAAATACTATTATAATGGTGATGATGGGGAGCAAGATTATGCGCAAGCCGTAAAATGGTTCACCAAAGCCGCAGAACAAGGCAACACCGACGCACAATTCAGATTAGGCATTTGTTATTATTTGGGGCACGGCGTTAAAAAAGACCATGAACAAGCTGTAAGATGGTTCACCAAAGCCGCGAATCAAAACCACACCAAAGCGCAACTTCTTTTAGATATCAACTATTAAATCATTTGATATGTGTAACGCTCAACATGTGAGTTATGAATGCATAGAGCAAACATTCAAAAGAAGAGAGTATTTTAAAAAGGATTATAAGACGGTTTAGTATTACAATTATAAACGTTTGTAATTTTATCTTTTGGTGTATGGTTCTTTTTGGCCTTCGCCAAAAAAATAATCATACCCGCCACCATCCTTACGGTTTCACCCGCGCTTGACAAAATAGTTCGCGACCCCACATCCGCGAGAAAAACCAATAAATCCATAGCTCAATACTTGGTAGTGTTCGACATTAGTTCATATGGTTAGTGGACGTTTGAAAATTTTCACGTTAATACACAAACCAACTACCGCTTTATGCATTTGAAGAGACTTTGAGAAACATATAGTTTTTCTTGCCAAACGTTTCACCCAAGTA
>JAIRQQ010000113.1 GCA_031256395.1 Nitrososphaerota archaeon
TGTGGGGGTGTGTGTGTTGGGGTTGGGGGGGGGGGTTTTGTGGGGTTTGTTGTTGGGGTTGGGGGGGTGGGTGCGGGTGTTGGTGGGGGGGTTGGGGTTGGTGTGGAGTTGTTGGGTACTGTAACGCTTATAATGATTGAGACTCTTCGTTCGGAGTCTTCAAAGGCTATGTAGTGTGCGCCTTCTAGGGTTTCTGGAATTGTGATGGTTGTTTCAAAGGATCCGGCGGCGTTTGCGGTTGTTTTGCCTATGATTTCTGCTTTTAGCCAATCGTCGCTTGTAAGAGTGGGAGAGTTGTAGGATGAGCCGATGATTTGGTTGTCATCGAAGCGAACATAGATAGCGTCATTTGAGTGGAACCAGCGGCCTGAAACGTATAGTTTGTCTCCGGGTTCTACGTTTATGCGTTGGGCTAGATTGGTACCATCGCCAAAGACGCCATAGTAAGCAATGGCGTTTCCAACTTGGCTTAGTCCGCGCCAATATTGGGTATAAGCGGCATATGCATAGGGAATTTGGTTTATTTCAGTGCGGAAAGATATGGTGGTAGATCCTATGGATTCTCCGCCATATCCAGCTTTGTTTAGGTCTGGGATTTTGGTGCTAAAGGAGATTTTACCTGTGGAATCTGAGAGGGTGTTTGTCCAATAGTTCCAGGTGTTTAGGTCGGGATCTAGATAGCAGATGTTGATGTTTGTGTTTGGGGGATAGAGTGATCCGGTGAATTGGACGTTGGCACCGCCTGGTCCAGAGGAGGGAGTAATTTCTAGGTATGCTTTGGATACATAGATTTTAATTGCAACTCGGGCTTCAGAGTCTTCAATGGCTATATAGTGTTCACCCGCATATGCGGTTTCAGGAATTGTCAGGGTGGTACTAAATGAGCCGTTTTTGCTAGCAATGGTTGAGCCGATAATTTTTGCGTTTGCCCATTGGTCGCTTGTTATGGTGCCCAAGATATCGTCACTGCCCCATCGGATGTATATTTGGTCGTTTGAGTGGAACCATTTGCCTGATATGGCAAGGGTTTCGCCTACTATGGCTTGGACGCTTTGTAGGTTTGTGCCGTTGCCAAAAAGTCCGTAGGCCGTTTGGTCTCCGACTGTTTTTAGGCCTCTTGCGTATTGGGCGTAATTTGCAGAACTATATGCACCGCCGGGGACTCCGACGCCTTGTGTTCGGTATTGGATTTCTGTGTAGGTTTCTTCGGAGTCATAGCTACCGACGGATTTTTTCAAGTCTGGTGCAGTGGAATTAACACTTATCTGGCCTTTTGCGTCAACGGTTGTTTCGGTCATTAGGCGCCATTGATTAAAGACTGGATCATAATATTGGATGCTGATTTTGTCTCCTGCTGGGTAACCTGAGCCTGTGAAAGTTATGGGAACTCCACCTGGACCCGCAGAGGGTGAAATATTTAGAGAGGCCACATAGCTTAGGGCTGTGACCGTTATGCAGGTGTCTGTTATGGCTGTTTGGCTCGAGACATCATCTATTGCTTTTATGTAATAATTGCCTGGAACAATAGATTGGGGTATTGTTCCGTTTACCCAATAGTCGCCTACAACCCACGAATAATAGCCGCCGGAGGCGAAGGTATAGGTGTGGGTTTGTGTTGTATCAGCTATATGATAAACTGACATGCCCGGAGTGTAGATGTAGCCGGTAGTGTCAGCTAGACTGTTGTCGGGGGTTAGCATAAAAAATGTTTGTTCACCAGTCCAAGTTACGCTTCCAAGGTAGAGGTTTACGCTACCACCCGCTTGAATTTGCTGTCCGGGTGTGCTGGCGGTTTTACTGTTGATATAGATAGCTCCACTTGAGGAGGATACTGAAGCGATAAAGGCTGGCAATATGAGTGCTACGCTGAGAAGAATTATTAAAAATACGCTGAACTTACGCTTTAGCATATTGATCACAGAATGCATAATACTAAACAGCACTTATTAACAGTATTGATTGTTAAACATTTAAGCAACATATATGTCGCTAAAAGAAGCGGTTGAGTTAAAATTTAATTTTAAGAACAGCAAGATTTCAGCTACTCTGCAAGCAGGCCGTAAGAAATTTATCAACCAAGAACAAATCATAGTTGAGGCATCCATGAAAAAGAAGCTATATCTCATAGTCATCACTGTAGCAATCATCATTTTAATTCTATCCGCAGGATTTCTACTAACCCAACAAACCCCACCCAAAGAAACTGGAACCCCCCAAGCATTTGTTGGCATAGCATACTGCGGAAACACTGTTGCTGAGGGAAAACAACTAATCGATAAAGTCAAAAGCTACACCAACCTCTTTGCACTCCAATCAGGCACACTCTATCGAGATTTGCCAAGCGTGGAAGAACTAGGCGACTATGCCATAGCGGCTGGAATGTATTTTCTGCCTTCCTTTGGAGAGTTCATCCAAGAACCACTCTCGGAGTGGTTAGATGCTATGAAACTAAAATGGGGCGATCATCTCCTAGGCGTATACCACGCAGATGAACCGGGAGGCAAAATGCTTGACGACTATGTCAAATTTAGCGACCCAAACACTGGAGACTCGATAACAAAAACCAAATACGGCGACATAGTCGTGCAAAAACCCAACAACATAGTAATCACCTATCACCTAAATGGCGACATACGCCTATCCGAACCAGCTCCCGCCAACAGCAACTCCGATATCAACAGCGAAAAAGTATTCCACGCGGATGGCACCGCCGATGTAATCAAAGCCGCACCCAACGGATTTAGCTACCAAACATACCAACAACTCCAAGAGCTACGAGTCTTCAAAGATGTAGATGAAACCGTGCAAAGATTCTATGCACGCGATAAAGACAAAATGGATTTTCTAAGAGACAAAACTCAAGTCTTCACCTCAGACTATGCCCTATACTGGTTTGACTACTTAGCAGGCTACAATGTAATGCTAGGCCAAATCGGATGGAATCTTAGCACAACCCAACAAATATCACTTCTAAGAGGCGCCGCAACCGCACAACAAAAAGACTGGGGCGTAATCATAACTTGGAAATACCAACAACCACCCTTCCTTGACACCGGCACCGAAATTCTCAGCCAACTAAAAACATCCTATGAATGTGGAGCCAAATACCTGATTGTATTTAACTACTACACTGAAAACTCGGGACCCTATGGCACAATGAAAGAAGAACACTTTGAAGCAGTTAAAACATTTTGGAAAGATGTAGTTAAGAATCCCGATATAATTCAGGGATCAATCAAAGCCGACACTTTGGTTATTTTTCCAAAGAATTACGGCTGGGGAACCCGCTGGGCAGAAGATAAAATCTGGGGCATCTTCAAAGCAGACCAACAAACACAACAACTCTGGACACTTATGCAAACAACTCTAGAAAAACACGGCTTAAACACAGACATCATCTACGAGGACACAAACTATCCACCACCATCAACTTATCAAAACATATACCACTATCAAAAATAATGCGACCAACTTCTTAATCTGAAGGGCTATTCACTAATCAGTGAGTGACGATTTACATTTGATCTTACATTTGATCTAAATCAAAAAGGAAAGCCCAAAAACAATTCAGCTTAAACCACCGTAATATCGAAAATGATCGCAAAAACTGTTCTGATAGTGGATTTTGTTTGGTCGGGAGAGCAGGATTTGAACCTGCGACAGCTCGGTATCTGTGGCCTAGACAGGCTAGAATGAAGCCCACCATGGGTAGACCTCTACAGCTTCTCCACATACTAATCAAGTTAGTATGCTCGAGAGCTCTGCCAGGCTGAGCTACCTCCCGCAAGATTCCATAAAAACAGCGCAAGAGCATTTATGTGTTTTGGAAGACTATACATAGAAAATAGTAATTAACGGCAAAATGATTAGACATTACACCTAATTTTCCAAAAGATACCCCGAGTTACATGGCGCATACATCCAAAAATCAACCGGCCGAACTTGATTTTGTATATGAACGATACTTGATGGTAGAATAAGGAAAGGTTTCATTATTTAAAGTAACACTTTTGAGAACAAAAAACACAAAGACACAACAGTATCGCACAACCATATTCAAAACAAGTAATTGACGTTAATGATAAAAAAAAGTTATTAACATCGAACAAAAATAATTATCGGGAATTGGAATACTTTGGACAGGTTTGGTAAGCTAGTAATAATACTTGCGACATGTCAACTCATAGCATGGTTATTTGGCATAATAGCACTATCTCTGGGATTATTTGGCCCATCAATTTATACTTTAGAGCTTACTGAGGGTAGCTATTATGGCCAGAGCTTTTTGTGCTCTCTATAGGATTGGTCGTAACGGCCACCATATTTTTAGTCCACATCCGACGCAAAAAATAACACCCACGTTTGCTCAACAACCAAAACACCTCCAAGGGTAGACTAAACGTTTTAATCTTTAACAATGCTGAAGATGTGGGTAGAGGACAGGGCAATGACTAAAACTATTGGGGTTCTCACATCCGGCGGTGATGCACCAGGCATGAATGCAGCCATTCGTGCGGTCACGCGTGTCAGCTGTTTTAGGGGCTTTAGTGTCATCGGTTTTGAACGGGGCTGGGATGGTCTGCTGACTAATTGCTATCGTAAACTTACGCCGCGCAGTGTTGGAGGTATAATTCAGACAGGGGGCACCATACTGCATACTTTGCGGTGTTCTGCTTTTGAACAGCCTCAAAATCAAGAAATCGCCGCTGAAACACTTCATAAAAACAATGTCGATGCCTTGGTGGTGATAGGGGGTGATGGTTCGTTTAGGGGTGCGCTTGATTTGAGCAAAAAAAGCGGCATCCCCATGTTTGGTATTCCTGCAACCATAGATAATGATGTTTTTGGTACCGATGAAACCATTGGATTTGATACGGCAGTTAATACTGCTGTTGAAGCAATTGATAAAATCCGTGACACCGCAATTAGTCATGAACGTATTTTCATAGTAGAGGTTATGGGACGTAAAAGAGGATTTTTGGCACTTCAAGTGGGCATCTGTGTAGGTGCAGAAGTTATTCTCATTCCTGAAAGACCCCTAGACACCAAAGAGGTTATTAAAATCATGGAAACAAACGCTAACAAAGGTAAACGGGCAGGGGTAATTGTTACCGCTGAGGGGTTTGGAGATTCAAGTAAACTTGCTCAGGATATGCAGCAACAAACTGAGTCTGAGGTTAGATTGTCTATTCTGAGTTATGCCCAGCGGGGAGGTAGTCCGACGGCACGTAGCCGGTTTTTGGCCAGTTTATTTGCTGAGCATGTGGTGGATCTAATCAGAGCAGATAAAAGTAACCTTGCAGTGGGACTGCAAGATGGTACAGTAACCAGCATCACACTTGAGCAATCTGCTCGGGAGCGTAAACCCTTGGATTTACGGTTGCTCAAAGTTGCAGAAATGCTCTCAATTTAGATTTCTTCATAATAGTTGGTGACGCTTTAGTCGACAACTCAGCGCGGCCTCGTCACCAAAGTCTCACTTCTACTCTAAATTTCGGGTTTTTTGCTGTTTGTATCCAATACTTGCAGAATTTAACTATTTTTAGTGTAAGTTAAGAAATAAATCGACCAATAATATGACGCAAGTAACACCAAGCATATAGACAATATTGAATATATAGATAACCCTAATATTCTCATTTCCAACATAGCATGCATCAATATAGAGTATATACGAATCGGGAGCAAATAGCATGAACCAATTAACCCAGTTTATCCAGTCAATAAGCTACATGCACCTTAGTGCGAATTTGGCTTTTAGGAGTTTAATTACAAACACCTTGTTTGCACATTTAACATTAACTCAAACCAGCCCTAAAACTTCAGACGTGAGAACCAATGTTTAACCAAAAACTAAACAAACACACAAACACTAACCATAAATCCAACCAACAAAAACGCCACCGTAAAAGCATAATCTACACACTTGTTGCCTTAACGTTTGTACTGGTGTTACTTTCATCTATTGCCTACACAACATTTCACGGCACTACCCCCTTTGCCTCAGCAACATATACGATTGATAGAACAGTTAATGATGCACAAGAACTTAGAGATGCTGTTGATACCGCGTTAGGTTTAGCACCAGCTCAATATGTTATTGCATTAGCCAACGATATTGTGCTTACAAATTCCACGCTCAGCATACCTGCAAATGCGAATATAGTGCTGACAAGTGAGAGTAGTGCATTTATGAAGCTTATTGGGCCCGATCTAGTGGATACTATTACTGTTGCGGGTGGTGGTACATTGGTGCTTGATGGCATTATTGTAACTCATAATCAGGATGAGACGGGTCGCGGGGTAACAGTCGATAATGGTGGTGCCCTTGAATTCTATAGTGGAGAAATTTCAAACAACATGCCGCCCTATTCTTCTGCTGGTGGAGGCGTGTATGTGTATAATGGGTCTTTTATTATGTCAGGTAATGCCAGAGTTCACAATAACACTTCTTCTCATGGTTCTGGTGGGGGTGTTGAAGTATCTGGGTCTTTTATTATGTCAGGTAATGCTATGATTGATAATAACGTTGCCGCCGTTGATGCTGGAGGTGTGTCCATATCTAGTGGGTCTTTTATTATGTCAGGTAATGCCAGAGTCCACAATAACATTGTTTATTCTTCTTCTACTAATGCCTATGGCGGGGGTGTAGAAGTGTGGTCTGGCGGGTCTTTTATTATGTCGGATAATGCTATGGTCGATGGTAATACTGCTTCTACTTCTTATTACAATATTGCTTATGGTGGAGGTGTGTATGTGTATACTGGCGGATCTTTTATTATGTCAGGTAATGCCAGAGTTTACAATAACACTGCTTCTTCGGGTAATGTTGCTGCCGCTATTGGTGGCGGGTTGTATGTGCATACTGGGGGATCTGCTAGTATGATGGATTATACCAGAATTGATGGTAATACTGCTACATCTGCTTTTACTGCTTATGGCGGGGGTGTGTCATCAGAGGGAACGTTTAGTATGTCGGATAATGCTAGAGTTGAGGACAATATTGCTACTTCGTCTTATTCTCCGTCTTCTTTGTCCTATGGTGCTTATGGTGGTGGCGTGTTTACTGTGTCTTTTAGTATGTCGGGTAATGCTAGGGTTGCTAATAATGCTGCCATTTATGGTGGGGGTGTGTTTTCTGTAGGGCCTTTTAGTATGGTTGATGATGCTAGGGTTGAGGGCAATACTGCCGAGTCTGCTGGTGGGGGTGTGTATAATGTGGGTGTATTTGATATGCTGGGCGGTATGATTTCGGGCAATACAGTTTCTGGTACTAGTTATAATAACTGTGGTGGAGGGGTGTACAATGCAGGGTCTGTAGCTCATTTCAATATGGCTGGCGGCATAATCGGCGGTAATGGCGATAATGAGGCTAATTATGCTTACAACGGTGGCGGAGTGTATAACAATGATGCCGGCACAGTCAGCATATCAGGTAATGCCGCCCTATTGAGTAATAGAGCCACTTTTGGCGGAGGCGTATACAATAATGCCAGCTTTGTTGATTTAGGTGACACCACTTCCTCTGAGCTAGTTCGCATATCTGGCAATACGGCCTCAAGCAATGGCGGTGGAGTATACAATACAGGTTCTAGGGCCCGCTTCAATATGTTTAGCAATGCAATCATCTCAGACAATATTGCAGGTATCGATGGCGGTGGAGTGTTCAATGTCAACGCCGCTGTTGTCAACATGTTTGGCGGCGGGATTTTGAACAATACTGCCGGCACTGGCGGAGGAGGCGTTTGTACAAGCGGCGAATTTAACATGTCAGATGGAAAAATTTCTGGCAACTCTGCCCGCGGTGCAGGTGGAGTACTAAACTACTTTAATTTCAACATGACCGGCGGAGAAATCTCAAACAACACCTCCCAAAGCTACGGCGGCGGCATGGAGAACAATGCCAGTAGCGCTCTTGGTACAGCTACTTTTACCATGTCAGGAAATTCAATCATTTCTAATAATACCGCAGCTAATGGCGGCGGAGTATACAATGCAGATGGCAGATACGATGAGAGCACTTACGCCATTTTTACCATGTCTGACAACGCAACCATCACCGGTAATCACGCCACCAGCCGCAGTCTAACTGCTGGCCGAGGAGGAGGCGTACACAACTGTGATCGAGGCATTTTAACTATGACAGGTAATGCAAAAATCACAAATAATGATGCGACCTATGGCGGGGGTGTGTTCAATGACTTTGACGGCACGGTTAATATGTCCGATGATACAGCCATCTCATCCAATACCGCCAGCCTCTATGGTGGAGGAGTGTACAACTGGAATCCCTATTATCCTTCTACTAATCCAGCTAATCCTTCTTTTCCATCCATAATTCAGATGTCAGGCAACGCAGTCATCTCTGATAATTCTGCTGAATATGGCGGTGGAATACAAAACACCGATAACGGTCTTCTTATCATCTCAGAAAATGCCATTATTTCCAAAAACGTTGCTGTCTATGGTGGAGGTATATACACTATGAGCAGACTCCCTGATGCAGTCAAAATAGCTGGCGGTACAATTGTCAATAATTCTGCCCATTACAGTGGTGGAGGCGTATATACAAGCAGCCAAATTCACATGATCGATGGTGTAATTGCTGATAATACCGCAACTGTTAATGGTGGAGGTGTATATGTGGCTACGGGCGGCTTTTTTGAGTTGTCGGCGGGACGAGTTTCGGGTAATACAGCTGGCAACAATGGGGGCGGGATTTGGATTACCAATAGTGATGATGTGGCGACCCTTGAGAAGCTCTATATTGCTGATAGTGTGGTATTTAGAGATAATACGGCCAGTATTCTTATTCCTTTAACAACGTTGAGTCCGTTTGAGGAAGGTGTCTATCGTAGTCAGGTCAAGATTGCGGATGGATCGTGGACAAATGGTGAACATTTTGGTATAAATAACTATGACATAAGCTTTACAGGCAAAAGTGTAATTATCTATAACCCTGGAACCCAGGGCACTTGGCACGCTGAAGATGAAACTTATGGTAATATAGCTTTGGGCAGCTCCACGCCAGTATTTGGCACCAACTCAGGCGCGGACGTTATGGTTGATCATATGGATGGTTATCGGTTTACAGGCTGGCAGCCAACCTGGTCCTCTACA
>JAIRQQ010000030.1 GCA_031256395.1 Nitrososphaerota archaeon
CGCATACACAACCAATTTAGCATACATACACACGGAAGGCACACAATATGAAATTTTTCTCCTAAAAATGACCTGCCATAAATATTTTAGCTCAACTGCTCACATATGTTTGAAATGCTGATTAACGCTAATGCGGCTACAAATGTTTTTATATTAAAGTATTAAATATGATGCTTTGAGGTATAACTAAAATGAGCGATTTCAGTTCAAGTAAAACTCTAGCAGGCATAGGCTCACTACTATTTAGCGGCATTATCGGCATAATTCTGTTCATAGTAGGCATGAAGGGTTTATCGGAATACTACAAAGACGAACGCATTTACGACGGCTTAGTCCCAGCAGCAATCTTTTTCATAATCGGCACAATCCTTAGCGTAAGCGGCTTTATCTTATGTATTGGCATCATAACCGCCATAATCGGGATACCCCTACTCATAGTAGGCTTCATCTTTGAATTACTAGCGGCAAGATACGTCAAAAAAGCATTACAAGCATTAGCAGAACGTTCAGGCGAACACTTATTCGAAACAGCAGGAACACTAATTTTGATCGGTGCAATACTCGCAATACTCTTTGTTGGAGTAATTTTGATAGCGATTGGTTTCATCATAGCAGCAATTGGTTTCCTCACACTCAAAGAACCAGCAAGCGGAGCACCAAACACATATCAAGCACCACCACCAGCATACGGTTCCACTCCACCACCAACTACACAACCTCCACCAACTGCAGACGCTAAAGCTAATTTCTGTCCAAACTGCGGCACACCAGTTGCAGCTAATGCCACATTCTGTTCACACTGCGGAAAGCAAATATAACATAGAATAAGCCAATCAATTCCCAAAACAATTTTTTATTTTATCAGCTAAGAACTAGGCGTTATTTATGTATTAAGTTTCTTAAGGTATATTGGAAAATATTTTTAGAATTGGGTCAGTTTAATTTGATTCAAAATTTTTAGCAGTACATCTTTAGAGCAAATCTTCACACAGTTTACAGTACATATACGTAAAAGTTTTTATTCTAAATCCCATCCAGTTCACGGGGATAAACTAAAATGTCAAACTTTGGAACCAGTAAAATTCTAGCAGGCATAGGCTCACTACTATATGGAACCATCATAGGCATCATTCTTGTCCTAATAGGCATGAAAGGCCTATCAGAACACTACAAAGACAAACGTATCTACGACGGCTTCGTTAAAGGTGTAATCCTTCTAATAATCGGCACAATTCTACCAATTGCAGGCGGAATCACCTTACTTTTCAGCGTACTAAGCGGCGGTTTAATTAGCAGCTCTTATGGCATCTATGACAGCTATGGCTCAAGCGCTATAGCGGCAGGCATCATAGGATTAATTGCAGTCGTAATAGTCTGTTTTATTGTCGCCTTTATCTTAGACCTGTTGGCTGTACGATATATCAAAAATTGTTTCCACGCATTAGCAGAACGTTCAAACACACCGCTATTCCACACAGCAGCCACCCTAATGTGGGTTGGCGCAATATTAGCAATCATAGGCATTGGTTTCTTCTTAATCTGGATTGGCTTTATAATCGCAGCAATTGGTTTCTTCACACTCGACGAAAAAACAGTTGGAACAGAAAACGCTTCAGCACCACCACAAGGCTACACCCAACCATACAGCCACACAACCCAACAATCAAACACACAACCACCACCAACTGGAGATAAAGCTAATTTCTGTCCAAACTGCGGTGCCTCAGTCAGACCTAACGCTACATTCTGCGCAAACTGTGGAAAACAAATCTAACACCTCTCCTTCCTTTCTTTTTTACTCTAAAGCCCAGCTTAGCAATTATTACACATCAGCACATCGCATAGCCACTCAAGCAGACCAATAAACGTTAAATCCAGATTTGGTTCTTCGGGTGTTGCTTTTGTCAGAAAATACCCAAACGGGTTTTATGTCAAGTACCATTTATAGGGTTGTTTGGTTCCTTTGGTTTAGCTGTGATTTAGATGGCAGAACAAAACGCGCCCACGCTTAAGCGTTCAATTGGTTTGTGGAGTGCTGTTGCCATAAATATTGGGGCTATTGTGGGTGGTGGGATTTTTGTTGTTACAGGTATTGTTGCGGGTTATGCTGGGTCGGCTTTTATTATATCGATGATTGCGGCGGGGTTAATTGCGTTTGTTACGGCTATGAATTTGGCTAGGTTGACTGCTTGGCGGCCCGTTGAGGGTGGGGTGTATGAGTATGGGAGGCAGTTGGTTAGGCCCTCGGTTGGGTTTTTGGGGGGTTGGATGTGGTTGGTTGCCAATACTTTTACGGGTGCGGCGGTGGCGTTGGGGTTTGCGTATTATTTGTCCGCTGCGGTTCCAGGGTTGGCGGTTAATGTGGTTGCGGCGGTGATGTGTTTGGTTTTTACGGGTTTGAATTTGGTTGGTGCCCGAGAATCTGTAGCCATTAACAACGTCCTTGTTGCGGTAAAGCTTTTGGTGTTAGCGTTTTTTGTGATTTTTGGTTCATTATTTGTAAACTCAGCTAATTTTGTGCCGTTTGTGCCGCTCTCAAGCGGGGTGTTGTATGCGATTTTTTTTATCTTTTTTGCATATGGTGGATTTGCTAGGGTAACGGTGATTGCTGAGGAAATCAAAGATGCTAATCGTAATGTGCCCAGAGCACTTTTGTTGTCGTTGGGTATTTCGATGTTGATTTATGTTTGTGTGGGGCTGGTGGCTGTGGGGTTGCTGGGTGCAGATGGCTTGGCAGGTTCAGCTTCACCTCTTAGTACTGCTATGGATGTTACAGATGTTATGGGTGCGGGTCAGATTATTGCCATTGGAGGATTAGTTGCGACTGCAAGTGTTTTATTAACCAATATTTTTGGAGTTTCCCGAATGGCCTACTCAATGGCACGTCGAAATGATTTGCCCTCAGTATTAGCACGACTTCATGGCAAACGCTTCACACCCTACTATGCAATAATCTGCACGGGATTGTTGATGGCGGGGCTGGTGCTCTTTGTGGATCTAACGCGGGTTGTTGCTGTTAGCACGTTTTCACTGGTATTTACTTACTGCATTGTCAACCTCTCAGCCTACAAATTGGGAACTAACCATAGCTGGCGGCAGAGGTTTTTGGCATTACTGGGGTTGGCGACGTGTCTTATGCTTTTGGGGTTTGTGTTATTTGCCTCGCCTGATGCGTGGATAATTGGAGTTGTTTTTCTATTGGCAGGTGGAGCGTATTATTTGCTTACAAAACGGTGGCGACGGCAGAAAAGAGTTTTAGCCAACGACACTGATACACCCAAGTGTCCAAGTGAGATTAGTGATGTTGCCCATTAGAGCTGTTTTGTTTGATATGTTTGATACCTTGATGCTCATCGAGAGAGATCACGAGTTCTATGAACCTGCAGTCCAGCGGATGCATCGCTATCTTGGCAAGCGGGGCGTGGATGTGTCCTATGAACAATTTGAGACAACCTACAACGCCGAGCGAACCCAGCTCTATGAAAAAGCCGATCTGACCCTAGAAGAGCCCCACTTCAATGTTCGCATCTCAAACACCCTAAAACGGTTGGGCTATAGTTATCCAACAACCAGCACAGTTGTATCAGAGACAACCAGTGAGTTCTATGAGGAATTTATGAAATATGTCCGCATAGACCCCGATGCCGAAACAGTTCTAAAAACGCTGCACGAAAACTATCGCCTGGGCATAGTCAGTAACTTTGCCATCCCCGAATGTGTTTACAAACTACTCAGAATCAGCGGTATCGATCACTTCTTTGAGGCCGTGGTGGTTTCAGGGGCAATCAATAAACGTAAACCCAGTCCCGAAATCTTCCAAAGTGCACTCCAAATGTTGGGTGTCTCAGCGGCGGAAACGGTTTTTGTTGGCGACACCATTGACGCAGACATCGAAGGGTCTAAAGCGGCAGGTATGCGGGCAGTCTATATCGAGCGACGAGTACAAAAAGAATCCACCATCTGCCCGGATCAGATCATAAAAAGCCTCGCAGAATTACCAGAGGCACTTAAACGCTGTCAAACACCAAATAATTAAATTTTCACCATTTTAAGAGTTCACCAACCAATGAAACAAAAAGCTTTTTCTAAAAGATTAAAAACTAAATTCAGGGGAAGACAACTGTGGATACCCTTGCACAGCTAGCAACAATTGTACTCGCCTTGTTTGTAATCTTGCTTGGCAGTGTAGTATATAGATTGCATAAAACTAAAAGAAAACTCAACCTTGTGGACTATAGCACTGTTGCCATTTTTTGCATATTTATTATGGGTAGTTTATTTTGGGTCTTTGAACAATTCATTTGGGGCCTTTTTACAATATTTGGTGCACTAATTTTGCTTATGGTTCTGATTCCATTTTCACGGGAAAATGCCAAAGTTGATGCTGCAGAAGCCATGAAAAATGTTGACTTATCAGAACCTATTCGATTGAGAGATTTTTTTTCATGGAAATTCATACCCAAACTTGAAAGAAAATACGGGGAACGCAAAACGCTGGCAATATATGTAATCACATTTCTGTGCCTTGGCGGGGCAAGCGTCTATTTAGCATTTTTCTTAATAGAGAATCTAATTTTGATAAACGACCCTTGGTATAGAGGTATGCCATGGTCATCAATGGTTGGAGCAATAATTGGAAGTCTTTTGGGCTCCCTTATCGGTTATCGAGATGCGAAAAGAGCCCTAAAAAACCTAAAGAATACACAACCACACCCACAGATAGATAATAAACAAGGCAACTAAACAGGGATTTAGGGATCACATCAAATAGTGAAGAGTTAAAAGATTATAATCACGTTTACTTGCACCTATAAAAGTGACAAACGCTTTTTAAAATGATTGTAATGATTAAGTGACTAAAAGTGACAATGCTATGGATACCCTTGCACAAGTATCAGTGCTTCCATTTGTTGTGTTTGCGTTCTTGCTTATTTTCTTAGTATATAGGTCATATAAGATTAAGCTAAAAAAAGACGCTCGGCTGTTTGGCGCCTTGATGGTTTTTGTACTTTTTACCATAGCAAGTGGAATGGGGGTTATTGGTCATTTCACATGGGGCATCTACATCGGATTTGCGGCATTCGTTTTATGTATTGTTATGGTAGCACTTCCAAAAAATAAATATCCTGCTGAATTTGTTAAGACCATTAAGTCGATTGATGCTTCAGAGCCTATACGGTTTAGAGATATTTTCTCATGGAGCCTAATGCCTAAGCTTGAAAGAAAATACGGCGTACACAAAACACTTGCAATATATTTAACCACAATAACAGGTTTTGGTGTTGGAATATATTGTTTGACATGGATTCTAATTGAAAACTTGATTTTAATAAACGATCCATGGTACAGGGGTATACCTTGGATATATTCGGTTATTCTAATGATTCCATGGTTTATTATTATCGCCTTTACGGGTTATCGGCAGGAAAGAAAAATTCGAAAAGAAGTTACAGAGTACCCTCCTGCCGCACCTGACCAAACATCTAAAGACTAACGGGCTCTCATGGCGTTGCAGTAACTCATTTGTAACAAGCTCACGTCGCTTGGTGTTAAGTTTAGTTTAGAAAACTTTTTTTTGAATCCTGCGTAATAGTGCAGGAAGAAAGATGTTGATTGGTATAGTTTCAGATTCTCATGATAATATGCTGCGTATTGAGCATGCGGTGGATATGTTTAACAGTCAAAGAGTTGCGTTGGTGTTGCATGCAGGGGATTATGTGGCACCGTTTACCATCGCGGAATTTAAGCGACTCAAGTGTCCGTTTATTGGGGTGTTGGGTAATAATGATGGAGATCAGGAACTTCTGGAAAAGCGGTTTAGTAAAACCTCAAACTGTACCCTGCATGGCCGCTTTACTCAGATAGCTAAAGAAGATTTTCGAATTGGATTGTTGCATGGTGATGAAGCGGAGCTTCTAGACACGTTAATTGAGAGCGGATATTTTGATTTTATTGTTCACGGTCATAGTCATGTGCATAGTATCACACGCAGAGGCAAAACGCTGGTTATTAATCCGGGTGAGCTCTGTGGATATCTAACAGAAAAATCCACAATCGCTCTTCTTGACACCACAACCAAAGAAGCAAAAATCATAGAACTATAAACCACGTTTGACTAATGCGCACTATACATGTGGCGTTTTTGTTGTTTAGACACTTGCGGTTAGGTAGTGTGTTATGCCGTTTAGGATGTATTATACGGCTATGGCGGCAATTATTAGAGCCATGGCACGGGCTATAACTAAAGCACCGGTTTTGCCTAAGACGCGATAGATTGCGTTGATGTATCGTAGGATTAGCCAGGTTATGGCAAGTACCACTATCACGGCTAGGATTGTTATGGCGCTTCCATAGGATTGGAGGTTAAAAATAGTGGTTGTGATGGCGCCTGGGCCGACCAGTAGGGGTATGGCGATGGGTACTGCGCCTAGGCTCTCAGGGGATTCAACGTCTTCATCATGAGTGCTCTTAGATGAACTTAGAATTCTAACCGATACAATAAGCAGCAATATGCCACCGGCAATTTCGAAACTAAAAATGGATAGCCCAAAAATAGTTAGGATTTCTTGGCCTAAAAATGCGAAAATCAAAAGCAAAATAACCCCTACCAATATCGCTACGTTGTAGACCCGGCGACGGTGGGCGGGTTGGATTTTTTCGGTTAGGCCCACAAAGATGGGTATGTTACCAAATGGGTCAACAATTATAAAGAGGGCTATGATGGCTTTAGCTAAATCTGCTATAAAATCAACCGTATGGATTCCCGGCTTTCACTTCTAGGAAGCCGGAGTTAAAATAAAAAGGTAGCGGAGGGAGCTTATTTGGTTAGTTGGCTCCAGTTTGTGACCCAGTCGAGGAATTCGCTGACTGGTTGTCCGCCGTATGTTCGTAGTTTTGTGCAGAGTTCGGTTTTTTCTTTGACTGAGTTTTGGAAGTTTGTCATTTCTTTTTCGCCATCCGTTAGGTAGAGAAAGCCGTGGTCGGCGCCTGCTCTTGCGCATCGGACGGTGACTGTTAGGAGTTCTTGGGTTGTGGGTACGTCTTGGGGGGCGTCGCCTGGGCCGTATACGTAGAGGCTGACATAGAAGGGTTGTTTGAGGAGTTTTTTGAAGCCTCGGGTGATCATTTCCCAGTACCATGGAGTGGCATAGTTTTTGCTAAACATGACGACGTTGAATTTGTCGGCGTATTTGGCAAAGTCGTCAAAGTCTACGCCGTAGCGTTCCAGAGAGCTCGCAGGGTCGGGTTGGATGCTTAGCACTAAATCTTTTTTGACGACGTCGCGGACGTCTGCGATAAAGTTTGTGACTATTTGGCGGCGCCACTCGATCCAGCTTAGGCCGCTTTTTTGGTGGAGTGTTTGGCATCTTGGGCAGGTGCAGTGGCTGTGGTCGGCGAAGTATTGGCTGTTTAGCCAGATGCCTTGGGATTGGCGGTCGACTTCGGCGATGTATTTGAGTTGGTCTTCGCGGTAGTCGGGTTGGGTGGGGCACAGTACGCTCCAGTAGAGGTTAAAGTTGTTGTTGCCAAATTTGGCGGGTCCCAGAGGGGATTGGGAGATCCAATCAGGGTGTTCTTGGCCGGTTTGGGTGTCGGCGAAGACTGCAATGTTGCTGTGCATGTCTGGTTGGGGTTGGAGGCGTAGCCCGGTTTCGGGTTTAACGCGGTAAACATGAAAATCAAACCCTTGAGGTTTGTGGGGTTGGAAGGTTAATGAGCCAAACTTCATAATGATTGCCTATGCAATGAAGGGGTGTAGCGTTATAAATTTTATGTGAAGAAAAAAGCAACTGTGGTTGAATGGTTGGTGTGTAAAAAGAGAAAGAATGGGGTTAGGGGATTATTCTTGTGTTGTAGGTGTTTAGGTATTGTGTGTGTATGGTGTCGTAGGGGTAGCTCTCGGTGTTGGGGTAGGGGAAGCCGGTCATGTTGAGAAATGGCAGAGGATCAACGGTGAAGGTGAAACCGTATCCCCAAGCATCGGGGGGGTCTTTGAACCAGCAGGCAACTACAAAGAAGTAGTCGCGCTCCATTCCCTCGGCTAGTTCGGGGAGGTCTGCGAGGCTAAATTGGAGGTTGACTTGGTCTCCTTGGCGTCCGATGACAAACATGTCATCTGTTTCTTGGAGCAGCTCAGTTACGTCGCCGTATCGGGTGAAGGCGCCGCTTGATTTGGATTGAGTTTCCCAGAGTTGTTCAAGGGTTGCGGTTGAGGGTTTTATGGTGGTTAGGATTAGGTCTTGCTGGGGGGTGGTGTCGATGCCTATGTAGTCGTAGGTTACATTCCAAAAGTTGGTTAGACGCACAATATAGTTGGTGGTGTCTTTTGGGAAGAGGCCTGTTAAATCAACGGTAAAGGTTCGGGCGTTAAAGTCACTTGGGAGGGGGATTTGGCGGTCTTGGGGTGCAGCTATCCAGGTGCCATCAGCTGAGAGAATCTCCATGGTGGGGGGTGGCATTATTTGGGTTTCTTGGGTGATTAATCCAGCTTTGGCGGCTTCTTGGAACTGCGTAATCCACTCATAGTAGGTTTCAAAATCACCCCAATCCACCATGCCCGTTAAAACTAGTTTTATGTTCTCGGCGTCGGTGAGGTCTCCTAAGTTTAGGGTGAGTTGGTTTTGGGTGATGTTGTTCCAGACGGGGCTGGCTAGACCGTTAATACCGGGGGTATAGATGCCATCTTGGTATAGAATAGCCTCTAGGACGTTTTGGTTGTTTTCGTTTGTGGCACTTATGGGCGATAGGAGGGGGCCGGTGGCGGTGGTGTAGATTTGTCCGGTGGAGCCTTTGTTGAGATAGTTAGTCATAGAAGTATACACATCGGTACCAACAGGATGATCGACCACAAGCAGACTGGCTGAGTCTAGATAGTAGAGCTCATCCCATTGCTGCGAGAGCACCAGATCAAAGTAGCCGTCTTTGGCGGCTAAGATGTTTTTGTCGAGTTTAACATAGTCGTAGGGGTTGCCGCCGCTAAAGATGATATCGCCATCCGAGTTTATGTGGCTGATATAGCCCAGCCAACCCGAGTTTGATACATCAGTAACATAGCTATAGCCGGTACCGTTCCAGATATAGAGCGATGGACAAGAAGCATAACCACTAATCAAGTAGTAGGTGGCAATAAGTATGGTTCGCTTATCTAGGGTGAAGGTTATGGTGGGGCTTTTGGTGCCATCACTCCAGCCTGAAAAACCCAACACTCCTGTTCGGACATCAAACGGATCAGGTACTGTAACGGTGTATTGGCCCTCGGGTAGCAGAGCAGTGTAGCTGGTTCCGTGTTTTTCACCGTTTAGTGTGAAGGGCAAAGATGTGGAGCCACTGCCGGATCGGACAATTGTTAGAGTATGATAACCCTTAGGTACAACTGTAAATGTTCCGCTAAGAGAGTTGAGTCTAACGTTGTGTTTGCCCTCCGCAGAGGCACTAACATTAAACGAAACCTGCATATTGGCACCAGCAGCTAGATCGATGCGTTTTACCTCAACTATGCGATCATCAACATACACCGTTACAATCAGCATATCATCTTCTGCAGAGGGGTTTGTGGCAATTGCAGATACTGTAACAGTCTCATCAGGCCAGGCTTCATAGGGGTCTGCTCTATAGTTTGAAAGTATGATTTTGCTTGACTCAGGAGGGGCCACCTTTAGTTGAAAAGTCTCAGATAAATCAGCAATGGATACATTATAGGTTCCAGGATACAATTCGATAACTGTGAACTCGACTATCTCAGATGTTTTTACACCTGCAATAGTTACATTTAGAGACTCACGGAGAGATCCGTTGACTTCAAGATTGATAGTTGTTTCACCCTCAACATCGCCAATGTTGGTCACGTTTACTGAGACCTGTATTGGTTGACCGATGTAGGCTTCAAGCGGATTGACCACTAAATCAGTAAATATAAACGTGGCAGGTTTAGCGGCTCCGGTTATGACGCCTTGGTCTTGGAGATAAAAGTAGGCGCCAATTGCCGCACCTACAATGAGTAAGTCAATTATTAGAATTACTTTTAATTTAGATACTGCGGAACGAGACAGCATACAAATCAAGTTTAAGATAAAAGCATTACAAGCATTAAACCTTTACGTGATTAAAATTTTTGCTCAAAAAATTGAGCAACCAACAGACACAGCAGGTATTACTTTCATTTTTTATCGATAACTTGTTTGCAGGGTTGGAAAGAAGAAGTAGGAGAAAAGTAGAGATATTCTTGGGAGAATATCGTGTTTATTCGAGAATGATTCTTGCGTCGACTGTTTTTGTGCCTTGTGGATAGGCCATGACTGGGTTGAGATCGAGCTCGCTTATCTCGGGGTAGTCCAAGATTAGTTTTGAGACGTTGCAGAGTATTTCTGCGAGTGCTTCTATGTCTGCGGGTTTGGAGCCTCGATAGCCGTTTAGTAGTGGAAAGGCTTTGAGTTGGGTGATCATTTCTTTTGCATCAGACATGGTGAGGGGCGCGACACGGAAGTTAACGTCTTTTAGTAATTCGACAAAGATGCCGCCTAAACCAAACATGACGGTTTGGCCAAATTGGGGGTCTTTGACTGCGCCGACGATGACTTCGGTGCCTTGGGGGGCCATTTCTTGTACGATTACGCCTATGATTTTTGCGTCTGCTTTGTATTTTTTGGCGTTTTCAAGGATGGTTTTGTATGCGGCTTCTACGTCAGCGGCTGTTTTTAGGTTGACTTTAACTCCTCCGGCGTCGGATTTGTGGATGATGTCGGGGGATACTATTTTTAGTACAATGGGGTAGCCGATTTTTTCTGCTTGTTCAACGGCTTCTTTTTCGTTTGTTGCTAGATTGAATTTGTTTACGGTTATACCGTATTCTGCACAGATGGTTTTTGATTCGGTTTCTAGAAGTGCTTTTCGGCCTTCTTGTTTGGCTTGGTTGATGATTTTTGTTGTTGTTTGGTTCATGATTATTCTTCCGTCAGCGTTATGGTATGTAGTGGATATTGGGGGGTTTAAAAATTGTTCGCTACCGATCGCTGGTTTTGATGGTTGGGGTTCTGTTTGCATGCCACATATCAATATTTGTTGATTTGGTGTGTGCAACATAGGGGGCTGGGTTATTGGATAAATAGGTGTGTATTTAGGGGTTTAGGGGTGTGAGGGGTTTGGTTTTCTTTGAGTATGAGATTGAAGCGGTAACCATGGATATGGAGGCTATGCCGACAAATATCAGAGCTATGGATCGGAAGGGGTAGAATGTGCCGGTGGTAAATGATTTGACTTCTGCTCCTGTAGTCGCTGCTGTTGTGGTTGTGGTGTCTGCGTAGGTGTAGCAGAACATAGAGAGGGCAAATAGTGTGATTGCAATGAGTAGGAGTGTGACTTCTGCTTTGAATTTCAATTTTTTTTCTCCGTTTGGTTTTTTGTTGGTAGTGCATCGGCAAAAGGTTATTTTAGGGTTTTGGCGGTTATCTATCGGTGCGGGTTTATGTCTTTAGATGGGTATATGTGTGAGCTGCAAGTTTTTCTTAAAAAAGCTCAGTTTGGGGATTGTCGGGTTGTTGTTATGCCCGATTTTTTCTTGGATCGTCTGGTGGATTTGCAGGAGTCGTTTGGGGAGTTTGCAGATTCCAAGGGTATGGTTGTGGGGCGCCGAGGGGGTAGTGTTGATGGGGTTTTGCAGATGGATCAAAGAGGGGGTAATGCGTTAAATGTGGCGTTTGCGCTCTCAAGGCTTGGTGTATCGGTTACGCCGATTATATGTACCAGTCAATATGGTTTGGAGCTCATTAAGTATTATTTTAAAAATACAGCGATTGATTTGTCACATGTTAAGGTTCTGGGTCGGGCATCAATAACCACAGCGCTTGAATTTAGCGCTCAGGGTGAGAAAATCAATGTTATGCTGCGAGATGTGGGTGCTTTGGCAGATTTTGGTCCCAGTGCACTAGATATGCGTGATTATGCACTAATTGCAAAGGGAGATTATGTGTGTCTTTTTAACTGGGCGGGTACCAAAAAGTTTGGTACTGCTTTGGCACAAGCTGTTTTTGGGCACACTAAGCAGAGTGGAGGTAAAACGTATTATGATACCGCAGACCCCCGCCCCAACAGCGCAAACATTGCAGAGTTGGTTAAGAGAGTTCTAAGGAGTAACCAAGTTGATATTTTGAGTTTAAATGAAAATGAGGCCATAACCTACGCAGGGTTTCTTGATGCTGACTTTAAAATCAAACACCAATCCCGCCAACAGTCCACGCCCGATTATGCTTTGGAGGCTGCGCGGATTTTAGCAAGGTATTGTTTGGCGCGGATTGATTTGCATACCAGTGCTTTCTCGGCTAGTTTGAGAGGGTCTCGGGAGGTTGTGGTGGTACCGGCGTTTAGGGTTGAGGTTTTGCGTGCAACAGGGGCAGGGGATGCGTGGAATGCAGGTAATCTTTGGGCAGATTTTAACGGACTCTCAGATGGAGGGCGGCTTATGTTGGCAAACGCGGTTTCAGCCTGCTATCTCACAAACCCAGAGGGCACCCATCCCACCAAAGAGCAAATAGTAGATTTTCTCAAAACGGCAAGTTATCGCTAATTTTTTAAGCATACAAACCCTTAGCTTCAAGGAGAATGAACAATGGTTAAATTATTTAGCAGCTCAGACACAGGCAGTCCATCAAACACAGAGTTAACACCAATTTTGGCTTACAGTGCAACGTGTACTATTACAACGCAGACCAAAACCAACAGAGTAAAGTGTTTGGTTGATATATCAGCAGACCACAAGCAACGTATTTGTTTAACCATAATAGAGCAAAAATCCAAAGCGCTAACCAAAACACGGTTCATAAAAGCCGCTGAGGTAATTAAGAGTCAAAATGAGGGGTTTAATTGAAAGCGGTTCTTCTAGTTGCAGGGGCAGGAGAACGTCTTCAGCCTCTAACAGCGACTCGGCCTAAGCATCTGCTAAAAGTTGCAGGAAAACCCCTGATGCAATTTAGCCTCGAAGCGCTAAAGCATGCAGGAATTACTGAGATTGTTCTAATAACCCACTACCGCGCTGAGGATATAGAGCACTGTTTTGGAGATGGATCAGAACTGGGGTTAAAGCTAAGCTATGTTAGACAACCCCAGATTTTGGGCACCGGCAACGCAGCCGCGATTGCGGAGCCCTTTATAGATGAAGAGTTTGTGCTTATCTATGGAGATCTGCTCTTTGGACAAGACACCATAAAAGTGGTGGTAGACAAATTCAAAAACAACAACCAACCCGCGGCGGTTATGGGGGTTGTGGCGGTGGATCACCCCGAGAACTATGGCATCATCGAGCAAACAACAAAGGGAGCAGTTAAGCGTATTGTGGAGAAGCCAGAGGCTGGCAAAGCACCCTCTAATCTTGCCAATGCAGGGGTTTATGTGTTTACGCAAGAGATTTTTGATAAAATCCGCCAAACTAAAACCTCCATTCGAGGAGAGGTAGAACTAACAGATGCAATAACGATGCTTGCAGAACAAGGCCAAACCGTTCTATCGGCTGAGCTATCAAAGGAGGACTGGTTTGATGTGGGCCGACCCTGGGATTTACTAGATGCTAATCTTTGGGCTCTCAAACGCATAAAACACTGTGTGCTGGGCAAAGTTGAAGAGGGCGCACATCTAAATGGCGTGGTTAGTGTTGCAGCATCAGCACATATCCGCTCAGGAGCATATATTGAGGGCCCAGTTTTTATCGACGAACAAGCCGATATTGGACCCAACTGTTATATTCGAAGCGGCACCAGCATAGGCAAAAAAACCCGAGTAGGCAACGCAGTTGAGATCAAAAACAGCATAATCATGGATGGCACCCATGTGGGACATCTCAGCTATGTCGGCGATAGTATTTTGGGGGAGAATTGTAATTTAGGCGCCGGCACCATCACAGCCAATCTGCGCTTTGATAAAAACAACATAAAAATGAAAATAAAAGACAAACACACAGACACCGGCAGACACAAACTCGGCGCCATTTTAGGAGATAACGTTCAAACCGGAATCAGCACCCTATTTATGCCCGGCATAAAAGTAGGCACCAACACCTGGGTCGGAGCAAACGTAATGGTCCAACAAGACCTCCCAGCCAACAGCACAGCACAACTAAAACAAACCATCGAAATAAAACAAAAACCAACCAACAACAACAGCCAAAAAACAACCCACAATACTAGTTAACGCACAACAGTGATGAAAAAAGAAACAGCTTGGAACAGCCCACAGTGCGAACGACAGGCAACTCAGCAATGGCAGAGTCACAGTCAATAAGGGGAAGCGCAAGTAATATAGCATCAACTAGCGCATAGAGCAGTGAAAGTTTATGCAAAGAGTCTATTCACGATTATTGGGAGTAGTGGGCAAGCCTAACACGGGTAAATCCACGTTTTTCTGTGCAGCCACCTTGGCAGCAGTAGACATTGCAAATTATCCCTTCACAACCATCAAACCCAACCGGGGTGTGGGTTATGTTCGAACACCCTGTGTTCATCCAGAGTTTAAAGTACAAGACGACCCCAAAAATAGTCTCTGTCTGGATGGAGACCGCCTGGTCCCAGTAGAGCTTATTGATATTGCAGGTATTGTGCCTGGCGCTTGGGAAGGCAAAGGGTTAGGAAACCAGTTTCTTGATGAAATCCGCCGCGCAGACGCACTAATTCACATCGTTGATGCCTCAGGAGGAACCGACATAGAAGGCAAACCCTGCAAACCCGGCGAACATGACCCCGTAGAGGATGTAGAGTTTCTCGAGAAAGAAATCACTATGTGGATGGTTACAATACTAAAAAAGGACTGGCCAAAAATCGCACGCACCGCCGAACAAGACAAAAAAGGCATCACACCGCACCTCGAAGACCGCCTAAACGGACTAGGCATCAAAAAACAATACGTCAACGAAGCCATACGCAAAGCAGGCCTAAATGTAGACAAACCCGCCACTTGGAGTGAAGAGGATTTCTATCGCTTTGTAGACCAACTGCGCCGCATCTCAAAACCCCTTCTAATTGTCGCCAACAAAATTGATCTACCCCCAGCACAAACAAACGTAGAACGCCTAAAAAAACTCGGCTACACCGTCATCTCTGCAAGTGCAGAAGCAGAACTAGCCCTCAGACGCGCCGCCGAAAAAGGCTTAATTGACTACAAACCAGGCGACACAGACTTTACAATTAAACAACCAGAAAAACTCTCAGCAGGCCAAATACAAGCCCTAGAACGCATCAAAGAAAAAATCCTAAAACCCAACAAATCTAGCGGCGTGCAAGAGGCCATAAACACCGTCTACTTTAAACTCTTAGATATGATAACAGCCTACCCAGTCGAAGACACAGAACACCTCGCAGACCACAACGGACGCATCCTCCCCGACACATACCTAATACCCAAAGGCACCACAGCCCGCCAATTTGCCTATCTAATCCATAGCGAACTAGGTGACAACTTTCTCTACGCCGTTGATGCAAGAGACAAACGCCGAATCGGCGAAGACGCCATCCTAAAAGACCGCGACGTCATAAGCATAGTCAGCACCAAAAAACGCGCATAAACCGCCAAACAAACACAACACAGAACAAAAAACAATCAACCATAAAAAACCCCACCTAAAGAAAAGTAACCCATAGTACAAACCGAACAGCTTACGCCAAACAACCAGCTAAATACAAATAGTCACAACCATAGATAATAGAATATAAGCTATGATTTGAGTATGTTAAGGTTAAGATAACCTGTTTGGGCCAAAAAAAGAAGACCAGCAATGTTTATTGGGGGTTAATTGGGTTTATTCTCGGTTTCTTGTTAATGCGGTTTTTTCTTGGGTTTGAAGACGAATGCTATGGCTATGAGTTCCACTATAAAAAGGACCATACTTACTATAGTCCAGTTTTCACCAAAGTCATTGTGTAACTCATGTTCTCAGTTAACAGAAATACTATGGTACCTGCAACACCCATAACAAGTGCTACAACCAACCACATACCCCTGCGCTGTCTCTGCGTACGCTCCCTGCCTAACCCAATAAAAAATAAAAAAAGATACGCGAAGCAATAAACAATACGGCAGGTAAATTTTAGGGAATTACGGTTAATATATACTAAAACATATTTTTCCGCAGTCTGCGTAAAAAAAAGAAAAATACAAGGATGACCTTGTTTGTTGTTTATCGTTGAGTTGTTTATTTTTGTTTGTTTAGGCTGTGCTGTTATTATCGTTTGTTCGGTTGCTGTTAGTGGTTTTGTAGAGTTTGAATGTGAATACTACAGCGATGACTTGCACTATGAATATGATGACGTTTACAGCAGTCCATTGACCAACTATTGACATTGTACGACTCAGATCCTCAGTAAGGAAGAACACAAGGATACCTGCAATACCCAGTATAAGGCCTAAGAAGAACCACAGAGTTTGACCATGCTTCAGCACCGTTTGCTTCTGATTACGCCGCCACATCAACACTGCAACAACCAATATGACAGCCAATATGACACCAGCCACACTTAACACAAGACTCACAAGAGACCATGCAGGTAAAGATTCATCCTCATTTATCTCAGCAGGCGGCAAATCACCATCATACGGTTGAACAACAACATCATCAGCACCATCACCATCATCTAACGGTACCGTACTAGGAGTCGATGCTTTACTACTACTAGAACTGCTACTGCCACTACTAGAACCACTGCTACCACCAGAACCACCAGAGTTGACTGTATAGTAGAAGATAAAGGCAATGTTTGTAGCGTTAAGATTTGCAGTCACAGACGCAGGAGCAACAACAGTATAGCCAGTAATGGTAATTGCGCTCTCAGTTACAGAAGTACCCATAGTTTGTCCAGATACAACCTTAGATGGAGCCAAAGATGTTGTAGTACCCTGTGAATAATAATACACCGTATATGAAACAAGCACTGGACCAGTAGCAGGAACATCACGAGTCTGAGTCTCATCACAATCATTGCAAGTCCTAGTCTCTTCTCCAGGACCATCATGAGTAGGTGGAGTAGTTACAATCCACTCACCCCAAGTATGATCAGGATCAACTGGTTCACCATTGAGATAGATGATGTCATAGTTATTGTAGCCCTGAGTTAAAGAACTACTCCAGTTATCAGTGAAAATATTTGCAAAATATGTATCATCATCACCAACAAGACGGCTAGTAGCTTTAGAAGCACTGTTACCAGAAAAAACTGTTTCATTAGGACTGTCTACTGAATCAATAAATAAAGCATCCAAGGAATATGTCCAAATACCGCCACCGTCACCATTAGGTGCACAATTATCAATTATATCGGCGTTTCTGATGTAAAGCTGACCCCATAATAGATATATGCCCCCTCCATTGCCTTCAGCAGCTGTATTACCAGAAATTATGCCACTAACTAGGATATCATTATAACTAGTAAGATACACACCACCACCATCAAAGGATGCAGTGTTATCAGCAACCTTCGCATCACCATTCATCTCAAAATTGACATAGTTACTAAATATATACACACCACCACCATCAGAACCAGCAGTGTTATCAGCAACCACACTCCAATCAGACATAACAAAAGTGCCAAAAGCCACACACACTCCACCGCCACTAACGGAAGCTGTGTTTTTAGAAACCTGTGCCTCATCCGACATCACAAAAGAGGCGCTTTCACCAAACACAAACACACCACCACCATCAGAACCAGCAGTGTTATCAGCAACCTTTGCACTATCCATCACATTAAAAGAACCACCAGTCACATACACACCACCACCATTATTAGCGGTGTTATCAGCAACCTTTGCACTATCCATCACATTAAAAGAACCACCAGTCACATACACACCACCACCATTAGTGCCTGCAGTGTTATTAGCAACACACGCACTGCCCGCCATATTAAAAGAAGGAATATAGCAGACTAGTTTAAATTTTGCGTTATGCTATTGTGTTGTTATGACGTATAGTGTAGATTTTCGAGAAGCAGCCATAGTCTACAAACAGAAAGGTCACACCATACCACAAGTCT
>JAIRQQ010000031.1 GCA_031256395.1 Nitrososphaerota archaeon
GTTTAATAATTTGGGATCATACGCATTAATATCAGTCAACATGGGCCTCACCAAACCCCTACAATACCGTATGTCTCATCAGTCTACTTTACTTTTACTGTGAGCGCTGTAGTGATAAGAATTAACGGCTTTTTCAGAGAAGGATAGTTGGGTGTGGAAATAATTTATAGGCGTTGGGTGTACTTAGGTTAAGAGGGAGAATAGTGAGCGCAGACAGAGAGAAACTCGATCAGCTTCTAGCTAAAGTTGAAGAGTTAACAGCTACTCTAAACAAGGCCTCAGGCGAACTACGGGAGGTCTATGCGGCATTAAAATTATTGGCCGTTGGACAAATTATGGCACCTAAAGCGGTTTCTACATCAGCCTCAGCACTCTATACTACATCAACACCTCCACCGCAACCAGCACCCAAACCAACAACACCACCACCAGTAATGCCAAAAGCTTCGGTGGAACCCTCAAGGTTGCGCTCGCTAGATGATATTCGTATGAGTTTTCCTGAAGAACTCGAAGTGCGATTGGCATTTGAAGAAAAAGACGGTTACATCATAATTAAACCCAAACAGTTCCTAGGCAGTGACAACTTTGCTAAAATCGCATCCGCTGTGCGCGGCATGGGTGGAGAATACATAAGCGCAGGCAGAGACAGCCACTTCAGAGTACCCAAGAAAAAACTCTAAGCGCTATAGTATCTCAAAACTTTGAAATTCGGCTTGATAAGGTTCCCAAATCGTATCTACAGCTGTTACTGATGCGCCTTGTGGGCCAACACTACAGAAGTCAACTACAGCCCTGACGGGGGTGTCTTCGCCTTCAAAAACTGCTTCTACTCGACCATCATCGAGATTACGCACCCAACCAGTTACTTTCTGATGTAGTGCTTGATTTTTGGTATTTTGCCGAAAATAAACCCCTTGAACCCTACCACTGATATAGACATGCGCACGAATTTTAGTCATGCTACAAGTGTTTTACAGATGCTTTAATTAACATTCTCAAACAAATAGGCATGATTGGTTCACTTTTAGTCATCTCTCCCCTCTCTAAGAGGGTCGGTTGGTGGTTTGGTTTAAAAGTATTTTTCGTCGATGATGTATTGGAGACGTGTATGTTCACATCTAATGGTAACAGTGGGAAATTGATAGTTTATGCCTCATCGGGGTCTCAAAGTAGAACGCGTTTTGAATCGGTGCAACAAGCCGCTAAGGAAACTGCAAAGCGTCTAAACCTTGATTTTGAAATTATACGATTTAAGCGCTCAGCCCTGCCTATTTATGTGTACTATGAAGAAAATATTAACGGAGAACCTATTCCGATTTACTGTGATGAAGGAAAAATTTCAGGTCTAGAAGAAATTTGTAACGCCATGCGTAATATGATGTTTGTGTTGTCCTTTCACCCAAAGCATCCATCGCTGGCGCAAATGAGAAACGAGCTGACTAAACTTTCCTAAACCGTATTGCTTGGTTCTCAAGCCCAACCTCATAGATTTGGTTAACGTCAAAGTTTATGCCTAAACTGTCGTATTCATGCTCCGTTAGGAACAGAATAATTTTAGGAGTGGCCATCTGGTTACGCTGGGGCAGAAACGGCATCTGGGTTTGAAGCGCCTGCATGATATCTTGCGCCATTTTAGCATCATCAGACTGCGGCCGCACGATATAGGGATTAACTTCACGTTCTTCGAGCAGCTCAATTCGTTTACCTAGATTACCATCCAAGTCACGGGTGGATTCAATTTTGTTGACTCTTACACGGAACAAGCTATTCACACTCTTCTTAAGGATAGCAAACCCTTGAATTTAAACTAGCCAGCCCCAACCAACACCACAACAACTCAAAAACCACAGAGGTCAAGCGTAGCCAAAAGACTATAAGTTCACACCCAATATTTTCTTTGGGGCATAGATATGGACGTATTTGAAGCAGTAAAAGTGCGGCATTCAATCAGAAGTTACCAAGACAAACCAGTGCCAAAAGAAAAACTAAAAAAGATCCTAGAGGCAGCACAATTAGCACCCTCAGCACGAAACATTGCACCTTGGCACTTTATAGTAGTTAGTGATAGAGAAAAACGCCAAGCCCTCGCCAAAGGGGCCTACGCCAAATTCGCCGCTCAAGCACCCATAGTCATAGTAGCGTTAGGTGATAAGAAAGCCTCAGAGAAATGGCATGCCATTGACACGTCTCTGGCGATAGAGAACATGATTTTGACAGCAGTCGCAGAAGGACTAGGAACATGCTGTGTAGGCAGCTTCAACGAAACAGATATCAAAGAAACACTCAAAATCCCCGACAACTGGGAGATCATAGTTATGCTCACAGTGGGTTATGCCCAAGAAAAACTGGATTTAACCAGTAAATTTTTAGGACTAATACACAACAAAAAAAGCCTCAATGAAATCACCAGTGCAGAAGAATACGGAAAAACCCTTTCACTCTAAAGACATACGCACTGGATCCATACGAGCCTTCAATGTGTGCAACCAACAAAGAGATAATTAATAACAGAGATAGAAATGGAAAATTAAGTAACGGTTTACACTATTTTCTCTTGATGCCTTTGCCTGCTTTGGCTTTTTGTTCTAGTTTTGCGGGCAGGTATTCATCAACGATGTAGGTTAGTCCGTATCTGCTGAAAGCTTCAAGTTCGGTTTTGCGTCTGATTTTTAGGAATACTTTGATTTCACGTTGCCATACGGGGTCGTTTTGGTATCGGGGGTCTTTTTGTAGTTCGTAGAGACGTTTGATGTCTACTTCATCGAGGGGGTCGGTTGGTAGTTTGTAGTCGATGATGTCGCTTGCCCAGACTCCGCTCCAAACAGCATCGGGTGTGTTTAGGTCGCGCAGGTGAGCGGCGTTGGCTGATCCGCTGATGATGACTTGGGCGATGTGCATTCCCCAAGGGTCGCCGTCAGTTAGGATGTAGACGGGTAGGCCTAGTTCGTCGTGGAGGCGACGTATGAAACTGCGGGTTTGGCGGGGTGCTTGGCCTCCGCAGGAGATAAGGAGGGATTTGTGTTTGTTGTGTACGTTTTCTTCGATAAATCGGGTGAAGAGGGCGCCTTTTTCTATGGCTATGACTTTGTCGGCGCTGGTTTTTATAAAGTCGGCTGAGGTGATGGCTGGGCCGATGAGGACGCCGTCAGGGTGGCTGGTTAGGTTGACTGTTTTGCCTTCGTAGCCGGGTACGGTGTAGCCGACGTCTATGTCGCCAAATATGGCGCTGCGTTCTTCGGGGAAGATGTTAAAGTCTTCGCGTGCAAAGCCGGTCAGGGTTTCGAGGTCGGTGATGATGTTGTTTGATTCTTGTTGGTCTTGGAAGGTCATTTCGTAGGCTTGTGCGGAGTAGTAGACATCTCTTAGGGTGCTGGTTTTGCGGTGGCTGGTTAGTTCGTTGCTAAATAGTGCGACCCAGGCTAGTTGGGTGAAGGGCTTGATGTGGCGGATGTTTCGGGTGCTTCGGCCGACGCTTTTTTCGCCTAGGACGTATTGGCGTACGGCTTCGTCGTAGGCGATGTTTTCGGTGCTTCGGCTGGGCATGGTTACGGAGGGAAATTGGCCTTCTTCTAGTTGGTTGTAGATGGTTTTGCCGAAAGCTTGTAGACGGTTTAGGACGTCTTGTTTTCGTTCGGATATCTTAGCTTTCTTCTGTGCCATATTTTTGTACACTCTTTAGCAGTTTTTCTATGTCGGGTTGTTTTGTTTCTTTTGCTAGGGTTGTGGAGAATTCGGCGATTTTGGGCAGGTATTTGCTAAATATGCCTAGTCGTTTCTTTTCGTTGTGGACGTGTTCTTGTCTTGCGAGGAAATGTTGGAGTTGTCTTGCTACTTCGCGTATGGCGTTGGCTTCTTCGCGTCTGACTTCGGGTCGGTCTGAGATGAATTCTTTGCCCACGGTTTTGTAGGGTACTTTTGTGCTACAGATGTGCACAACAATAGCAATGGGCATATCAGGGTGGACTTTGTAGCGTTTCCAATTTACGTTGGCGATTACGCGGTAGGCTACGTCGCTTGCTTCATCGTAGAGCAGTGGGATTTTGTTGGCGTAGCGGTAAATTACAAAGTTGCTGCGTTTGGGTACGCCGCGGCCGTAGGCCATGGCCATCTCGAGTATGAAGGGGTGACCGGCGTAGGTGCTGGGTTTGCGTTGATGTACCACGAGGTATTCGGGGTTGAGTTCTTTTGTGACGCCGGCTTTTAGGAGTTCTTCGCCCAGAGGGGAGAGACAGCTTGCGTCGGGGGGTAGGAAGTCTTTGTATTTTTTGAGGTTTTGCATCAGCCGCACGATTTCTTCGTGGGTGAGCTTTTTGGGGCTTTTGTTTGCTGGAATGCCGGCGAATTCTAGGAATTTTTGGGCGGTTATTTCGCCGACACGATGGAAGTGCCCGCGTAGAAACGTGGACATGTTCATAAATTCAGTTATTTGGATAAGTCTTTGCAACAACTCGACGTCTACACCGTAGGGGTGGGGCATGGTTTCTTTGGGTGGATCGGGCATGTTGGTTGTTGCACGCATGAATTTGTAGAGCCGGCCCTTGGGATCTACAAAGGTCAGGTTGGCATAGGGGTTGACCATGGCGGTTTGTTTAAAGTATTCAATAATTTTGGGCATGGCACGCAAATAGTCGCCTTCGAGGGTGAACTCGATTATGGTGCCACGCCAATTATCTTTGTTTATGAGGACTTTGCGGTCCAAGATTATGGGTTTGTTGCGCTGGATATCAATCATTAATTTAAAGATGTAGATTTTTTCTTGGCCGGTGCTTGAGGTTACTGTGACGGGTTGGTGGGTGGTGATTTGGCCATATAGGACTGCCATTTTGCCGCCAAGTCCAAAGGTGCCGCGGGCTTGTTTGAGTTTGTATTTGCTTCCATAGAGCACCTGTCCAAATGCGGAGGGGATGAAGCGTGAGGGGATACCGCAACCGTTGTCTTCGACTCTGAGTTTGTAGACTTGGGTTTCTTTTGTTGCCTCAGATTCAAAGGATAGGCGTACATAGATATTTGGGGGGATTTTTTGGCTCTCAGCTGCGTCGAGACTGTTTTCGACGGCTTCGCGTATGGCGACAAATATGCTTCTGGAGGGGTTTGATAAGCCTGCTATGTCTCGATTTCGGTAGAAAAAATCAGAGGCACTCATTTCTTCAAAGGTTGCTTGAGACATTTGCTGCTTACACCACTTTTCCATTTTTAGGTTTGCGAATGCTTAGTATACTTGTTGCTTGTTCTTTAAGTTAACTGCATCACACGTATAAAGCATCCGTTCTAAAGTGCCGCTCATAACCTTTTTTGATGGAAAACTTGCCGTAAAAATGTCAAATACCCACCAACAAAGAGAAGATGAGACGAAAAATAACAGATTTCGTCTCTCTTCTCACTCCACAAACAGATAAACAAGCACACTAGGCCTATCTAAACCCTAGACCGCCTCCGCAACAAAACAACAACCACCACCACAGCAACTGCCCCGCCAACTAACAACACAACAACTACTGTTAATGCAGTACCCCAAATTGATCCCACAACCTCATCTTTGCTCTCACCATCAACTCCGCTACTAACAGATGGATTTGGCCATGGCGTACTTGGAGAGGAGCCGCCTGGAGGGTTATTAGGCGAAGAACCACCGGAACCTCCATTGTTGTTTGAATCGCCAGTTGAGATTGGCGTCCATGTTGCTGTGATGGTAACATTGCGGGCAGGCATAGTAAAGCTTGCAACAACACCATTTGCCAAAGTTATGCCGCCTTCATTAATTGTCCAACCTGAGAAAACATAACCTGCACGGATACCCGCGCTAACTGTAACATATGCACCTGTTAGATAATCCCCCGCACCTGATGAGGATGCATAACTACCCGATACAGACACCCCATAAGTCCCAAGAGATACCCCAGATGTATAGCTTATGTCATAGTTGTTATAGCCCTGGGTAAGAAAAGCGGACCAGCGGATACTTTTAATCTGATCACTATACACAGCATCATACATACTATTTCGGCTATATGCGGCTCTAGCACGGTTGCCTGAAAATATTACGGTTTCACCGACATAGAGCCGCTCAAAATCTGCAACATCATTAGTACTAGTAACCCAAACCCCACCCCCATTATTAGAGGCAACATTACCTAAAACCATACCATCCAACAATTCAATAGAGCCGGTATCACCACCCAAGTACATCCCACCACCAAGTACAGCGGTGTTGCCCGAAATCTCACCACTGGTTATAGTAAATTTTCCTTCGTGATTGCACACGCCACCGCCGGCACCACGAACAGCTGTGTTAGATGAGATCACACCACCAATCATACGAAAAATGTTGCTGTATTGGAATACACCACCACCACTATCATTAGCTGTGTTGTTAGAAATCTGGCCAGCAGTCAAAAGGAAAAAACTTCTGGCCAAATATACACCACCACCAGCAGATGCGGCGAGGTTATTAGCAATCATGCCACCAGACACACTAAGAGAACCATCACACAAGTACACCCCGCCACCAGCACCAGCAGTGCTATTATAGGCCGCTTTGTTATTAGCGATTGAACCGCCAGACATGCTAAGAGAACTCGACAATACAGCCACACCACCGCCATAAACAGCGGCATTGTTAGATATCTCACCATCAGACAGCACAAAAGAACCTGAATGAGCCGCAAACACTCCACCGCCCATACTATCAGGAAGGTCAGTCTCATCATTGTTTAATTTCATGGCTTGGTTATTAGAAATTTTGCCACCCGACATTTTAAATGTCCCCTCGCTGTACACCCCGCCGCCAACACCAGCAACATTGTCCGAAATCAGCCCGCCAACTAACTCAAAAACACCGCCAGAGTCAATCTCTACACCACCACCAAAACCATCTCCGTTAATGTTGGTGTTGCCAGAAATTTTGCCGTCAAGCATGATAAGTGTGCCTCCAGAACTAACAATTATTCCCTGACCGCTATAGCCTGTTTCGTGAGTTACAATAACGCCATCAAGGGTTAGCATTGCGCCTCTATAAACATCAATAACACTTGTGTCGGCTAAACCAACCAGTTTAAAAAAACCTGTCCCACCAGCACTGGTTAAGGTGATGGTTTTGCCATCAAGAATAGCAAGAGCCGAACCAAGAGTAATATCAGCAGTAAGAGCAATGGTGATAGGTTCTCCAGCTTTTGCATTATCAACCGCCTCTCTAAGCGCACCCTCAGTTCCAACCTGTATAGACTCAGCCCCAGAAACAAAGGGAGAAACTCCGCTAAAGAGAGAAATCAACGGAGAAGAAACCAACAAAAACACAAACAACAAAGAAGACAACAAGAAAAAAGAGAGTTTACGCCTCTTGTATTTAGAATTAGACTTTAGTTCTGCCCTGCTTAAACGAGGCATGTGAACGAGGTTACATACATTTAGTTTAGAAGTAGAAACTATATTTAGAGATGGATAGGACATATTAACTAACCACCAAGATAGGCATCAGCATAGCGTAATATAGTTTACTCGTGCTTGGTTTGGGACAAAATTTACGGTCCTTTGGTCAGTTTTTTGTCTTCAGGGATTAGTTAGTGTGACAGACATCGGCTTAGATATTGGTTGACCAAGCACGATGATATTTTGTCTCCTTCTTACTCCACAAATAACCAAGCACAACCACACTAATCTAAACCCTAGACCGCCTCTGCAACAAAACAACAACCAACGCAACAGCCGCTATCACACCAACTATCAACCCAACAATCACCGCCAATACAACACCCCCAATAGACCACACATCTTTGCTATCACCATCAGCTCCACCTCCAACTGATGGACTTGGCCGAGGAGTACTTGGAACAGGTTTACTTGGCAACGGTACACTTGGAGAGGGTTTATTATTTGAAGAACCACCACCTGAACCCGAACCATTGCTGCTACCGCCGCCCGAGCCGCCTGAACCACCCGAGCCGCCCGTGTTACCTGAACCGTCAGTAGGTGATCCATACGTATAGCTTATGTCATAGTTGTTATAGCCCTGGGTAAAAGGTGCAGACCAAGTTGTACCATAGATCTGCTTTCCATACACTGCATTATGTATAGCATCTCGATTATATGCTGCCCGAGCAACATTATTTGAAAACACTACAGTCTCGCCGACATAAAGTCTCTCAAAATCGGCGACATTATTAGTAGAAGTGATCCAAACTCCGCCTCCATTAGTAGTTGCGACATTACCCGAAATCACACCATCTAACAACACAGCAGAGCCACCTGCAGCCACATACACACCACCACCTCCAATATTACCGCGGGCGGTGTTACCCGAAATCACCCCGCCAACTAACTCAAAAACACCGTCATCATCAACGACCACACCGCCACCAACAGATACAACTGTGTGATTAGCGATTACCCCACCAGACATAGTAAAAGACCCTACACCCATAAACACACCACCACCATCTCTAGCTATATTGTTAGTGATTGTACCACCCGACATACTAAAATCACTAAAAAACACATACGCCCCACCTCCAGCAGAGCCAGCTCTGTTGTAAGCAATCAAACCATTTGAGAGGATAAAAGAACCCTGAATCATAAACACTCCGCCACCAACACCCGCATTACCATTTGCGGCTAGGTTGTTTGTGATTGCGCCACCCGACATACTAAAACTACCACGAAACATGTGCACACCACCACCAGAACCACCACCAAGATATGTGGCTGTGTTGTTTGTGATTGTACCACCCGACATACTAAAATCAGTACCCCACCCACTCACTCCACCGCCACAAACAGCTGTGTTACCAGAAATCTCACCACCCGACAGGGTAAAAGAACCACCCCAAGGGCCCTCGCTAAATACTCCGCCGCCTAGACCAGCAGTACCATATTGATAGATATCGTTCAATGTTGCGGTTTGGTTTGTGACTTGGTTGTTAGAAATTTTGCCACCCGACATACTAAAAGAACTATACCGCATATACACTCCGCCGCCAAAATTTGCGGTATTATTTGAAATCTCACCATTGGTCATAGTAAATGAGCCATAATCACTCATGTATACACCCCCGCCTCTACCGCCAAAACCAAAATTCTCAGAAGGGTTTAATTTTATGGCTTGGTTGTTAGAAATTTTGCCACCCGACATACTAAACACCCCATCACTGTGCACCCCACCACCATTTTCAGCTGTGTTATCAGAAATGACACCCCCAACTAACTCAAAAACACCGGTAGGTCTAATCTCTACACCACCACCAAAACCAGATGTGTCAACCATGGTGTTACCAGAAATCGCACCGTCAAGCATGACAAGTTTGCCCCAAGTGCTAATAAATATCCCCCGACCGCCATACCCGGTTTCATGAGTTACAATAATGCCATCAATCGTTAATGTCGCGCTTTCATAGATAGCAATAGCACTTGCACTATCTAAACTAACCAATCTAAAAAAGCCTGTCCCGCCAGCACTGGTCAAGGTAATTGTTTTACTGTCAGAAATAACAAGACAAGACTCAAGTATGATATCATTGGTAAAAGCAATGGTGATAGGTTCTCCAGCTTTTGCATTATCAACCGCCTCTCTAAGCGCACTCTCAGTTCCAACCTGTATAGACTCAGCCCCAGAAACAAAAAGTGAAACCCCGCTAAACATAGAAACAACCGAAGAAGAAACCAACAAAAACACAAACAACAAAGAAACCGCCATGAAAAAAGCACCTCTATAGGAGAGTTTATGCCGCATAGATTTAGAAGCAGATTTTTCAGATTTTGGCGCCGCCCCGCTTAAATTGGGCATGTGAACGAAGTTATGTATATTGAGGTTAGATGCAGACAGCAGATTTAGAGTGATGTGGTGCATATTAACGGACTCACCAATATTTTAGAGTATAGAAGATAGTGTAATATGGTTTACTGATGCATTGCAAATCGCAATCAAAGTATTAGGTCAAATAACTATCAGAAATTTTGTCACCGTTAACTACCCTGCGTTTTGGTTTAGGTATAAAAAGGCAAGGCAACTAACACTAAGGGTTAGTTGGGGGTTTTTTGTCGTTGTAGTCGGTTTTGAGGACGTTCATTCCGGTTATGACTGCTTCCATGCTGGCTTTGACGATATCTTCGCGAAGTCCCATGGCGGTGATGGTTCGGTTGCCTTTGCGCATATGCACAACTACTTCGACCATGGCATCTGTTCCGCCTGTGATGGCTTTGACGTTGTATTGTTCAAGGGTTATGGGTTCGGTTTCGACTATGGCGTTTTTGACGGCGTTTATGGCGGCGTCGACGGGTCCGACTCCGATGGCGCTACCCCAGAGGTCTTTGCCGTGGACTTTTAGGCGTACAGAGGCTGTGGAGGTGACTTTG
The DNA here is from genome assembly GCA_031256395.1 of Nitrososphaerota archaeon. Classification (GTDB taxonomy): domain Archaea; phylum Thermoproteota; class Bathyarchaeia; order Bathyarchaeales; family Bathycorpusculaceae; genus Bathycorpusculum. Next base: position 10,345 of record JAIRQQ010000031.1, read on the forward strand.
TTGCCTCCTACAAAGGTTAGTTCGGCGAGTTGGATGGGTTTGTCGCCTTCTATGCCCATGACGGTTTCGGCGATGGCTAATACGTCGGCGTCCATGATTGTTTTGCCTTTGTCGCCTAGTTCTTTTATGCGTTGCATGATGTCGTTGAATTGTTCTTCGTTGGGGTTTAGGCCCATGTTGGTGAGGTTAGCGCGTATGGCGTTTGAGCCGCTGTGTTTGCCGGGGGCTATGCGACGGGTGCATCCGACTAGTTCGGGTGCGATGGGTTCGTAGGTTAGGGGGTTTGCTAGGATGCCTTGGGTGTGGATGCCTGATTCGTGGGTGAATGCGTTTTCACCGACGATGGCTTTGTTGGGTTGGGTATGGATGCCGGTTAGACGGCTGACTAGTTGGCTTGTGCTGTAGAGGAGTTGGGGTTTGATGTTTATGGTTTGTTTGTAGAGGCTTTGCAGGGTGATGGCGATTTCTTCAAGTGCAGCGTTGCCGGCTCGCTCACCTAGGCCGTTTATGGTGGCATGTGCTTCTTGTGCGCCGGCGCCCAGAGCGGCAATAGTATTGGCGACTGCCATGCCAAAGTCGTTGTGGCAGTGTACACCGATTGGGACTTGGATGTTGTTGGTGAGTTTGGTAAAGAAATCAAAGCTGCTATCGGGGGTTAGGATTCCTACAGTGTCGCATGGTGTCACGCGGTCTACGCCGGCGTTGACAGCTGTTTGGAAGACTTGGACTAGGTAGTTAAAGTCTGAGCGGGTGGCATCCTCAGCTAGCAGATCCACTTTTAAGCCGTGGTCTTTTGCGTATTGAACGCAGTCTTGGGTTGTTTGGAGGACTTGTTCGCGGGTTTTGCGGAGTTTGCACTCTATGTGAAGATCAGAGGTAGGTATGATCATACTCATAGTTGAGGCTCCGCATTTTAGCACTGCGTCTATATCACCTTTGGTGCCTCGTCCGGCGCTACTGATTTCTGCGCGTAGACCTTGTTTGGCAATTAGGCTCACAGCCTCCATTTCGCCATCTGAGACTGCGGCAAAACCAGCTTCAATTACATCCACGCCAAGCTCATCTAGTTTTTGGGCTATACGTAGCTTATTTTCAGCTATAAGAGATACTCCGGGTGTTTGTTCACCATCACGTAGAGTAGTATCTAGAAATTTTATAGATGTAGGGAAGCGGTTGAATAAAGCAATACCCCATTGAAATCACATCGCTAACTTTAGAGATACGCAGAGATATAAAATTATGGGTAACACTACACAAGGTGAGTATTTTGGGCAGTTTATTTTTCGTTTATTTTTTTACGCTTTGTTTGATTTAGGTTTGGGGTTAGGATAGTTTTTCTCTTAGGCACCAGAGTTTGTTCTAGTCGGTGGGCATTGTGCTTGTAGAACCATCGTTTGACCACTTCTGCAAGCAACGCGTATGTTCCCAAAATGCCTGCCAGAGCCAAATAGAACAGGGGAGGGGGAGGGGTAAAGCCAAAGAAGGCGCCTAGGGGTGTATAGGGCACTATTAGAGCAAACCCAATGACAAATAAAAGCATAGCAATAAGGTATTTACTTGGGTTGCTCTTCCAGAAAGGTACTTGTCTGGTTCGAATAATTAAGACCACAAGTGTCTGCGAAGTTAGAGACTCTATAAACCATGCCGTTTGGAACTGTGCTTGCTGAGCAGCCGTGGCTATTGGAATACCAGCATCAGTTAATCCAAGGGGAATGCCAAAAACAAATATCATTATAAAAAACGTTACATAGTCAAATAAGGAACTCACAGGTCCAATGGTAATCATAAATCGTCTTATAAAGGAAATATCCCAGCGTTTGGGTTTTGTGATGTATTCATCATCTACGTTATCGGTTGTCATCACCGTTTGCGATGTGTCGTAGAGCAGATTGTTTAGAAGTATTTGGATCGGCATCATCGGTAAAAAGGGTAGAAAAATCGAGCCGCCAGAGGCGCTAAACATGTTTCCAAAATTGGAACTTACACCCATCAGAATGTATTTCATGGTGTTGCCAAAGGTTTTGCGTCCCTCAAGCACACCCTCACCTAAAACGGTAAGGTCCGTTTTTAGCAATATTATATCTGCTGACTCTTTAGCAACATCAACTGCATTGTTTACCGAGATGCCAACATCTGACGTTTTTAGGGAAGGTGCGTCGTTAATACCATCACCCATAAAGCCTACGACATGTCCGTTGCCCTTTAGCAGATTGATGATTCGGTTTTTTTGGTCAGGAGTGACTCTAGCAAAAACGTTTGCCTCTTCAATCACTGCGGAGAGGGCTTCATCAGTCATTTGGCTAATTTCACTGCCCAAAATAACAGCTTTAACTTCAAAGCCAAGTTCACTACAAACTTTTCTTGTTACTAGTTCGTTGTCGCCTGTGAGAATCTTTAGTTCAACGCCCGCTTTATCTAGTAGTTCTATGGATTGTTTGGCTGTTTCTTTAGGAGGGTCAAGAAAAGCGACAAAGCCCAAAAACACCATCTCACGCTCGTCGCTTACAGAGTAGATAGCTTTTTCTTCTTTGAGTTCCCTACAGGCAACACCTAAAACACGAAGCCCTTCAAAACTTAGATCAAGATATTTTTGCTCAATTCTTTTCCGCATTTCTGCTGAAAGATCAGAAACTGCATTATTTAGCTCATAATAGGAACATACCTTAAGGATTTCTTCAGGAGCACCTTTGGCTATAAAGAATCGTTTTCCGTCTTTTTCCACCACTACAGAAACTCGTTTTCTTACAAAGTCAAAAGGTACTTCATCGATCTTTGAGAAAGGCGCTATGTTTAGTTCGCTATATTTGAGTATTGCTTCATCAAGAGGACTTTTGAGGCCGGTTTGGAACAGGCTGTTTAGGTATGAGTATAGCAAAACTTTTGGGTCGTCTTTGCCATTTAGGTCTATGTGGAGAACTAATTTTATCTGACTTTGGGTGAGTGTTCCTGTTTTATCGGTGCACAACACGTTCATGCTACCAAATGTTTCAATTGACGATAAGCGCTTGACAATAACACCCTTCTTAGACATTGTTTGGGCGCCCTTGGAGAGGTTTATGGTTATAATCATGGGAAGCAATTCGGGAGTTAAACCAACGGCGAGGGCCACCGCAAAAAGTAGAGCCTGCAATATCCCTTGTACGTTAGGATGGAGAAGGGCTTGAATCATAAAAACAAATATAACCAAAAGGAAAGTCACTTGCATGATAAGAAAACCGAATTTTTTAATGCCTACTTCAAATTCAGTTTCAGGTGCTTTTTGAGCAAGTTTTAAGGCTATTTTTCCATATTCCGTTAAGTCACCTGTTTTAACAACAATAGCTGTTGCTGTACCGCTGACGATAGCGGTACCCATAAAAAGATAATTGGTCCACTCTGTTATCGAGCTCCCTTTGGCCTGGAGTGGATTAGAGGTTTTTTCTACAGGAAAAGATTCGCCCGTTAGTGCGGATTGGTTTACAAATAAGTCTTTGGCATCAAGTACTCTTGCATCAGCAGGTGTTATGTCACCAGCTGAAAGGTAAACAATATCGCCAGGGACAATATCATAGAGTTTGATTTCATGTTTTTTTCCATCTCTTAGTACAGTTGCGGATGTAGCTACTTTTTCTCTAAGGAGTTCAGCAGCTTTTGAGGCATTATTTTCTTGGTAATACCCTAACGAAACGCTCAAAAAAACCATGATATAGATTACAAATGCACTCGCATAGGATCCAAAGACAGCAGAGATTCCACCTGCAATCATTAAAATTACTACAAGAGGGCTTTTGAAGCGGGAAAGAAAATTAAAAATTGCCGCGCGGTTCTTTTTGCGGGCAAGTTCATTTCGACCATAAATTTCAAGGCGGTTATCTGCTTCCTTAGAAGTTAAGCCTGCAGATGTAACGTTCAAGCGTGAAAAAAGCTCAGGTATTGAAAGGCTGAGCAACTCTTCGGTATCTAAAACTGGCACTGAGTTGTTGGGGTAATTTTTAAATTTTTCATTAAACCCATTTTTATGGTCACTGCCCATATTTTTTCCTTCATTTTGAGCATGTTCACAAATTAAACGGCCAGCTTTCCCGTTTTAATCGCCTTGACTGCAAATCAAACGATGTTACCAACCTGCCAAAAACAGAACCAAGAATCAAAAACGATAAAACGAAGAATACAAACAGACCAGACAGCAACGGCACATCAATAGGCAGAATCTGAAGATGTAACTAACTTTTTGAGGTTATCAAAGCATCTGCGGCTTGTCTTTGCGCCAGCAACAATTGAAATAAAGTCATTATCCAACAACACAATGAGGACTATATCTGTACTGCGCTCACCCATAGCGATGCCAATGTTTACGGATTTAAAAGCGGGTGCATCGTTGACACCGTCACTGGTCATTGTAACTCTTTCGCCGTTTGCCTTAAAGGTTTCTACAATGCAACATTTGAGTAGGAAGGATTTGGATATAGAAAACATTCAAAATATAGCAGAAGAGGATGTATATTATGGGTATTGTAAGTATATTGCAGTTATGAAGAGTTGAAGCCTATCAGCTCCCAAACACGCTCCGATTCTGTTAAAAAAGGTTTTAACCATCAGAGTTTAGGTGGATGATTAAAAATATACTCCAAAATACATCATGAACCGCAGACTAATGGGGATAACTTGTAAAATATTTCTTTATTTTTATGACGTATCATCCTCTAAAATGCGAGCTGTTAAAGTTTTTATCCTATTGCAGAATTATTGGCTAATGTGATTAGAATGTCAGATGGAACAAACAACTCACAAACGACATCTCAAAATGCAACAACCCAAACAAGACCTAGCACCGCTACAACAACTCTAACAGCATCGCGCCCATCAACAACAAACACACCCACACCAACTCGCCCATCAACAACAAACACACCCACAGCATCCCGCCCATCAACAACAGAGCAAACGTCTCAGTCAGGTGCAATACCTGTAGCAGACGCTAAACATTATTTCTGTCCAAACTGCGGTACAGGCTTTATGCTCTTAGCAGTAATGACTACACCTATAAACACACAATCAACTTTCTGTACAAACTGCGGCACTTCCCACCCAACAGGAACCAACTTTTGCTCACACTGCGGAAACAAACTAAACTAAACAAACTAAACTAAACAAACTACCGCATACTTTTTTATGCCAATACCCAAAGTTCACACCAACAGTCTGGTTGGAATGAGTTCAAACGATTTTATCCAAGAGATAAAACGATAGAAGAACGGTATCAAAAATCAATTGCGTTATGGGATACAATGTGTAATATTTGCTGTCTCCTCTTCTGGTTTACTATTTTTCATTTTTGCTAGAGCTGGAAAAATATAGAACACGCGTGATGGTGGCAACATTGTAGTGTGCTTATTTTGTTATTCGAGTTAAAATTTGATGGCACAAGTATGTTAAATATGGTGAGGGATTTTTCTTTTGACCAAATTCCCATGTCTTGAATTTTTGATAAACGGCTTCGGGTGTAAATAATCCGTTGCTATCTTGTTTACTCTCAATTAGTGCAACCATTTCTTTGAAACGTGAATCCTGTTTAATAGACTCAAAACGGCTTAACACATCTGCAACGCTTACTATGTCATACCACATGGCTGGAGCCCTAAGTTTTCTGAAATCGGTTCCCATATAAAACATGTACGGATGACGCTCCAAACTGTTTTCCCATAACGACAGCAAACCCTTTGCGGTATCTATTGCAATCTCTGATTTTTGGTATTCTGGCATTGCTGATAGTAATTTTAGCATAATTAAAGAGGCATATGGGCAGCAGTCGTCTTTTCGGCCGGGGCCTCTGAATTTTCCAAACTCTTGTGAAACGATACATTGGAATCCGGAGTCTTTATGGAATCCTGCAAGGTAATCCACACCTTTCTTTATGTGCTGTTCATAATCAATGTCTGCTTTGAGCAAGGCAAGTAACAAAAGTGGGGCATCACAAAGGCACCAACCAAATGTGTTCTCGCCGCTACCTCCAAAGTGCTTAGGAATATTGGTTAACGACCTATATACGCCGTTGTTATCCTTGTTTTCCATTATTTTTTTAGTGGCTGTCTGTATTTCTGAAACGTTGGTATCAAGTCCTATGTCTAATAAAAATAAGAGTTTGTGAATAGGTAAATCGGGGTCTTTATGGTTGCGAACAAGAGTACTGTGATAGTTGGTTATATCATGCAGGTATGTTTTTATTTTTGGATCGGAAAGCACCTGCAAGTGCAAATCTGCTAAGGCGTCTTTGCTTTCTTTTAGGATATTTAGTTTTGTGGTGTATTGAAGCCAAACGTCTCCTTTTCCAAGAATAAATTTTATTGCATCCATAAGATATGCGCCCAAATAAATAACTGCGATGTGTTTATTTTGGATTTTGTCGTTTTCACCTTTTGATGATTCATCAGTGTTATAGAAGTATTTTCTAAACTGTAATGCTACAGTTTGGAGGCACACAAAAACCTCCGAGGTTGAGTTGAAACCGTCGGAAATTGCCCATAAAAACATGTACAATATTAAAAGTTGGTGGGCCGAGCCGGACTTGAACCGGCGACCTTTGGCTCGTAAAGCCAACGTCCTAACCAGGCTAGACGACCGGCCCACATGTGTGGAACATAGAGATGACAGAGCTTAATATTAGAATTATGTTTTTCAAGCATCTAAAGGGCTATCAATAAGTGGAATAATGAAGAGTTGGCGAATTGGCAGGGTTAGTTTTGTTATACTTTGAAGCGTAGCATTGCAGCTATGCCGCCGAATGCGTTTTTGAGCATTTGGCCTTCTTCGGTTTCTGTTGAGATGACTTCGACTTCTGTGTTGGTGAGTTGGGAGAGATCAGCTAGGTCATCAACGAGGTCTTTTTTGTCCACAATTGTCATTGAGGGTGCTTTGCATGAACTGCAGGGTTTTTCGATTAGGCCTTTTTCAAAGTCTGCGAGGTCTTTGCTTTTGACGGTGTGCTCTTCTTGAGTGCTACAGGCACCGCATTTTACGGTGACTCTAACTAAATCAACAGCTTCAGAGAGAAGAACCAACCTAACTGCGCCCATGTTCATGAGGCGTCGGACTTCGGATTCACCGTAGGTGATAAAGCCACTGTCGTGACCGACTTCGTAGAGGAATTTTTGCATGATTTCTTTTTCTTCGATGTAGCGAACTTTTTTCATGATCTCAGGCGCTTTTTCAACCACTTCTTTGACACCTTGCTCTTCCACATAGGCGGTGTCAAGGACATCTATGATTTTATTTTTTAGTTGATAGTTGAGATAGTCACCTTTTTCGAAATCATACTTGGTGGGTCCAGGACCACCCAAAATAACGCCTTTGAGGGTGTCTATGGGCAACAAAATCTCGTTGGCATGGCCGGCTACACGTGTAAAGTATTCGTTTAGCTGCATGTCACGGAGGCGTTCATAACGCCGTGCGGACTGGCCACCGGCACGGGTTTTGCCTGCTACACCTGAGTGCATCTGCCGGATGATGTCGAGGCGTTTGCCCTGCAGGGTGGCTATGGTGGCTTGGGAGGCATCTACAAGAATAATGCCAAACGTTTCTTTTTCTCGAAGCATCTCTTGGAGATGTTCGGTGTGGAATCGGCTGTCGCATCGGTAGAGGAAAATTTTAATCGGCTCAGGGGGGACAATGACATAGCTTTCCATGCGTTCAGTGCCAGGACCGCCGCCTTCTTGGGGCAACGCACCTGTAAAGATAACGATGCCTTTCTCTCCGGGGTCTTTGAAGAGTTTGAGTTTTTGCTGTGCCTTAATGATGGCGTCAAGTACGTTTTTGCGGGTGACATTGGATTTTATGTTGCTTGCTGTGCCGTATTCGTTGCGCAACAGGTTGAGTGCATCACTGATTTGTTTATCAGGTGGCACATAAATAGTGATGAGTTCAGTGTGGCTACCCTCTTTGCTCGCTAGGGCATTGATGATTTTTCGTAGTCTGAATAGTTCTAAAGAGCTTTTTTTAGGGACACTCAACTAGTTTCACGAAAGTTAATTCAAATACGCTAAGAGGAGGAAAATAAAAGTTCCGGACTCTAAAACCGGGTTATGCTTTGGCGGCTTTAGGCGCCGCTTTGGCAGAGTCCTGGGGGGTTTCAGGAACGCCTATGGCGTCTCTGAGATGGGCTTTAAACGGTCCGAGTTTACCGCCATAGTTGCCTGCAGAGATTTTTACAATTCCAGGACAGTTTATGGCTGCAACAACACCTACTTCCATAGCTTTCTTTACAGCATCCAGAGTTAGGCCGTTGATGACGATTTCAAAGACTGAGGTAGCGCCGGGGGGAACTACGGTGTCGGGGACGATTTCGCGCAGGGTGGGGCAGTAGGCTTGGTTTGTGGAGGCTTTGAGTTTGTATTTAAATGAGCCTGCTTTGCTTCCTGAGCGGCATACTCCGCCGGGGAAGGGCATAATTACGTCGGGAACTTGGGCGCGGATGGCATCAACTGCTGCTTCTGAGGCGGCGAGGCATTCAGGCATGGTTTTGGCAAAGATCATAAAGTTGCCGCCTGCTACTGCTTCGGTGGCGCCAAAGCCGTCTTCGACTAAAAAGTTGCCTTCCATGACTGGGATTTTCCAGCATTTGCGTCCGCCGATGAGGGCTTTTTTTTGGAAGCCATCACCAAAGTAGCGCAGACTGCTACCGATGAGCAAGACACGTTTGCCTACAAGGCCGTTGAATGCGGCTGTTGTGGGGCAGGTCATGGTACATTGTCCGATGCGGCCCATCAGGGAGTGTTTGAGTTCGAAGCGGTCTTTGTTGTAGATTTGGATGAGTATACCGGGTCTTTTGTCAGGTGTCTCGCTTGCGGGTACGGTGCGCTCAATAGCGGCTTCTGCGGAGGCGGCAATGACGCTTGTTGCATAGCCGGTGGTTATGGATGCGGCGATTTCAGCCCATTTCGGGTTTTGGGCGGTTATGAGTACTCGTGCAGCCCATAGAGGGAACATTTCTGCAAAAGTATCTTCCACCTGAACCACACCGTAAGCGGTTTTTACAGAATACATACGCGTTTTTTCATCGTAACTTTGGATTTCAAGCGGACTATTATTTGGCGACATAATAAGACCTCTCAGTTCAGAGGGCTTTTGTATGATTTAAGAGTTTTCATGGATTTTGAGGTTTCAACGCGACTGATTTTTCAACCCAAAGAACCAACTTGACACCACAAAAAGCCAGACAATCCAGAAATAACTAAGGACAAGCTTATGATAGATGGATTTGTTGTGATGTTAGTTCATAGATGGTTGGCTAAATTGTGAGCAGGTTTCAATGTGGACTAAGACCACCATGAAGATTTGAGGCCGCTATCAGAGGAGGGTTTGTTGTGAACTAAAAATAGCCATTAGTTTTATAGAGCCGGTTTTGTTTTTGAATTATCTTGGAGCGGGGGATATCAATACGTTATTATCAGTTATCGCTAAATATAGAAAGTGAGGTTAGAGCATGAGCCTTGAACTCGACTGGCAAAACATCTTTGCTGAATGTAGAGTAAACATTCAAAAAGCTATTGAACCCTGTCTGAACTCCTGTGATGAATCTCAGCCGAATTTGGGCATAGGCGCGGGCGGGGATTTGATGAAACCGGCAGATTTAGCATCCGAGTCAGCCATCGTTGAAACTCTAAGAAACCATGAGATGTCCTTCACACTTATCAGTGAAGAATCAGGGGTTAAAAAATATGGTGCGGCAGCGGAGGGGTGCTATATTATAGTTGATCCCATTGATGGGACAACCAACCTAACACGCAGATTACCGTTTTACTGCACCTCGATTGCGGTATCTAGCACGCCCTATCTTGCAGGGGTTTATGCGGGTATGGTTGCTGATTTGGTGCATGATCAAACCTATATGGCCTTTACGGGCAGAGGGGCTTTTTGTAATAGAAAACATATCCAAACCTCAAATATTGAAAGATTAGAGGATGCTTGTGTGGGGTTAGATCTAAACTCCTACAAATCTGGGCTAAACCTAGACTGTGAAAAAATAATTCAAAATATCAGACACACCCGCCACTTCGGCGCTAATGCCCTAGAGATCTGCTATGTCGCTAGCGGTATAACAGATGGGTTTATTGATTTGCGAAGTAAAATTCGCACCACTGATGTTGCGGCGGGATTTTTAATGGCTAAAGAGGCCGGAGCCACAATAACCGACCAAGCAAATCGTCCCATAAACGTGGCACTTGATCCCAAACAAACCCTAAATTTCATTGCATCAGCCAACAGTGAGGTTCACAGACAAATCTTGAGCCTGCTTAGCAACGATGCTTAGTCTGCTTCTGCCCCAGCCGGCCGTTGCCCAGTTTTAACGATTTCTTGGGCGGCAACCCCCCCCCTAACCAAACCCACCCACACAAAGACACAATCTGGGGTGTATGGCCGGCAAATAGTACGTCTCAGCAGATTTGGAATCAAGTACAAATCCGACTCAACCAATACGGCACAAAACTCGACATAGTCTATGAGGATCCCAACTATTCTGTAGCAGACCTTTATCGTCATGTCTACTATTGGAACCAAACCGACTAACAGATCAAATTTTTGTGACAAAAATAAGCAATGCTTAAAGAATCGCATCATCCAACTTGGGTTAACTGGATCCCTGCAAAGTAAACTACAGCCAACATGAGCTAACGGTAACTATGGAGGATATATTGAGGCTGTGTTTTGGTAGTTTAGAGAGTTTGTCAAGAGAAGAGTTTGTTAAGAGGACTGGAGGGTGCTGGAGCTAACTCTTATATTTGCCACATGTTATATGGCTAATATAGTCAAGGGAGACGTAAAGGTATGAAACTTGTAACCGTTCTTTTACCAGAGGCTTATCTGGAAGGGTTAGATGAATTAGTAAGGGCAAACATGTATCCAAGCAGAAGTAGTGTTATTCGCAGCTCTGTTCGGGACCTGCTAAAGAAAGAACTCTGGGAAAACAAACGCGGCAGATAAGAAGCTACTAAACGCTTTTTACTGCCTCACATAATCTTTTGGCGGCTTCAACTGGATTTTCAGATTGCGTGATTTCTCGGCCTACAATGAGATAATCGGCACCTGCTTTAATTGCAGCTTCTGCTCCACCACCCTGTACACCTACGCCGGGGGAATAAATTGCAGCATTGTCATTTAGGATATGTTTTATTTCAGAGATTTTCTCAGGACAGGTTGCACCCACCACAACTCCATCAGCGTTCCACTGAACTGCTTTTTTGGCAAATGCGACATATTGGGGTATATGTTGTCCAGTAAAGGGGTCAACAATTGTTTGTCCATAGCCTTCTCCGGCACCTTTGTGACTCATATAGGTTAGAAGAATAACACCGCGGTTGAGGTGTTTTGAGACATCAAAAAGCGGTTTTAGGCCTTCTTCCCAGCCTACAAAGGGGTTGGCGATGATGGCATCAAAACCGGCGGCGTAGTAGTATTCGGCTATAACTTGGTTAGTGGCACCTATGTCGTTGACTTTTGCATCCATAATAGTTAGTAAGCCTTGGACGCGGATTTGATCAACAAGACACTTTACACCGTCAAAGGTTCCCAAGGGCAAGGTGAGGTGGTGGTTGATTTTTACAGCACAGATGTAGGGATGGACATCTTTTAGAATTTGTTGGGCTTTGATGAGTATGTTGTTGCGGTTTTCGGTGGCTGTGAAGGGGAAGTCAAGTGCTAATATGATGGGAGATTGTTTGCTTTTTGCGGCTTCCTGCATTTTGCCCTTAAACGACATATTGTTACCTCAGTAATTTTGAATAGTTTTATCGTCAAATTAGGATTTAAACCTTCAAAGAGTATGCGAAGCTTAAAATTTGCCTCCGCCTCATTTGCGTATACGCAGTCAGTTACAGGTTGAGAGGAAAAATATGCCTAAACAGACCCTTGCTCAAAAAATCATTGCTAAACACCTAGTTGAGGGGAAAATGGTTGCAGGTCAAGAAATTGCACTTAAAATTGACCATACACTCACACAGGATTCTACAGGAACCATGGCCTATCTTGAATTTGAAGCCATGGGGATTTCTAAAGTTAAAACTGAGCTCAGTCTCAGCTTTGTTGATCATAGCATGTTGCAAAATGATTTCCGCAATGCTGATGATCACCGCTACCTTCAAGGTGTTGCGGCTAAATATGGCATAATTTTTAGTCGTCCAGGTAATGGTATTTGTCATCAACTCTATTTGGAACGCTTTGCTCGTCCAAGCAGAACTCTTCTGGGCAGTGACAGCCATACACCCACCGCAGGGGGTATGGGTATGATTGCTATTGGTGCAGGCGGGTTAGATGTAGCGGCGGCTATGGCAGGGGAGCCGTTCTATTTGGAGATGCCCAAGATTGTCGGTATAAAATTGACAGGTAAACTCCAAGAATTTGTCTCAGCCAAAGATGTTATCTTGCAGGTTCTCAAGATCTTAACTGTTAAAGGCGGCGTTAACAAGATTCTTGAATATTATGGTCCAGGGGTTGAGACTCTAAGTGTTCCTGAGCGTGGAACCATCACAAATATGGGTGCAGAGACCGGAGCAACTACCTCTATTTTCCCCTCTGATGAAACAACCAAAATGTTTCTTGAAGCCCAAGGACGAGGCATGATGTGGGAAGAACTCAGAGCAGATCCAGACGCAGTCTATGATGAAAACATCGAGATTGATCTCTCGACCCTTGAGCCCATGATTGCTCTGCCGCACAGTCCAGATAACATTAAAAAAGTCAGCGAAGTCGAGGGTATAGCAGTTGATCAAGTCTGCATCGGCAGCTGTACCAACTCGTCGTTGCGGGATCTAAAAATTGTTTGCGCACTACTAAAGGGTAAGCAGGTACATGAAAATACCAGTTTAACGGTCTCTGCGGGTTCACGCCAAGTTATGGAGAATTTAGCAACTACCGGTGAGCTTGAAGCACTCATCCAATCCGGTGCAAGAATCCTTGAGAATTCTTGCGGCCCCTGCATTGGAATTGGTCAATCACCACCCACAAGTGCGGTATCGTTGCGCACATTTAATCGCAACTTTAAAGGCCGCTCAGGAACCCAAGATGCTCAAGTCTATCTAGTCAGTCCTGAAACAGCTACTGCGGCAGCTCTAAACGGAAAAATCGTTGACCCACGTAAACTTGGCAAATTCCCCCAAATCACCATGCCTAAACAATTCATCTTAAGTGATGCCATGTTTATTCAGCCCAGTCAATGTGCAAACAAAGAAATCATTCGAGGACCCAACATTAAGCCGTTACCCGATTTTACATCACTACCTAAAAAACTGCAGGGCAAAATTCTCCTAAAAACCGGAGATAACATTACAACCGATGATATCATTCCCGGCGGCGCTGAGATTATGTCTCTGCGAAGTAACATCCCCCAAATCAGCACCTATACGTTTTGTCATGTGGATAAAACCTTTGCATCACGCGCAGAACAGTGCAAAGGAGGCTTTATCGTAGGCGGCGAAAACTATGGCCAGGGCAGCAGCCGCGAACACGCATCCCTAGCACCCAAATACCTAGGCATAAAAGCAATCATTGCAAAATCGTTTGCCCGTATCCATCTAGCAAACCTTGTCAACTTTGGCATTCTACCGCTAACCTTTGTGGATAAAAAAGACTATGACAGCATCGCTTTGGGTGATGACTTGGAAATAGAAGTGGATGACTTAAAAGAGAACCACACAATCATTAACAAGACTAAGGGTACGCACATAGCAGTTAACCTCAACCTAAGCGAGCTAGAAAAAGAGCAAGTCCAAGCAGGCGGAAAATTGGCCCTCATAAAAGCCAAACAAAAATGCAACAAAACACCAGAATAAAATCAATCCGCAATGCAAACTACACCAGAACCAAAATATACAGAACGGTAGCAGACAAAAGTCTGCTTTTCTACACCCAGACTGCGCAATAACGAACACTTCACACAGCCCTGCCGCATCTTTTCATTAATATTAATTGTATTAGTGTGAAAATTATGAAAAGTTAAAATGAATACTAAAATTAGCAAAAAAGTGAAGGGCACCTCTTGAAGCGGAGTGTTTTTGTGCAGTCTGCACCGATAAAAGAAAGCACACAGAAAAGTCAAGCTAAAATTTAAACGACAACCAGATGGTTTTGTAGATTAAAAGATAAGAAAAGAAAGGTTACAGTAACTTGGGTTACTGTCGACCACACAAGGTTATTTGACTTGCCAAACTGAAGAACTGACAAGTTGCCAAGTGGTAACAAGGAGCATTGAGGGACTGTTATATTCCTGTATGTTTGTCAAACTCTCAAGCATACCTGTTTGTTTGTCGAAGTAGACAATATTGCGTTCATTGCGGGTGCTACTCATTGTTGGATCGGTGGAGTCGTAGAAGTTATCATCCAATTGCCAAAAGTTTCTTTCGCGTGTTTCGCCGGCGTATGATTTGAGATCAGTTTTCTCTACATAGATGCCGTCAGCGCCAAGGGGACGGAGGTAATCACCTGGTCTAAGGTTTGAGCCATAGATAGGCCAAAAGGTAGTGTTAAGGGTTTTATTTCCAAATGATAGGTCTATCCATTCGTCTCTTTCAACAACCTCTGTTCCATCTAAGAACCGCCAAGTTGTTGTAAAAGAGACAACACTACCCTCAACATTTGTTATAGCAACCTGATAGTAGTCTGTTTGATTATATCGCTCAAATCCATCAGGTTGAACAGCCTCATCACTTCCAAGAGTTGATCGGCTCTGTATTGAATAAGTGAAGACATCACCAGCTTTCACTCCTGGAACAGCAGGCCCCGGAGGAGCAGGCTGTAACACAAAAAAGAGTGCAACACCAGCAATTATAAGAGCAACTAGAAGACCAACTAGAATGTATATCAGAGTAGAATTTTTCTTTTTGCTATAGGTCATGCGTATGATGTATCTGTCACCCATATTTAGTTTTTTTCCCAAAACAAACAAAACAGACACCAACAGCAAATCACAACACAATCAAGAGTCTAAATCACCAAAAACAGCAATAACTGATACCCAAACCCATAAGCCAACAAATTTTAAAGCGGGAAACAAAACCAAATTTTGTTTATAAACAATACATTAAATCAAATACATCATGAATCAAGAGAGTAGATTATAATTTTTTAAAGTCAGTCAAAATTTTTTCCACATCCATAGCAGCATTGAAAGACAAGTCGTCGTTATCATATTCGACCCGGTTTAGTCCCTTGAGGTTTGGAGGTAACTCTACTTTTCGCTCAACTAGCAAAATTACTTGTGTGTTATACTTTAGATATGCAGCGTTGATCTCAGAGGTGACATTGGAATTTAGAATATATAGCCCGCTGTATCGGCGTTCCTGTTCAGCGGCAACAATGGGAATTATTGCGCAGTCACAGTTTTTCATTAAACCGAATTTATTTTCAGGAATTGGAACTGCGGTTTCCTCTTTATCACCTACAACATAGGCATACTCAAGGAAATCCAACATTTTTCTCACTTGATCAACCACCTTGGTGTCACTGTTAGATATAAAAACACGCGGTTTTAGACCAATATTTTGAGACTCAAAGGGCATAGAGGGTCTTTCAAAAGGTACGGCTTCATCCAAGGGGGAGTTTGTTGTTATGTAGGGAGCAACACTTGGAACCTCAAAGGCAACTTTTGCACCGGCGAGGCTTTTGAGTCTATTAGCAGAGCGTTTATTCACTATCTCACTTACTCGCAAGAGTTGCAGATCAATTTCGTGATCTAGGGCATCCACTTTGGCTTCAAGGGTATCGCTATCAAAATTGAAAGCCACAACGATCCCCCGCTGGGCTCTACCCGTTATCAGTACTTGAAGAAAATCCTGCACTTGGGCCAAGCCAACATGATCGGATTGTATAATTAAAAGCGGCTGCCCACCCTCAGTAAACCCATTCATACCCAAAGAGGGGTCGGCGAGTCGGCCATTAAACTTTTTGATAACCCACTCTTCAAAGATGCGAAAGGAAATTTTGCGAAGGCTTTTTTCATCCACTTGTCGGCGCTTAAAAACAAAGATAACCGCAACTATAACACCCACAACCACAACAGCTATAATTCCACCGATAAGCCAAGGATTAAAGCCATTTGGTTGTTGCTCATCTGTTGATGTTGGGTCTACTTCAGGCGGCGTTGAGGTTTGGCCGCAAATTGTTTGAAAAAGCATAACCGTTAAAAAAAAGAAACATACAACAAAGACTACTCTTAGCAAAAGTTTTTTCATGTTTTCACATTCCGATATAACAAGGGTAGAGCGCCGCCACAGGGTATGGGCGAACATTAAGCTAGTGGTTGTGTCACCTTAAATAATTTAGGGGAAAAAATGCCGCAACCAAAAAACCTGAGGCTCTCTGAGCCATCTTTAGATAATTGTGACATAAGAGTTTAAACCTTTTTTGGCTGCAACCCATCCGGGTTGGTTAACATATAAAAACTGTTTTTTCCATACATTAATAGCTACTTAACTAAACAACATTTTTGCACTCAAGTTAGAGATTTTCAGCCATTTTAATCATGTGCAACATCGTTTAGTTTGGGCAGTATCGTAAACTATTGGAGGAAATAAATTTTCAGGCTGTGACCAAGTACATTGCAAGTCTGTTTCTAATTTTTATGGGTTCTATGGATTGTGCAACAACCGTAATTGGAACACACTATTTCGGTACCCAAGAACTCAACCCAATAATAGCAGATCTGGTACATTCAAATCTTCCAGCATTTGTAGTGGTAAAACTAACTGTAACGGTTGCTGTAGGAGTAATTTTTGTGTTAGCTGAAAAAACATTGATGAACAGCAAAAACAAAACCGACAAGTCCTTTAAAATCGCCCGCAACACCCTAAGAGCGGCCTACATTGGAGTTGTGGTGTTTCTTACCTTAGTGGTTACAAACAATATCATAGTGCTTCTAAGTGTAATATAGCCCAAAAATAAAGTCAGAGCAACCACAAACAATACAAACTAACAGATACAGCATACCCACCTAACAACTACCGGTAGCCTCACAAGAACCAAACGCCAGTCAATGTCACAAAGCAGGGTAAAAAAAGAACCCGTTGATTAGGCAACTACGGCCCAAACGTTTTAAAACATTAAACCAACATACTTCCTAAGTCAACAGTGGTATCCGTGAGTTTAAACTATCATTATATGCAGCTACCCCGTGAAGTCATCATTGGGGAAGGCGCGCTTCGCCGCATCCCAGAAGTTACATCACGCCTAGGGCTTAGAGGAAAAGCCTTGTTATTATCAGATGCGCAATGCTACAAACTCGCTGGAGAAACTGTGTCGGAATTTCTTAAAAAGGCAGGACTGGTTTCAGATTTTTTTCTGGTGAAATCTGCTAATGTAGACGACCTCACAGCTATTGAGGAACAAGTTAAAGAGCTAAAACCACAGGTTGTCTTTGGCGTAGGCGGCGGAACCATCATTGATGCCGCAAAATTTAGTTCCGCGAGTCAAAATATCCCATTTATCAGTGTGCCTACCATAGTATCCCATGACGGCGTAGCCAGCCCACTTGTCTCTATCAAAGGTTCAGATAGACCCTACTCAGTCCTTGCACAAGCACCCATGGCAATAATCGCCGATACAGAGATCATATCTAAAGCGCCATGGAGGTTTATGGTCAGCGGCTGTGGAGATACCATAAGCAAATTCACTGCTGTGAAAGACTGGCAACTGGCACATTTAGAAAAAGGCGAATACTATGGGGACTATGCAGCAAGTTTGGCACTTATGAGTGCGGAACTTGTCACAGAAAAGGCCGATTTAATTGCATATAAAAAAGATGAGGGGCTACGGGTACTTATGGAAGCACTGATAAGTTGCGGCGTTGCCATGAGTATCGCAGGAAGCAGCCGTCCCTGCAGCGGATCAGAGCATCTCTTTAGCCATTCCCTAGACATCCTAAGTGCTCATCACGCCATGCATGGCGAACAATGCGGTGTGGGGGCCATCTTGACTGCATTTCTGCATGGAATTGACTGGCAACAAATCAAAACTACACTTCAAAAAATTGGGGCACCAGTCACCGCCCACGAATTAGGCGTCAAAGATATGGATGTTGTAAAAGCACTCCATGTCGCGGCTCAAATTCGACCGGAACGCTACACCATTTTACATAAACTTAATTTAAGCTTTGACGCCTGTGAAACTGTAGCGCGGGCAACAGGCGTAATCAACTAATCTTGAGAGGCTCAATCAAAGCAAAAGCGTTGCCTTCGGGGTCTTCTGCAGCTGCAATCCAGCCGACTTCGGGAACTTCTTGTTTGGGTTGGGTAACTCTACCACCTAGCTTGATGATTTTTTCCAGAAAATCCGTTATGGATTCCACAGAATAATAGTTGATGGGTTTGCCTTCAGGGGTTTGACGTTTATACATGCCGCCGTTTATACCGGAACGCAAGGTCATGCCTTTGCTGTCTGTGGGTACGGTTTGGATTATCCAGTATTCAATGGGTCCACCGGCTTGGATGATTTTCCAGCCAAATACATTTTCATAGAAACGCTTAATTTTCTCAACGTTATTTGCTGGAATTTCAAAATGTACTATGGTATGGTCCACTTGGGTTTTCACCTCCAGACATTTAGGGTGATTAGAATTCATCTAGTACTATAACGGCTACAGATTTAACTTTTGTTAACTGATAGTTTGTGTTTCCAGAGGTTTGTGTTGATGTTTGCCTATGTTTGAAATTGTAAAGATTATGGCGGATGCTATGAGCAATATTGTTAGGGATGTGAATAGCCCTGTGTAAGAAAGAACTGTGGCTAGTATTATGCCGCTTATTATTGGGCCAAGAGTTTGTCCTATATCCATTATGGTGCTTAAGAAACCCATGGAGGTTCCAATCAAGTTGGGTGGTGCCAGTTCACACATTAGAGGAGAGGTTGATGAGATGACCATAACAAAGCCTACACCATATCCTATGGAGATAGCAAGTAAAAATGCGAAATGAGTTGTGAATGGAACCAAAAAGAGAAGCGCACCGCTTAGTGTACAGCCCAAGATTATAGGTAAACGTCTACCATATTTATCGGATAATCGTCCAAGTATTGGTCTAAATACGATTAAAGAAATGACTTGCACACCGATAACTATGGATACTAATAGAGCATCGAGAGCGGCTACCTCGATCATATATTGGACCAGATAAAACTCCATAACACCATAAGCATAGTATTGACATGCTTGAACAAAACTAACAATTAATGCGCCTCTGTTACGAGCAACTTTTAGCCAGCCTTGGAACATTTTTCCTGTTGCAATTTTGGCTTTCACAGGTTGGGGGGCGATGTTGGCAGAGGGGATAGTTTTGTTTTCTGAGAGTAAAAGAAGAGCTATTGCAAAAGAAGTGCACCCCGCTATTGCGACCGCTATATAGAGGGTGTGAAAACCATAATTGGTGATAAACAGTATAGAGCCCCCCAGAAAAGGAGCAATGCCTCGACCGATGTAGGTTGCTGAGTTAAAGGCCGCCATACGCTCACCTCTTTTAGCGGAGAAACGTTCGGCTATGGCAGCTTCGGCAACGGGAACAAACATAGCTGTTGCAAAACCGTGATAAAAGCGCACAAGCACTAGATGCCACCAACTTGTTATACCAAGGTAGAGAAAGGGAGCAGAAGCAAAGATGAACGCGGCAAATAGAAGTACTTTTTTTCTGCCAAAGATATCTGAGAGAGAAGCTGCGGGTAAGCTGATCAGTATTCCTGGAATGGTGGAGGCAGCCGCTATTATTCCAATTAAGTCTGGGGGTGTTCCTAAGCTAACAGCAAAGGGGTTAAGGACAGGGGTTTTAGACATTGTGGAACTAAGAATGGCCAAAGCGCCCATTACACAAAAAACAATAAAGTAGGCTCGACCATTCAAATACAGCCGCCTTGCTAAGTTCACAGTTTACCCCTTGTCACTATAAGTAGGTGTTATCATTTAAGTAAACCTACAAATTGTTTGCGGATTTGTATAGGTAACGACTTGACTATATGCAAAGGGTTTGATAGGCTAAACTCAGCCCATTGGATAAACCACTCAAACATATTACTTATTGATGGGCAACTAGCAATATTTAGTGGCAATCAATTTGCAAATTTGCGGTATGGAGTTATCTAGAAATTTGGCCAAGAGGGCTTTTTAACTTGAATAACGATACAACACAGGGTAACATAGAGAGACACGGGTATGCAAATAACTAAAGTCATAAGAGATTTTCTAAACGGCTTGGCCTTTGGTATAATAGAAACCGTACCCGGCGTAAGTGGAGGAACCATCGCTATTATATTGGGGTTCTACGGTGAACTCATTGAGTCACTAAACCACTTTACCGAGAATGCTAAAAAATATACAAAATTTTTAATCCCTATTTCGCTGGGCATTGCCACTGGTTTAGTAACATTTAGTTTAATCATGACTCATCTGCTGCTTAAGTATGTGTCATTTCCAACTATGACTTTTTTTATCGGTTTGACTGTTGGTATCATTCCGCTCATTTATGTAAAAGTAAAAGAACCCAAGCAGTGGTTTAAGCCTAAAGAGCTGGCGTTAATTCTAATTGCATTTTTCACGGTATTGGTTATGTCCAATTTAAAACCTCTACCCATAGAGGGCATCAATCATATTGATGCTCCGTTTATGCTCTTTATTTTTTTAGCTGGTGTTATAGCGGCTATAGCGTTGGTGGTTCCAGGTTTAAGTGGTTCGTTTATATTGTTACTGTTGGGCATCTATCCCTTAGTTACCTACTCTGTTTCATCTATTGGAGTTTTACTAACCGATATTACCAATATGTCCTTGATGTTAGATATTGCCAAAGTTTTGGTTCCCTTGGCCTTGGGTATAATAGTTGGCGGTCTTTCTATGGCAAGACTTATTGAGAAACTTTTAAAAAATCATTATAAAACCATATATTCGATTATATTGGGGTTCCTATTAGGCTCTGTTTGCGTGCTGTTTAGAGAATCTCTTAGCTTTCAAAGCGGTTCGTCGGCGCTAATCATTATTGCCGGTGTATCCACATTTTTGCTCGGGGGTATGATTTCGTTTAGTTTGGGAAAAAAACGATTTAGACTACTTTGAGCCTTTTTGTCTGTGAAACGATCGTTCATAGGGTTAAGTAAGGTTCTTTTTTGATAACGTTACTTCAGTTAGATTAAAAATCTATTATACAATAGGAAATAATATAGCAGACTAGTTTAAATTTTGCGTTATGCTATTGTGTTGTTATGACGTATAGTGTAGATTTTCGAGAAGCAGCCATAGTCTACAAACAGAAAGGTCACACCATACCACAAGTCT
>JAIRQQ010000037.1 GCA_031256395.1 Nitrososphaerota archaeon
TGTAGCGCTGCTTGCCATGGTGATGACCATTTTTTACTGAATGAGAGCTTTTACACTTTGGACAAAACACAATACCAACTCAAAACACTACACCATCATTCAAATATAAACACTCTCGAATTTTTATAGTGGCAACCGACCAAACTTGCGATTATCATGTCCGACACTGCGAGTTTGGAGCTGAATTTTAAAATCGGGGTGCTGAAAGAATTGCATAGACGCAACCTCATAACTTGCGAGGAATTGGACAGGGTTATAAAAAACGCAACGAATAATTGTAACAATCGAACGTGTTGTACTTAATGAAGGCGCAAGCAACAAAAAAGAGAGTTTTTGTGTTGGAAATGCACCGCGATGTTGTTTGGCATTATTTGCAGTCGTTATCAGATTTGTTTGACGTG
The DNA here is from genome assembly GCA_031256395.1 of Nitrososphaerota archaeon. GTDB lineage: Archaea > Thermoproteota > Bathyarchaeia > Bathyarchaeales > Bathycorpusculaceae > Bathycorpusculum. Next base: position 402 of record JAIRQQ010000037.1, read on the forward strand.
CCACACGTTTCCGAGTGTGTGTTTCATTGGATCCTTTACAAAATGGATGATTGAAACGCAGAGCATCGTAACCATAAGCGCTAAGATTGGGTCGTTTAAGAGTTGATTCCATCCCACACTAAGACCCAATATATACAGTTTCGAGACTATCGTTTTACCTTTTACTTTTAGCGGTTTTAATACTGCCCTATTTACGGTCCCCATATTTGCGACTTCCATATTTCAGTGTACCCCCTATCCACGCTCTGCCCCTTATGGAAGTCCTAAAAAACAGATAACCCGCACAACTATGCCGTTTGGTCAACGCTTCAATTGGGTCGGGCTAACCAGTCTTTTGGGAGCATTCATGCCGAGACAGAGTCTCTCGGACAAACAATATATGCTTAACCCAACATTTAAATGTTGGGGTTAGACTGCCCCCTAAAACTTTTAACTAAAATGTTGTGCCGGTAAAGCGTGGCATTGCGAAGAGAGTAACTTGCTAAGTATCACAGTTATAACATACATTACCAATATAAACGTTTCCATACTGACCGTTCGCTATCCTTTGGCGAACGCTTCGACGCGCCGATTACCCGTCTTTTGAAGCCTATTCAACGAGGCTTGGGTGGATTATGTGGCTGTCGAGGTACCGACGAGCACCAATTACTGACTTTTTAGAGTTCCACTCAATGGAGCAGAGTCCCTGATAGCAATCAATACACAATAAACCTCACAACATTTAAACTTTGCGTCATGAGATAACATCAACCAAGTGAGTAATCCAAAACAGAGTTTATTTCCAAACCATTTTTTTGAAGGAGGCAAATATATGCCATGGTTATGACATATAAACATATCGCTTCAACCAAAAGATATAAAAATAGCCAAACCGTTCATATGAATTTGGTCAACGCTTCAATTGGGTCGGGCTGACCGGCCTTTTGAGGCACTTCATCCCCAATCATAGGAATCAAATCAGATGCCTATGATTGGGTTGATTCTTACATATTAAGTTTTACAAATAACTCATAACTTGCGGAGAACTGGAAAAACCTATAAAACCGACAACAGAGCAATATGCAGTTAAGAGAGTGTTTTTATGAAACGTGTCGCGGCGTATTGTCGGGTTAGCACCGAAGCGGACGACCAATTAAACAGCTTAGAGAATCAGAAGCGGTATTTTGAACAGTATATCAACAATAATCTTGATTGGCAGTTTTGCGGGCTTTATGTTGACGAGGGCATAAGCGGCACAAGTGTTGAGAAGCGCACAGGCTTTAAAAAAATGATTGCCGACGCCGAGGCTCACAAATTTGATTTGTTGTTGACAAAAGAGATTTCACGTTTTGCGCGTAATACGCTGGACAGCATAACCTATACACGCAAGTTAAAGGGGTTGGGTGTCGGGGTGCTGTTTATGAATGATAACATAAACACGTTGGACGCTGACGCAGAATTAAGATTAACAATTATGTCCTCAATCGCACAGGAAGAAAGCCGAAAGACAAGCGAGCGCGTCAAATGGGGACAAAAGCGGCAAATGGAAAGGGGCTTTGCTTTTGGTGTGGGTGCGCTTGGCTACAACACAAAAAACGGCAAACTCACCATTAATGAAGATGAAGCGAAAATTGTTCGGCTCATATTTGACCTATATCTGTCAGGCAAGGGCGTATTCCTTATACAAAAAGAGCTTGAAAATCGAGGTATCCCCGCACCAAACGGCAGATTAAACTGGTCAACGGCAACCATACTAATCATTCTTAAAAATGAAAAATACATTGGTACGCTAAAACAGAAAAAAACCTTAACAATCAACTATTTGACCCATAAACGCAAAACAAATGAGGGCGAGGAAAAGCTTATCGTCGTAGAAAACAACCACGCGCCCATCGTAGACAAGGAAATATTTGACAGAGCACAAAAGGAGCTACAGAGGCGAAAGTCGGCGGCTATTGATAAAAGCCGATACTCCAACCGCTATGTGTGGAGCGGAAAAGTCGAATGCGCCCAGTGCAAATCAAAGTTTGAACGCCGACACAACGAAACAAAACCAAACCCGCCGCAAATTGTCTGGCGGTGCTCCCAAGCGGTAAAACACGGACGGGAGAAAATCAACGCGCAGGGGCAAAAACGGGGCTGTAACAACAAAGCTGTACATGAAGAGTTTTTGAAAGAAAACTTTTTGGCAGTCCTAAACGCCGTTATTGAAAATAAGGATTTAGTCGTGCAGGAGTTAAAGACCGCTGTGCGTCAAGAGATTGCGAAAAGTCCCAATAATGCCGATGAAATGCGGGCGATTACGGCAAATATTGAACGGATAAATGCGCGGAAATTAAAATTGGTGGACACCTATCTTGACGACTTGATGACGCGCGATGAGTTTGAGGACACAAAAAGCCGCTACAATAAGCAACTTGACGCTTTGAGTAAGCAGTTGTCATCTTTGGAGCATGGTAATGAAACGGTTGAGACACTGCGGCAAAAGTTAGAGAAAGTGGAAACCGTTATTGAAAATTTGGCGCGGCTTAAGGAGTTTGGCGATTCGGTGTGCGGTGAGTTGTTGCATAAGGTCATAGTTGACGGACGGGAGAAAATCTCTATCTACCTTGCGACCGACAAAAACGCGGATATGTTCGTTAAAATGCCTGTATCGTTCAGTAAGGGTTGTTCTGATAAGCAACTGCCGCAAATTCGTGTCTTGGGGTAGGCATAGGTGCCATAGTAGTCCAGGTATCCATTACTGGGTTATACCTCTCATTGGTGGTTACGCCTTTTTTACCTGTTGTGGTGCCTCCGATTGCATAGATTTTGTCTTCTACAGTAACTACGCTTAAACCATATCTTGGATATTGCATCGGAGCTTTTGGGTTCCAAGAATCTTCAACTAAAGTTGAGGCTGAAACAGAATCAAACATAACGATAAAGAATACACTTATAAAAATGAAAGATAACATGAAAATAATAACTTTATTCATGTTTAATCCTTTGTTATTACTCTTGATTGTAACATAAAGTTTACTGTGTGTTCTAAACTAACCCGTTGAACTTGGGAAAGTTTACCTCATGGCTGATTGTTTGCCAAGCGCAAAAAGTGCTGTAAAAACTGGTTTGTTAAAAATAGTACAATTGGAGAAATGTGTTATATGCTGAGTAGTTTTTGCAATAATTGTATCGTTGCCCATGCGGCTAGTGCGCTTGTGTGTGGGTTATCTGGGTGTGGTTGGTTTGCGAATTTTAGTTGCATTTCGCCATATTGCCATTTGACAATGATTTCGTGAGTGTTGCGTGTTATTTTTGGGTCGGATATGACGCGGACTTGGACTTTGGTGGGTTTAACGGTTAGTGCTATGGTTGCTGCGACATTCATTTCTCGGGGGAAGAGTTTTGCGGCTTCTTCTGCGGTGCCTTGGTAGATGGTTGTTTCTTGGGTGTCGGTTTTGCCTAGTGCTTTGGGGTTTTTGCGTGTGGTTAGTGTGATTTCGTTTATGCCTGCGTTGGCGGCGGCTGAGAGTGCGTCGAGTCCTCCGATGGCTCCTGCTGGGAAATGTACTTTGGGTGTTAGTTGGAGATCAAGCAGGGCGCCTGTGCTCATGAAAATTAGTTCGGCGTTGGTGGCTGTGAGTTTGGTGTAGTATTCTTGGACTGCGCCTTGTCCTGCGGCTTCCACAATGACTTCGGGGTTGGCGGCAAGTAGCTCGTCTAGGTTTGAGGCTATTTTGACTGGGAATGTAACTGAGGTTTTTAGTTTTTCTGCTTTATCTTTGTTGGCATCAAAGACTATGAGTTCCTCGCAGGCTATCAGTTTGTGTTCGATGGCTTCTGCGAGTACGGTGCCTATGGCGCCAGCTCCAATTAACCCGACTTTTTTAGTCATAGCGTTTCTCTCAGTATTGGGGGTTGATGTAGACTTGGTATTGGGCGACTTGTCGGCCTTGGCCTTGTTCGGGTTGGACTGTGATG
>JAIRQQ010000084.1 GCA_031256395.1 Nitrososphaerota archaeon
TAGGGTTTACTTACACAACATGGTGTAATAAGTAAAGTTAATTGGAGAGAGGATCATGGAGAACTATGATGTAATAGTTGTCGGCGCTGGAACAGCGGGCTGTTTAGCCGCTAAAACCATCGCTGAAAAAGGATTAAAAGTTACTCTAATCGAAAAAAGCCCCCAAGAAGCAATCGGAGAAAAAATCTGCGGTGACGCCATAGGCGAACACCACCTAACCTTCTTGGGCCTTGAAAATCCCACCGGCGGAGAACTAGAAGCCAACATTGACGGCATCAAAATCTTCTCCCCTGACGAAAACACAATATTTACCATAGCCGACAAAGATTTCGTGGGCTTCATCCTTAACCGGCACCTCTTTGGACAGTGGTTGCTCAAAAAGGCCCTTGACAAAGGTGCCCTGTTGCAGGACAACACAAACTTCCGCTCCCCCATAATCGAAAAGGGTGCAGTCACAGGTGTTGTGGCTAAGAACACAAAAACCGGCCAAGTCACCGAGATGCGCAGCAAAGTAGTGGTGGATGCTACCGGCTATTTTGCCATGGTCCGCAAACAACTCCCCGACGAGTTTGGCATTGAGCGCAACATAGACAACCAAGACGTTGAAGCCTGCTACCGCGAAATCCGCCAACTAAAACAAGAAACCCAAAACACACGCTTCTGCGAAATATATCTCAACCAAAAAAGCAGTCCAGGCGGTTACGTGTGGATTTTCCCCAAAGGCGGCGCACGCGTCAATGTGGGCATCGGCACCTGCATGCGCAAAACCGGCTACCCCAACCCCAAAGAACAACTCTACAAAACAACCTTCACCAAACCCATGTTCAACGGCTCAACTGTACTAACCGGCGGCGCATGGTTTGACCCCGTCCGCAGACCAATCGATAACATGGTCGGCAACGGAGTCGCCTTGGTCGGCGATGCCGCATCACTTGTAAACCCCATTCACGGCGGCGGTATTGGCCCCTCAATGCTATCTGGCTACTTTGCAGGACAACAGATCGTTGAAGCCATAGAAAAAGGCCAACCCACAAAAGAAGGCCTCTGGAACTATAACAAAAAATACATGGACACCTACGGCAAAAAACAGGGCACCCTTGACATCTTTAAGATGTTTCTGCTAAGCTGCAACGACGAAGACCTCAACTATGGCATGCACGAAAAACTCATGACCGAAGACGATGTTCTCAAAGCAGGCATGGGCGATGACTTCCACCTAAACATCACCGAAACCGCCAAACGCGTCTTCCGCGGCATCCGCAGAGTCGGCTTCCTAAACAAACTCCGCCTAACAGTTACTATGATGAGAGGCCTAAGCGCACACTACAACACCTATCCCGAAACACCACAAGGCTTTGAAGCATGGCAAGCCCAAACCATAAAACTCATCGAAGAAGGCAGACAAAAACTCCTCTAAGCCCGCCACATATCAATGTGGTAAATAAGTAACTAACAACTTGGAGCAATACGCTCCTTAATTTTTTGTGTTTTAACTTCCTTGGTAATTTTGTGTGGTTGTTTGTGCCTGGTTTTTCTGTGGATTTTTGGGTGTCTGTTGTGTGTTGTGGGTGCCAACTTGGGTCTGCCCCAGAGTTTTTGTTGAAAAATTGTGTTTTTTTGGGTGATTGGTGAGTTTGTTTGATAAACTTGGCGCTTTAGGTGTCGCTATGGTGTTTCTGCTTCGTTTCCTTTAAATATGAGTGTTTGAACTATGGTTGTGCAAAAAGAAGGAATATCTACAGTATGGGTTCCAAGTCACCAAGAGGCGAATTCGCCGCAAGGCAATTAGCTAAAAAACGGAAAAATTTCCGCTGGCACGATCGCTACTTTAACCGACGCATGTTAATGCTCGACGAAAAAGTTGACCCTATGCAGGGCGCTCCCCAAAGCCGGGGTATTGTGCTCGAAAAAGTAGGTGTCGAATCCAAACAGCCAAACAGCGCCATTCGCAAATGTGTCCGCACTCAGCTTATCAAAAACGGCAGAACCATAACTGCTTTCCTCCCAGGAGACGGCGCCTTAAACGTTGTTGACGAACACGATGAAGTCGTGGTAGAAGGCATCGGCGGCACCCGTGGTGGTGCTATGGGCGACATTCCCGGTGTCAGATGGAAAGTTGTCATGGTCAATGGCGTCAGTTTAAATGAACTCGTCTATGGACGTAAACAGAAACCAGCAAGGTAAATGTTATGTCACAAACAACAACTGTTTCCCCTCCACAGGAAATCAAGCTTTTCCAAAAATGGAGCTTCAAAGACATCAACGTCAAAGACATCGGACTTCAACGATACCTAAACCTAACTCCAATGGTTGCCCCCCACAGCATGGGCCGCCATGAACACCAAAGATTCCGCAAAGCCCGCGTCAACATCGTTGAACGCTTAATCAACGGCTTGATGCGCGGCGGCAAAAACGCAGGCAAAAAAGCCAAAGCAACAAACATCGTCAAAGAAACATTCGAAATAATCCACCTACGCACAGGCAAAAACCCAATCGATGTACTGGTACAAGCAGTAGAACACGCAGCACCATGCGAAGACACCACACGTGTCAGCTATGGTGGAGTCGTCTACCACTTATCAGTCGACGTTGCACCACAACGCAGAATCGACCTTGCAATCCGCCACATAACCTCAGGCGCACGCGCAACATCAGCAAACAATCCACGCAGCATACAAGAAACACTCGCAGACGAACTCGTACTCGCAGCCGCTAAAGACATCAAATCCGCCGGCGTCGCAAAACGCAACGAAATCGAACGCGTCGCACAATCCAGCAGATAAACCAACAACTTTTCTTCTTTTATTTTATATTTAATTCTATATAAAACTCTAAATATAATTGTCACAAAATTGCACTAATCCTATACAAGAATTATATTCTTAGTTTTATATGGTGAAATGTTCATAAATCTCTGCAAGAAAGTTACATATATCTTATATATGTTGTCTTGTTTTTCACCGATATGTTTTTTGATCTTATTGTTAATTAAGAAAGGTATAAACAAACTGGGAATGTCAACTGATGAAACTAGCGAATAAGATTGTATTAGTTACAGGAGCAAGTTCAGGTATGGGTAGGGCCATATCTTTACTTTTTGCCAAAGAAGGTGCAACCGTTATTGCAGTTGCACGACGTTTAGACCGTCTCAATGAACTAGCGGTCTCATCGACAGGATTATCTGGCAAAATTGTAGCTCGGCCGGGAGCTGTTTCCGATGAATCAGCCATGAACAACTTGTAGACAATATAGTCACAGAATTCGGTACATTAAATATCTTGGTTAACAATGCAGGCATTATGGATGAGATGATGCCTGCGGCTGAAGTGACAAACGAACTCTGGGATCGCGTTATGAGCATCAATCTAAAAGCACCATTTAACCTGATTCGAAAAAGCCTGCCTATTATGATCAGTAAAGGCTCAGGAGTTATTATCAATCTTGCATCTGTTGGAGGTCTCTACGGTTCACGTGCGGGTGTAGCATACACTACCTCCAAATTTGCTGTTGTTGGCCTGACAAAAAACGTTGGTTTTATGTATGCACCAAAGGGCATTCGTTGCAACGCAATCTGCCCAGGCGCAGTGGATACAGAGATTTCTGTTGGCATAAAAAATCCCAACATGTTTGGCCTCTCGCGGGTACAGCTAGGTATGGCCACAAATCCACGTCAGGGATCCCCCGAAGAAATAGCAAAGGCCGCACTCTTCCTTGCATCCGATGACTCAAACTTTGTTAACGGAGCCACACTAACCGTTGACGGTGGCTGGAGCGCATATTGATTTATCATCATTAAATTTTTCAAAACCCCTCGAAAGAATTTAACAAAAAATCCCTAAAGGCAAAACTAACCCCTGCCTTTTTATTTATCCCATTGTGAAACCAGTGAATTTTACCAAAACAAAAACACAACAAATTTGTTGCGGCAAAAATTGGTGCCTTACTACAATAGCTTAACTGCCCGTATCAAACGTTTAATGTTACTCGGTTGTGCCTCGAGTTTTAACGTGAATTTCAACGATATCGCCGTCGTCGAGTACAAAGTTTAAGCCGACTTTTTTGGGGCTAAAGGGTAGTCGTTTTGCCCAAACCATCGCAAACATAAAGTTTGAGACGAATTCTTTGTGGATGTTGCGGGCTAAATCGCCCATGGTTGCGCCTTTTTTTAGTGCGAAGGGGCGTCCGGTGTCTTGTTTGTTGCCCGGTTCTTTTGTGTAGACGCGGATGATACCTAAGCTGGCAATCATGGCTCTGCCCAGTTCCTCAATGCCTTTTTTCTGTTCACATGACATCGCTACGATTGGCATCTTTTCGCCAACGTATTTTTTGAGAATGCGTAAATTGTTTTCAGCGCCTTTTGCGTCGAGTTTATTGGCGACAATGACGGCGGCTTTGTAGGTGGTGGTTTCAAAGATGGAATCTTCAACATCATCGATGGTGACTTCGCCTGTGATTTTGACAATGGCATCGTTTATGCGGTAGCTGCGAAGCATCGTTTCAACATCTTTCATGGTGGTGCCAATGAGTTTACCGATTAAGATGATGCGTAGCGAGGTTCCAGCGTGGCGGCGGTCAATTTCTACGCGTCCATTAGGCCGAGTTACCAGTACTCGACTCTTTTCTAACTCGTTCACCAAAAGTTCTAGTTGTTCTACTGGTTTTTGACTGAGATCAATCATTAGCAACACGCCATCTGCATTGCGTGCTACCCCTAGTGTTACAGGTCCCCACGCCCGGCCATCACTGCTTCCATCCATAACTGCGGGTGTTTCTACTAGCTGAAATTGGACATCCCCAAAATCCATAATGCCTGGTACTGGTTGGCGGGTGGTAAAAGTTGTTGGCGCAACAACAACGTTAGCTTTGGTGACTGCCTGCATTAAGCAACTCTTGCCTGCATTGGTCATGCCCAGAATTGC
>JAIRQQ010000099.1 GCA_031256395.1 Nitrososphaerota archaeon
CCCGCCCTTGGCGACTTTTTCAGATAAGCATTTTTTGCAATGCACCATACGAACTAACCTTGTTTGGCGATATATGTACAGCATCACATAAAATTATCTATAAGTGAACACTCTCAAAAGAAGATGGTACAATGCTATCCAGACCAGCGGAGGTGGGTTTCGACACACCTATCGGGGCCAAACAAGTATTCTCAATACATCTATGAGATCTTGGCAGAAAAGGACAACTCCACACTAGAGTTTACAGCAAATCACCTCGAGTACCAAAAATTAAGTGGAAAAGCAACGGAACAACTATCAGAAAAGCTGTGTAAACACGATTTAGACATCTGGACACTTTTGGCTAAGGCCATGGAAAAAGAGTTAAACCAGTAAAATCGTATGGCAAGTTTAAAAAAGCATGCACTTCATACCTTCACTGACCGCCCATGCTTAGCGCTTCGGCTAAACGGTTCCTACTGCCTTTCTGGGCTCAAAAAAACAAAGACCCAAAAGAGGCAGCTGTAGTTTTTGCCGTTGCAGAACTGAATAGAAACCGAGGGGGAGGCTTTCTTGCAAGACAACCCCAAGAAACACTCACATTTATCGCTAAAATCGCCTATCCCATTTGGTTGTTCCCAAAAAACGGCACAACCCTAATATTTGACGGCCTAAACGACAAAAACTACAACATACCCTACTTTGAGATGCCGCACGCTGAAAAATTCATGGAAAACTTTGAGCAAAAACAACGACCCCGAGAAAACTATACAGCTTTCTTAATAGACCATACCAATTACTTCACCCAACCCCCAAAAGAGCACCAATTCACGCTAAAAGGGTTAATCACAGAAGCAGAATTCAGAGAAGAATTCAACAACTACAAAAGAGAAGCCACAGAATTAACAGAACCTGCCCCCTTGCTCTCACCCACACTTGAGGAAACAACTATTATAGGTACAATACGCGAATTTGACACCCTTCAGATGATCCATAGAGCTCAAGAAGAGAAACTCTTCGAATGCCTCCGACGCCTAAAAAAGACAACCAGCCAATATATAACTGAAATCAGCTATGAAGCCATGGCAGCCGACGAGGAAGCAGACGCAAAAATCAAAGCCCAAGAGGAACTTGACAAACCCCAAACAACTAAACTCAACAAGGAATACAGCCAAAAAATCAAACAGCTAACAGAAAGCTTTGATAAAGAACTCGATAGCCTAGTAAAACTAAGACTTAAAATCCAAACCGCAATAGAAAAAAACCAAGATAACATCGAACAATACAAACGTGAAACTAAAGCACATGCCAAAAAGGGGCACGAAATTTATGAAAAACGCTGGAAACAAAAAATTAAAAAGTCAGAAAAAGAGTTCACAGAATTCAAAAAAGAGTTAAAAAAAATCGATGACACGACAAAAAAAATAACCAAACAAAAAGAACAAGAAATATCCCGTCTTAATTTTGAATGGGACGCTGAAATAAAACTAATACGCCAGCCGCTTCTTGTACTTGAAAGAACAAAAGCGGCCAAGAACCAGGCGTTTAAACAAGAAAACAACCAGTTACTTCAGATGGAAAAACCGGTGGTGGAAAGCATCGAGAAAATCTTAAACCACAAAAAGACAAACGCTACCACCCTCGATAGATTAGGTTTTAGTGACCCACAGCTTAAAGCACCCAGATGGGTTTATGTACCCTTCTATGTGGCCTGCTATGAAACGGATTTTACTAGACGCTACTTCTGTATTGCACCCTCAACGATCCAAAAAGCCGACTTCGGCTCAAAACTAAAGGGCGCATTTGGTATGTCAAAGACCAAAGATCTACTTGTTCCACGCTTTAAATCATTAACCAATTTCATCATACAAATCCAAGAATGCATCAAAAAAAATAGCGCATTTGAGAGGCAACTCTGGGGTTTAGGTGAGAAAAACAACTTGCTCAAAAATAACGACTTCCAAGAAAGCATCAAAAACGGCTTGGTTATGCTTCAGGAGCAGGACATACTTTCACAGCGGGAAACCGAAGCACTTACCCGACAGCTCAAAGCTTAAGGTAATCAAAACTTATGTACCCCCCATTAGATATTATCTGTAGGTTGCATACGTTATGGCTGATGATAATGATGGGTACATACTCAAAGTTTCGGATCTCTGTGTTAAGATGCAGAACCAGATTCTGCTTGATCACATCAGCTTTAATGTAACAAAAGGCACCACATTAGCGGTTTTGGGACCCAATGGTGCAGGCAAGACTATGCTTTTTCGAACCCTGCTAAATCTTGTTCCGCATACCGGTTCGATAGAGTGGGTGGAGAAAGCCGAAATTGGCTATGTTCCTCAATATGTGACGGTTTCTGATGTACCTATGACGGTGCGCGAGTTTCTCTCTATGGGTAGTGGTATCAGTGTGGGGGATGCTTTGGATATGGTTCGCTTAACTAATGCAGGTATTGAGGATAAACGGCTGGGGGTTCTCTCAGGGGGGCAGTTGCGGCGTGTGCTAATCGCGTGGGCGCTAAGTGGCAGTCCTAACGTGTTACTCCTCGATGAGCCGACGACTGGTGTGGACATGGATAGTGAAGAACCCATCTATTTGTTGCTTAACGAAATCAAGAAGAAACAAAAAATCACCATACTGCTCATCACGCATAACATCCATATTGTACAGGAATACACCGACGATCTGCTCGCGCTTAATAAATGCGTCACCTTCTATGGGCCCTCCTCAGATATAGCCAAACATGAGGTTCAGCATCAGATCCATGGTGGACCGGTTTGTGTTGAAACTACACGGAGAGTACCCTAACTGTTTGATGCCTCTTTTTTTGGTAGTTTGTTTCTTGCGATATTTGTAGGAGCCGCCGCAGGTTATCTAGGGTCTTTGATGGTTCTTGAAAAGATGGCCCTTGTCGGGGATGCCCTCTCACATGTAGCATTACCGGGTTTGGCTCTTGGTACTCTCTTGCATTTTAATCCCTATATTGGTGCATTGGCTTTTTTGTTTGTGACAGCCATTATTATCTGGCAGATTCAGCGCACAACCAAAATTTCCTTTGAAGCCCTCGTCGGTGCCATGTTTACTTTGGCGCTGGCTTTGGGTATTCTTTTGTATGGCAATGAACTGGAAGCGCTCGAAGAAGCCCTCTTTGGTGATATCTCTCAAGTTACCCTCATGAGCGCAGGGATAGCGGCCGTGGTGTGTGTCGTTGCCATCGTGTTAACCAAGGTTATCTATGATAAACTGGTTTTAGTGATGATATCAGAGGATCTGGCGGTGTCTAAGGGCATAAAGGTGGCGCGAACTAATTTACTCTACCTTTTCTTGGTCTCAGTTGTTGTCGCCATTGGTATTCAAATCGTCGGCACGCTACTTGTGGGTTTTTTGGTCATCGTCCCGGCTATAGCCGCCAAAAACCTCAGCACCTACATGAAACGCTACGCCCTTCTAAGTGCAGTCTTTGGCATTATCGCCGCATCGGGGGGAGTTCTGCTGTGGAACTTTGTCAGCTTTAATTTACCCTTTCCAGGTCCAATGGTAGTTTTTGTAGGAATTGCTATATTTGTTGTTTCATTGATAATTAACTGGCGACTTAAAATAACCTCATAGTGAGCAAATATGAAAATATATAGAGGTAAAACCTCAACTGCTATAATTCTCTATCCTGAGAATAAAATTCTGCTCATAAAACGCAACACGCCGCCCTTCATCGGCTACTGGGCTCTGCCTGGCGGCCGAATGGATCCTGGGGAATCTATTGAGCAAACAATTATTCGTGAAGTTAGAGAAGAAACCGGTTTAGAGACAGCTGTTGTGAATGTAATCGGTGAATATGTTGAGCGGGGAATTAAAGATGATGTTGATTATGAATATTTTCCCACGTGTTTTGTTGTCAAAATTGTTGGTGGCGAACTCAAAAAGCAGGACAGTGAAGTACAGGAAATGCAACTCTTTAAGTTAGATGCCCTGCCGCTGTTAGCCTTTGAACATGAAAAAATGATAGAGGACTATGTCCACGCCAAAAACAAAAAGCATGAACAGTAGATTTAGTGTTATTTGCTAGCTGGCTTTGTTTGTTGAGGTGGCGTTGATGGCACGGGGATAATGGTGGATTTGTTGAGGTTTTCCTGTTCGTTTAATATCAGAGAGATAGCTTTGCCTTCGGGTACGATTATTTTGGTGTTATTCTGCAATGAAGTCATTATGGTTTCAAGTTGTTTGAAGGTTATGGCGCTGTCTTTGAAGTAAGTTGTTAGGGCTTCGTTACGTAGCTTGGTTGCTTCTGCATCACCTTCTGCGATGGCGATGGTTGCAGTTTTTTGGCCCTCTGCTTGCAGGATAGCGGCCTGTTTCATACCTTCGGCGCGTTGGATAGATGCATTCTTTTCACCGCTTGCCAAGGTGGCTTGGGCGATGGCGGTTTTTTCAGCTGCTTGACGTTCATTATCAGCTTTTAGCACCGATTCCATGGAACTCATTAAACCGCGTGGAGGTTCGAGGTCTTTGATTTCTGCTCGAACGATTTCTATACCCCAGTCTCTGGTTTGCTCGTCGAGGGCATCTTTTAGTTTCGCGTTAATGATAGGACGTGAGGTATTTGCAACTGCCATATCCATACCGCCGATGATGTCGCGAAGCACTGTGCGTGAAAGGGTGTCGATTTGGGATTCATAGTTATTGACAAAGTACTGCGAGGCCTTAACTGAGTGCTCTTCAGGTTTGACCTTGTAGAAGACAACAGCATCCACAGCCATGAAGACTTTATCGCGTGTGATTACGTCTTGGCGTTGCACAGGCGTCATACGTTCAGTGATGTTTACCTTGATTATACGATCTACAAAAGGCACAAGCAGGGTTATACCCGGCTGAACGAACCGCTGATATTTACCAAGACGTTCGACTAATCCCCGCTCAGTAGGTCTGACAATACGTAGTGATGTAACGACTACATACACAATCACTACTAGGGGAATAACTATTGCCATAACTTGTATTATATCTACCATCATTTCTCTCTCCCATGTTGATCGCTGTTATACATGATGCAGAGAATTTAAAACTTGTTATCGTAAACTCCAACGTTTACACTCCATTCAATTCTCTTTCTTGATTTTACAACAAAAAAATAGAACATATAAGCGCAATTATTTTTGTTATTTTTGTTCTGCTAATAAATGGTGGCACTTTTTATGGCTGAACACTTTGTTCATGTACTTAGCATCAAATCGTCCCCATAACTTAAATCACGATTGACAAGGAGCAATGTTTAATCAAAAATATCAAAGTATGAAAAATACATGTTCATGTTCGATAGTTTGGAAAAGTGTATTGTTTCACCGGTGGTTTATTTATGGCAAGAATTAAAACCGCGTGTACTAATTCAATTTTCCTCAATCCAGCCGATTTCCTCTTTTTGAAACAAAAAACAAAACAACAACCAAAACAATAACCGCAAGTAAAACTACGAAAACTATAACGTCGAAGGACATACCAGAACTGGGAGCAGGATTGGAACTGGGAACAGAACTAATGTCGGGACTTGGACTCGGGCTAACAGTAGGACTAGGACTCGGGCTAACAGTAGGACTAGGACTCGGGCTAACAGTAGGACTAGGACTCGGGCTAGCACTAGGACTAGGACTCGGGCTAGCACTAGGACTAGGACTCGGGCTAGCACTAGGGCTAGGACTCGGGGTTGGGTGTGTGTCTGGGATTGGCGGGCCGCTTGTGTCGCCTATGTCATAGGT
>JAIRQQ010000115.1 GCA_031256395.1 Nitrososphaerota archaeon
TGCGGCATATTTTGATACCCGACCCACAGAGAGACCAAGTGCGCTTAGGTGATCGAGAAACTGCAAACTTGTCTCCCCATTGGGCAACAACGCTATGTTGTGACGCGATCGGTCAAGCCGCTGCTGATAATTATGAACCGGCCCATCCAACAATAAAGCGGTTGAGGGTGGTTTTTGGGTTGTGGGTTTCATGTTGTTTTTGGTTTTGGGGGTTTTTAAAGCCAAAATTTGAGGATCGGCACTGTACCCAAGCCGCTGGTGCGGTAACCGGGATTTGAACCCGGGTCCTAGACTTGGCAAGCCTATGTACTAACCAAGCTGTACTATTACCGCATACAACTTAAGCAACAATCTAAAAACCTCCTTATAAACTCTACATCTTAGAACTACAACACTTCTGTTTGCGTCAAATCTCAACTATGATAAATGATTGACAAATTTATCAAAACTAATCATGTGTCAAGCAGATCCTTAATGTATATGAAATAACTTCAAAAGACCTCATGAGCAAAATGTGATTAATGTCAATTGCGTTTTGATTTAACTTGGCTTTTGGTTGATATTGCACTGGGTGAGTGTTAAAGAAAACAGGAGTGTATAGCATGTTTCTGGTGTGGGCGCTTCTGAAGGTATGACTTAGTTGAGATCAGCAGGTTGTTGTCTTGTTTTTAGATATAGTTCCAGCGGGTACTGTTCTGCTTTTGTTGGCAAATCATGAGATTTGACCTTTTGTCTCTTAAAATTTAAATGTAAGTGACATCACTTCTAATGAAAGATCTCGGGCAGTATAGGCGTGAAAAAACCTATGGGAGAGAGTGAAATGGGTGAGGATGATGACAGTCGCTTTTGCCTGTTAGCTGGCCATATAGATATTTCTATGCATGCTGCTTATCTGCACAGTTTTCCTATCCATTGTCTTGTTGCTTATGTGAATGCTCTTGGTTATAATCCATGTATGTTTGGATCTGCCGTAGTAACAACGTTAATGAGTAAGGTGAATGGAGAGGGAGTAGTATGATTGTTGAAGCCTTCATCGCATTCATTTTGATTTTTACGGCAACTTTCGCTATCTATGCTATAGGTAAGCGTTCAGCGCCAAAAACTACTCTAAACGACGCTGATCAAGATTCATATGCCTGCGGAGAAAAAGTAATTTTCCAAGGCTTAAAAATCAATGTTCCACTCTACAAATATCTAATTTACTTTGTAATTTTTGACTCATCTGTGTTGGTTCTAGCGTATGCCGCTTTTGCCATATCGGCGGCCAATCCATTGCTCTTAATACTCTATCTCGGCATAATTCTAGCCGCCGGTATAGTTCTTCTCGACGGAGGCAAAGACTAACATGGTCAATACCAAAACTTGGGCACGCGTAAAATCGCCTTGGGTTCTACACTTCAATTCAGGCGCATGTAACGGCTGTGACATAGAAATCCTTGCGCTACTCACTCCAAAATACGATATTGAACGCTTCGGCATAAAACTTGAACCCTCACCCCGACATGCCGACGTACTCTTAGCCACGGGTTGTGTTACCCATCAATGTGCTGACCGCTTAAAACGTGTCTACGATCAAATGCCTCAACCTAAATTTGTTGTTGCCATAGGCGCATGCGCATGTAGTGGCAGTGTTTTTGAAGGCAACTATAACGTAGTGGGTGGAGTCGACAAAGTTGTCCCCGTTTCAGCATACATACCCGGTTGCCCACCCCGACCAGAGGCAATTATTGACGGAGTTATCAAATTGCTTAGTGTACTAAGTACGCCCAAAAAAGAAAGACCGGTTCAAGCTCATAGAGTTGAACCTGCTATAGCGGAGGTTAAACAAAACGGCAAACAATAGCATAGATATTATAGGTCTTGTCGAATCCAAATTCGGCGACAAAGTCCCAATTCAAAGGGGTGTCAATGGTGACGCATCGTTTGTTGCAAACAACGGTTTACACCACGAAGTTTTCAAAGTATTGCTAGATGCCGACGAAAAAACCGGTGTAACTACCATTACAGGTTTGGACTTGGGCACAAACATTGGCGTTTATTATCATATCCGCACATCCAAATCATTTTTCACCATCAAAGCAGAAGTGCCCAAAGAGAACCCCCGTCTTAAAACACTCATCGATATACATCCTGGAGCACTTTTCCACGAACTAGAATGCGCAGATTTAATGGGTGCCATTTTTGAGGGCAACGAATTAAACGGACATTTTATTCTCTCAGAAAACTGGCCCAACGGTGTTTATCCTCTGCGCAAAGACATCGATCTATCCCAAGTTAAGCTCGTCCCAACCCCTGAGCACGAAACCAACAAATCTGCCGAGGGACGAGAAGTCAAAATAATAATTGGACCCCAGCATCCCGCATTGCTTGAACCTGAAAAGTTCTCAGTAACCGTTGATGGGGAAACCGTTACTAAAGTTGAACCCCGCATCGGCTATGTACACAGGGGTATAGAAAAATCTGCTGAATCCCACACCTATCTGCAGGATACCTATCTGGTAGAGCGGGTCTGCGGCATCTGCAACCCTTGCCATGCATACACATTTGTTGCTACAGTGGAGAAAATTTTAAAACTTGAAGTCCCTGAACGAGCTCGCTACCTCAGAGTAATCGCATTAGAACTCAACCGTCTCCACAGTCACCTCTTAGTGTTGGGACACGCAGGATTAGAAATTGGCTACGAAGCCGTTTTCCAATACTTCTGGCGTGACCGCGAACCAATTATGGACCTAATTGAGTTAACCAGCGGTAACCGTGTTTTTGGTTCCCTGATGACTGTGGGCGGTATCAGACGTGACATCAATCAAGAACAGATCCCAAAAATAAAAGCCGTAATAAACGATTTACAATCTAAACTACCGTTTTACCGCAAAATCTACAATGATGAACCTACCCTGCGCTTACGTATGAAAGACGTAGGTATCCTTAGTCGAGAAGATGCACTCAAACTCTCAGTAGTAGGTCCAATTGCACGAGCCTCCGGTGTAGACATAGATGTCCGCAAAGACCGACCCTATGAAGTCTACAACGACATTCCCTTCAAAGAAATCGTATACACTGACGGCGATACATGGGCAAGAATGAACGTACGCATGGATGAAGTTGAAGAAAGCCTAAACATCCTTGACTATGCTCTTAATCACCTGCCCGCTGGACCCATACGTATTGAAGCCCCAAGAACGGTACCTGTAGGTGAAGCTGTTTGTACCATAGAAGCCCCAAGAGGCGAACTACTCTACTATGTACGTAGCAACGGAACAGACATACCTGAACGCGTAAAAATCCGCACCCCAACATTGGCTAACATACCCTCATTTCTAAAAACCGCTATCGGTGAGAGTATAGCTGATGTACCCAGTAACTTTGTCAGCCTAGATCCCTGCTTCTCATGTACTGATAGATGATAACCATGATCGACCTGTTGCTTATCTTCCGTATTCTGGTATTTCCAGGCTTCACATTCATACTATTTCTATCCCTATTTTGCGAGTGGATAGACCGCAAAATAGAAGCCCGCTTCCAAAACCGCGTCGGCCCCATGGTCGCAGGACCCGGTGGCATACTCCAACCCCTAGCAGACTTTATCAAGTTACTAACCAAAGAAGACATTGAACCCCGAGACGCTAAAAAACTAGTTTTCCGATTTGCACCCTTGGCCGCATTTAGCATCATGGTTTTTGCCATGTGCTTTTTACCCATAGACGGCGCAAGCATTCTCTCATACGGATCCGCTATAGCCCAAAGCGGCTTTAACGGCGACTTGATTATCGTTTTGGTATTTGCTACCATTGCAAACTTTTTGCTCTTTTTGGCAGGTTGGGCATCAGCTAACCCCTATGGAACCATAAGCTCAGCCCGAGTCTTAACCCAATTTCTAGGATACGACATCCCTCTCTATCTTATCGCATTAACACCCGCATTTATAGCCGGAAGTCTTAGCATCGGCATCATCGCAAGCTTCCCCTACATTATACTAGCCCCTTGGGCATTTGTCCTCTTCATGATTACAATGCAAGCAGAACTTGAAAAAGGCCCCTTCGATGTACCCCACTCCGAATCTGAACTCGTCGGAGGATTAGAAACCGAATACACCGGCGCAAAACTCGCATTTCTCCATCTCACCCGTAACGTCCAAGTTATCTTTGGATCCGCCTTAGTGGTCACATTATTCCTAGGCGGCCCAAGCGGACCGGTCTTCTTTGGTTTAGACTGGCTATTCTACACGCTCTGGTTCGTACTCAAACTTGTCATCGTAGTAGCCATAAGCTCCTACATCGCAAACGTCTTTGCACGTCTACGCATCGACCAAGTCCTAACAGGCAACTGGAAAATTCTGTTACCTGCAGCCTTGCTCTCACTGATGCTAACCATAGCATTAGTCACCTGGGTGTATCATCCATTCGGAATCGGAGTGTAACAGGATGACCGAAAAGACCGAAAAAAAACAAACCTCACGCATATCTCCAATCTTTAAACGCGCAATCTCACACCTATTCACAAAACCCGCAACAACCAAATACCCCGCAGTAAAACCCACACTTCCACCCGACACACGAGGCAAACTAGTCTATGAAATCAAAGACTGCAACGCCATCGACTTTGGCAGCGGACCCGACTTCCGATTAGACATAAAAGTCATGCGCGGATCCACCTGCCATGTCTGCGAACGCGATTGCCCCGCAGGCGCCATAACCATCGTTGAAGTCGACGGCAAACAACGCCCCCAAATCAATCTCAACAAATGCATCTTTTGCTGCCAATGCGTCGATAGCTGCCCCCGAGGAGCCATCAAACAATCCGACCTCTACGAATTAGCCGTAACCGATAAAACCTCATTGATCATGAAGCCAAAATACAGCCAAAAGGAAGCATCGCAATGATTTTTGAAATCTTAGCCATAGGATTAATCGTCTCATCTGTCCTTGCACTATTTCTAGACGAAGTCGTCTACTCAGTTGGCGCACTATCAGGCACTTTTCTCTTCACAGCCCTTATCTACTACCTCAACGGCGCATTCTACGCCGCCATTTTCCAATTCGTCGTAGGCATAGGCACCCTAGCAGTCTTGTTCCTATCAGGCGAAATGCTAGGTGAGCAAACCCCAAAGAAATCCTCCCCCGCCAAAATCGGCGGCCTAATCGGCGCAGGCATTCTACTCGCCCTACCCGCAATTTTCCTCTCAGTTTCAGACCAAACAACCACAGGCCCCGATGTCCCAATTGGTGAAGCCATTTGGAACATCCGCGGCATTGATGTTCTTCTACAAGCCCTCGTAATTCTAACAATAGCCTTGGGAATTGGCATCGTACTGCATGAACGGAGGAAAAAATAATGGACTTCACCATACTCTCAATCATAATGCTGGCCATCGGCATCTATGGACTACTCACCAACCGACAATTACTCAAAGTATTTATCTCCATAGAAATGATTGCCATCGCAGCAACACTCAACTTTGTTATGCTCGCCTCCCCCAACGGCTTGAGCCAAGCATTGCTGATTATAGCCTTCTCAGTCGACACAGCTGTTAGCGCAGTAATTCTAGCATTACTTGTCATAGTATCAAAACGCTACGGCACCGGAGATCTCTCAAAAATAATCTCCAAACAAGAAACCGAAGAAAGCGAGGATGAAGTACAATGATGCTCCAAGAATTCAGTGCATGGTTTGTCTGGATTATCCCCCTAATCGCAAGCTTCTTTGTTCCCCTTATTGGCAAATACAGCGAAAAAGCCCGAAACTATTTTGTCATAGCCATAGCTACCATAGTCAGTGCCCTAGCACTCTCATTGATACCCGGCGTCTGGTCCGGTGGAGGCCACGCTACAGCCTATACCCTCTCTTGGATTCCAAGCATTGGCGAAAGTAGCCCAATAACAGCAGGTGTCTACATTGATCCACTCAGTGTTCTCTTTACCTGCCTAGTCGCATTCTTTGCCCTAATAATTACCATCTACTCCCAGGGTTACATGAAAGGCGAAGACGGCCTAACCCGCTACTACTACCTCCTCTTACTCTTCATAGGCTCTATGATTGGCCTAGTACTAGCCGACAACATGCTCCAGATGTTTATCTTCTGGGAAATGGTCGGCCTATGTTCATACACCCTAATTTCATTCTGGTACAAAAAACCCGAATCCATACGCTCAGGCGTCAAAGTTTTTATCATGACCCGCATCGGCGACATCATGCTACTTGCCGCCATCGCCTTACTCTTTTTAATGTTTGGCACCTTTAGCTTCCGCGGAACAATCGCCGGCATAGAAGAAGCCGCACTCGCAGGAACCCTAGACATCGGCCTTCTAGTAACCACTGCATTTCTAGTTCTAGGTGGGGCCGTCGCAAAATCCGCCCAGTTCCCCCTATTTACCTGGCTCTACAGCGCAATGGAAGCCCCCACATCAATCTCAGCACTACTCCACGCAGCCACAATGGTCAAAGCAGGTATCTATCTTCTATCCCGATTCATTCTCATTTTCGCAACAGCCCCCGCTCTAATTTTAGCCCTCCAAGCCTACTGGTTCCCAACTATAACTTGGATAGGTGCCATAACTGCATTCATCGGAGCATCCCTAGCCATTGTAACAACTGATCTCAAAGGAGTTCTCGCATACTCAACTATCAGCCAAATCGGTTTCATGATGGCCGGCTTAGGTGCCGCTGCCCATGGCGGACTAATCGGTGAAGGCTGGTTTGGTAGCATATTCCACATGGTCAGCCATGCCTTCTTTGAAGGCCTTGGATTCCTTTTGGCAGGCGGTATCATACATGCTCTTGGTACGCGTGACATGAGACTAATGGGCGGTTTACGCAAGGCCATGCCGATAAGCTTTGGACTTATGATTATAATGATTCTAACAACAAGCGGTTTACCACCGTTTGCAGCCTTCTTTAGCAAAGGCATAATCCTAACCAGTGTATCTGAAATCGCAACAACCGCAGGACTAATACAAACAATCCTGCTCTTTACAACCGCTGCTCTTACCTTTGGTTACTGTATTCGTATGTTCACCTTAGTGTTTATGGGCAAAGAATCTGAACATCTGCAAAAACAGCATGTTCACGAAGCACCAAAAATCATGCTTGCTCCCGCCTTTATTTTGGCGGCTCTCTGTATTGTATGGGGCCTATCCGAACCCCTAGTTGCACATTTCCTACACTTCGAAACAGCAGGCATACTGGCCGCTTTTACAAGCCTTGAATTTCCAATATTTCTACTGCTACTTATTCCTCCCGGTTTACTTGCATACTTTAGCTACTACAAAGGTTTCAATGGACTGCGAAACATTGCAAAAACAAACAATCCCCTAACTATACTGTTAAGACACGGCTACTTCTTTGATGACCTCTATACTGCAATCGCAAAAGGTTTAATCAAAATCTCTGAAGCTCTCACACGTATAGAAAATGCTCTATTTGGCCGCTATGTCAATCGAAATTTAAAAGTTCCTCCAGCACTACACGCTGTAACCCGGCTAGAGGACACCGTGTTTGAACGTTATGTTGATGAGTTAGGCGAAAAAATCGGTGATGCCGCAAAACCTAATCGAGCGCTAAAGCTTAAACAAGATCAAACTTCAAACTACCGCAACTATCTGGCCGCGGTTGTGCTCGGTTTCATATTGATAGTTATATTGATAATCTTAACCTTAGGAGTGGTTGTTTAATGGTGTTTCCGGCTTTACTGTTGATATTTGTTCTGTCCTCTATCTCGATTCCCTTTGTTTATCTTATTGGGAAAAAGTCTCCTCGAGCTGCGGCACTTTTTGTCGC
>JAIRQQ010000116.1 GCA_031256395.1 Nitrososphaerota archaeon
CACAGTACATTCAGACTATGTAAAACTCGTAGAAAAAGCAAAAGCATAAAGTGAAAATCTATGGCAGATAAAAAAGTTGTAGAATTAATCGTCAGCGGCGGTCAAGCCAATGCGGGTCCCCCATTGGGTCCAGCTTTGGGTCCCTTAGGAGTCAACATTGTTGCTGTTGTCAACAAAATAAATGAAATTACCAAAGATTATGCTGGTATGAAAGTTCCAGTAAAGGTCAGTGTTGATCCTGAAGATAAAACCTTTGATGTTACTGTTGGTACGCCCACTGCATCGGCTCTACTGGTTGCTGAACTAAAAATTGAGAAAGGTTCAGGTACTCCAAACACAGTTAAAGCTGGCGACTTGACTATGGAACAATTGATCAAGATTGCCAAGATTAAAGCCCCTCAGCTTCTAGCACCTGACACAAAGAATGCAACCAAAGAAGTGCTTGGTACCTGTGTTAGTTTAGGCGTTACCGTTGACGGTAAAGATCCCCGTGAAGTTCAAAAAGAAATAGACGACGGCATCTATGAAAGCCTATTTGAGTAATGAATGATGCTGGGCGAATATTTTTATAATGGGTTTCTTATCCCCTATTGGCACGAGGCTTAAAAATGCCCCTAGACAACAAGACCATAACTGAAGCAATTAAACAAGCAAAATCTCAAGCTGGCGAGAAAAAGTTCAACCAGGCCATAGATCTAATACTTGATATTCAAGAAATTGATATGAAGGCTCCTGAAGGCAAAATTCAGGAAGTTGTTGAACTTCCACACGACACGCTAAAACCCAACCGTATATGTGTTATTGCTTCAGGTGAATTCGCACTCAAAGCAAAAAACTTTGGTGCTGACCGCGTCGTTGACCGCACAGAACTCGACGATCTAAACGGTAAAAAGAAAGAACTGCGCCAGTTAGGCAACGACTGTGATGTCTTCATCGCAGAAGCACCATTGATGCCTCTGGTCGGTAAAATCTTGGGTCCGGTTCTAGGTCCAAGAGGCAAAATGCCAATCCCAGTTCCACCAAACGCGGACATAACCACCCTAATCAATAAACACCGTAAAACCGTGGTTGTTCGCATGCGCAATCAACCCATAATCCAAGTCCGAGTAGGTTCACAACAGATGAAAGACGAAGACCTCACCGACAACGCGATGACGGTCCTTCGTGTCCTTGACGGCAAACTCAAACGAGGCCTCAAGAACGTAAAATACGCTTTCATCAAAACCAGCATGGGCGAACCCGTCAAAATTAAACCATAAAAATAACCGAGAAGAAAAATCATGCCATCCGAACAAGTATTAGCCGAAAAATCAAGCGAAGTAGCCGAGATAAAAGACATATTCCAAGAATACAAATCTGTCGGCATCGCAAGCCTAAAAAAAGTCCGCGCCTCCCAACTACAAGAGCTCAAAAAAACAATGAAAGGCCAAGTCTACCTACGCGTCCTCAAAAACACCCTCATAAAAATCGCTATCGAAGAACTCAACCAAGCAGAACTCAAAAAGCTTGAGGAATACTTGGAAGGATCAAATGTCTTCCTATTCACCGACCTCAACCCCTTCAAACTAGCCATCATGCTAGAACGGGGCAAAGTCAAAACCACCGCCAAAGCAGGCGACACAGCAGCATTTGACGTCGTTATCCCAACCAGCAACACCGGCCAACCCCCAGGACCAGTCATCAGCCAACTCAACGCAGTCGGCCTACCCACCAGAATCGAAAACGGTAGCGTCTGGATCAGCAAAGACACCCTAGTTGTACGCAGAGGCGAACCCATAAACGACCGCCTAGCAAGCATCCTTGCTAAACTCAACATAAAAGCCGTTGAACTAGGCATCTCCATGCGCGCAGTCTTTGACAACGGAACCATGATCACCGGCGACAAACTAATCGTCGATCTCGCCGCCACACAAAGAAGCGTAGAAACAAGCAACCAAGAAGCCTTCGCACTAGCCCTAAGCATCAGCTACACAACAAAAGAAACCATCAAACCACTCCTACAAACAGCACACCAAAAAGCAATCGCACTCTCACTTGGCGCATCCATACCCACCAAAGACACCATCGCAGACCTCATCCGCAAAGCCAACGCAGAAATGACCAGCCTAAACAAAGCCGCAGACAAAGCCAAACCAGCAGCCTAAACTGCTCACACCCTTTTCCCTCTATCCCATAATCTTTTCTTTATATCTAACATTTTATTTAACCCCTGCATCTGCAGACTATTCTTAACATAAACATCATTAATTATTCAAAAAACAGCCACATTACAATTTTGATATACCCTAAAAAAAGATAGCTGACTGCTAACTGAACAACTATAAAAATCGAGAGAATTTTAAAAAAATAATGGTTGTTTGTTATTTTGTATGGTCTAAGCGGTGTCGATAGGTTTCGTAGTCAGGCAGTTTACGGGAATATTCTTTATTCATCAGTGGTGACGAAATTATAAAGTCGGCTGTACTGCGATCACATGCTAGTGGAATATTCCAAACAACAGCTACCCGCAGAAGCGCTTTGACATCGGGATCATGGGGCTGGGGTTCTAGGGGATCCCAGAAGAATATAAGACAGTCAACTAAGCCATCCGCTATAAGCGAACCTATTTGCAAGTCGCCACCCAAGGGCCCTGATTCCATGTTGGTAATTTCTAAGTCTAATTCTTCTTCAAGGAGTTTACCTGTGGTTCCTGTGGCGTAGAGTTCATGTTGTTTGAGTGTGCCCTTGTTAAATTTTGCCCATTCCAGCAAATCACCTTTTTTATTATCATGGGCAATGAGCGCAATTCTCTTTTTACCATCTATTATCGCATGCCTTACCATAACATTCTCTTCCTCTGCAAGCCAGAGCCTGCTGAGGGTTTATAATTGTTGTGTCAATAGACTAATTCTTCTATGAATGGTCCTAATAGGCCAAACATGCCTTAGCCGCTGATAATCAAGAGCCTTTTGTGCCTTTACGTTTTATGGATTGTTGACTGACTTGTATACTAAATGTGTTTTAGTATCTAACACTCTAGTGTCGCAGTAGCTGAAAAACTCCAGATTATCTCTTTGGCGTGTTTGATATTATACGTCTTTGCGGTGTATCTGTTAGTTTGTTGTTGGGTTTTATGTTTTTCTAGGCTAATTTTTTTGTCATGACATAGGCGTCTTCGCCGTCGCTATAGTAGCCGTTGATGGTTCGGGTTATTTCAAATCCTAGATTTTTATACAGCGAGATTGCCGCTTCGTTGGTGACACGGACTTCTAAAAATCCTTGTTTAGCCTTATAGTATTCCATGCCCTCTAAGGATTTTTTAATGACTGCTTGTGCGACGCCTCGGCGTCTGTACTGGGGCAGGACTGCAATAGAAACTACATGGCCTTTGCGTACCAATCCTCCAAATCCAAAGTTGGATAAGCCTACTTCAATACGGCACATAATGTATCCGACAATTTTTCCATCTTGTTCTGCCACAATAAAAGTCTCAGGGAACCGTTGATGTAGGTCCACAAAGAAGAAATCGGTATAATTTTCAGGGAGGCAGACGCGGTTAATTTGTATGACACTCTGTAGGTCATCTGGGCTAAATTTGCGTAGCGTAAAGGTTGGTTGCATCGTTTCGCCTGTTTAAAAAGGATTTATGTGTTTAGACTTAAAGGTTACGCTTCTAGAGCAGTCAACTGGCTTGTTTTTATGCTTTATTGTCTTCAGGTGACCTATACACTGGTAGCGTATTGTTGCCCAGCGGCATTGCCCAAACACGTGAAGCTGAGCCCGCGGTTTTGAAGGCCTCGTTTAGGGCGTCATTTATTGCACGGGCGGTTTTGAGCTTAAAGATGTTGCTGGCATAAAAGTCTGGCATAGCTGATACCAATATGATTTGCTGGTTGAGCAGTGTCTTTAACAAATAGTAGGCTCGTTGTCCTCCGATGGCAAAGTTACGTTTAACCTCGCGCTCAACATTTTTTATTTCACTTAGGCGTGTCATCCAGTCATAGAACACCTGATTGCCATAGCCCTCAAGACATTCAGCTACCAAAATAATGACTCCTCCTCGTTTCACAGCATCCTTTGCGGCCTCCATACCTTTGAGTGCCTGATAGAGCGTTAAATCCCAAGGATGTCCCCCGGCGCTTACCACAATGATATCAGCGCGTCTATCTACTGTAATGCAGTATATTTCATCCACAAGTTTTGCGGCCTCTAAAAATGCCGCTTCCAAGTCTCCCGCAAAGGCACGCACGAGTTCGCCTTTTTTATTCTCAACCACATTGACTATAAAATCTACCTTTGATAGCCGTGCCGCTTCAGTCATATCAATGTGCACAGGATTATTTTCAAGATTGCCCGAGGTGGCGCTGGCACTAACAAGCAAAGCATGATTAAACCGAATAGTTTCTAACCCCGCTACCGCAGGTAAAACACCTTTTCGCCCCCCGCCATAACCCGCATAATTGTGATATTGAACATCTCCCAGAAGCACTCTAAGATCTGACTCTGCAAAGAGCCTATTAAGCTGCACCTTATTCCCATGGGTTTTGGTAGTGCCCATATAGACCAAATCTGAGGCCGAAACATCATGGGTAACAACTCGAACCCGCTTTGCAACTTGATCTATGATTTGTTGTTCTTCTTCTGATTTTGCGGCTTGCTGAGTTTCATACCCCAAGATAACTGTAATATTTTCATCTCTAACACCTGCAGTGTTGAGTTCTTTTAGCACCAAAAAAAGCATCTGTGCACCTGGAGTGTTGGGTGATGTCTCATCGATAACTATAGCAACTTTGGATTCAGGCCTAGCAATTTCACTTAGGCATTTAGATCCAATAGGCTCTCTGAGTGCACGCTCGATTTCAGATTTCTGATCGGTGACGCCTGGCTTTTCTTTGGGTTCGATGGTGCCCAACAGATTTCGGGCTGGGATTCGAACGCATACATCGGTTTTTCCGTAGGGAAGCCAAACATCAACCATAAAAGATCCCTGCTGATTTACATGTACTCGGTGCATGAAACTATTAAGCCTTGCCAAATACTATGGATACTTTTAACCCAAAACCCCTAAAACTTATCGTTGTCTGTTAACTATGTTTTCCAGTCGGGTCCTGTTTTTTTACCCAGTAAAAGCACCTGAATATGCCCTGCAACTATGATAGCCATCCACACCGCAGAGTAGAAAAAATAGTACACCATTAGCTCATAGAGTTTAACCTCACAAAACCCCAGCTTTCTAGAGAAACCATAGAAAACAGCGGCCGTTGCTATAAATCCTGACATTGAGATCAGCAGGATCTTTAAAACATCAGCAGTTGCCAAAGAAACCAGAAAAATCGGTAGGGCGATGTTGAATTTAACTGAGAGAAACAGTGAAAAAATCAACAACGAGTTGTACATCCAAAGACTTGGAATAACGGCGCTGATAAAAATTATTGCAACTGAGGGATAGAGAAAGAACAAGCTGGGAAGAAACACTTGGGGCTTTTTGATAAAATGATTTGCTAATTCTCTGTACCATTCTTTGAACCAAAGAGCTTGACCAATTGCCCAGCGTTTACGTTGAGTGTACCATTGCTGCCAATTACTATACACCACATTTTGTACTTCTACATCTTGAGAGTAGGCAAATCGGCTGTCTTTTAGAAACGCACGGGTAGCTATATCGATGTCCTCAGCTACGACTCGGCGAAAACCTTGAACTTTTTCAAACATGTCTCGTCGCATAGCAAACGCGGAACCGTTAACGGCTGGACATTTTTGCATAAAGCGTGAAGCCAGCCATGAGTTGATGTTAAAGCTAAGATATTCATAGTAGGCCATCTTGGAGAGAAACGACTGGCCTTTGATAACCCTTTTTTTAATGTCTAAAATGTCGGTGTGCTGCATTTTTCTAATGATTTTTCTGAGGTACTCAGGATCATCGGGGAGATCTATATCTGAGTCCAAAAACAACAGCACCTTCCCACTGGATAGGCCAACGGTATGGTTGAGTGCATTGGCTTTGCCGTTGCGTTTCGAGTTTATGACAAATGTAACATTTTCCCCTTTGAGGTCTTTGATTTTTCTACCAAACGTCTCAGTGGGCTCATCAACAGCTACAAAAATCTCTTTAGAAACATTTTGGTTAGCAAATAAAGTAAGCATCTTTTCTACTCGATCAGATTCACCATAAATAGGAATAAAGATGCTTATGTCCAAGTGCTAACCCTCTCAACTAGCGACATAAACAAAATGTTATCTCGTAGAGAACTTTTTTAATGTTATTGCCGCTAAGCGCTAACTTTTCTGCTTACAAAAATCCCAAAAATTTTCTCTCAAACACTAACAAAGCGGTATAACCCGCAGATTTGGCTTTTTAGACAGGTAAATTATTATGCGCCCAGCCGCCACATCAATGTATGACCCAAGTTAAAGCTGTAGGTCTGCTCTCAGGCGGCCTGGATAGTATTCTAGCTACAGAGATGATAGTAAAACAAGGCATTGACGTAACGGCCTTTAATGTACGAAGCCCCTTTTGTCTCTGTAAAAAAGACGGTTGCGCCGCTGTAGACGCTGCTAAACAGCTAAATGTTCCCCTCAAAATGGTTGCCGCTGGCAATGCATATCTGCGCATGCTTC
This sequence comes from Nitrososphaerota archaeon, assembly GCA_031256395.1. Classification (GTDB taxonomy): domain Archaea; phylum Thermoproteota; class Bathyarchaeia; order Bathyarchaeales; family Bathycorpusculaceae; genus Bathycorpusculum. Next base: position 6,598 of record JAIRQQ010000116.1, read on the forward strand.
GCAACCCCAAACACGGCTACGGCAAAAACATGAACCCCTGCATAGACTGCCGTATATTTCTCTTCAAACAAGCCAAAAAATACGCCCGCGAAATCGGCGCCAGCTTTCTCTTCACAGGCGAAGTCCTAGACGAACGCCCCATGTCCCAACACTACTCCGCCCTCAAACTCATCGAAAAAGAATCCGGCCTAGAAGGCAAAATTCTACGCCCCCTCTCCGCAAGACTACTGCCCGAAACCGAAGCAGAAAAAAAAGGTCTAGTGGATCGCACAAAACTCTTAGACATCCAAGGCCGCTCCCGCAAACCCCAATTCAAACTCGCCGAAGAATTCAACATCAAAGACTTTCCATGTCCCGCAGGAGGCTGTCTACTAACCTGCGAAGAATACGCTAAAAAAATCCGCGACCTCTTCAACCACAAAAAACACATAACCCTCCCCGACATCGCACTGCTGCGTATCGGTAGGCACTTTCGTATAGGCAAAAACAAAATCATCGTAGGACGCGACGAAACCGAAAACAAAACCCTAACAACACGCCAAACAAAAACCGAATACGTATTTGAACTCCCCGACATCGTCGGCCCAGTAACCATACTCCAAGGCCCCAAAACCAAACAAGCCATAAAAACCGCCGCCCAACTCACCGCCTTCTACTCCGATGCCAACAAAACAGGCGAAGTCAAAGTCAACTATGGCAAAGAAAAACACGACCACACAATAACAGTATCTCTACCCAACAAAACAGATGTCGATAATCTCCGCGTCGGCATCGACGACAAACCCAAAAAGAAAAACCCTCCGCCAAAAACCCAAAACTAACCCTGCTGTAGAACCTGCCCTTCCCATCTTTTGAGGTGTCCTACAGGATAGTCTTAATTTTTGGCTGATATATGCTAGGTGTCAGGGACTTGTTGGGAAAGATTGAAACCCAACGATGCAACAGTTTTGTCGATGCAGATGACTGCCACCTTCTATGTCCACCTAGAATTCAAAACCCCAACCTCTCAGTGGTCAGTTAATCTGCCCTTTCTTTGCAGTAAATGCGGTGTATGCTGTACTCTTGACGACTTTTTAGTCGCCGGAAAACTCAAACCCACCCCCCAAAACTCCCAAGCCCACCTCAAAGCCCAAATCCTCTATGAAGAACTGGGCAGTCTTTGGGAAATAAACCCCTCCAAATACGATCACCACATCACCCATACCCCCTGCCCCTTTCTTACCAACCAACTCTGCTCTATCTATGAAATCCGCCCCGAGGGATGCCGCCAGTTCCCCAACACCCCATTTGGAATGCAAACGCAGGACTGCGAAGCCCTCACCCGATTTAAAAAACAACTCTTAGCACTAAAAAGAGGCCAAACAACAACTACCACCAAAGAAACCTACCACTTCACACAACAACCCCTCTTATCTGTCCAACTCACAGAAGAACAATATCAAACCTGCACAAATAAACTACAAAAAACCGGCATAACACACAATGAACTAACACTATTCTGCGATTTCAACAAACCAAACTTATCAGAATAGTTATTGACTAAATTTTCTAAGCATTTTTCTAAAGCTAGCGGACTTGGCTATGAGCTGCTTATACGTCTTGAGCTCGACAAATGAACAGTTCTTCTTACCCCACAGTAGCGCCTCATCACTAAAGCCAACATTAGCAACAAGTAACCCGCCATCAACCTCTAATTTTTCCCTAGCAAACGCAACCCTAGAACAGAAATGTTGCACATCAATGACATCCACACTATTTTTACACTCAATAAATAGTCTCTGCGAACCTTTGGGCTGATCAATCACCGCATAAATATAGGTCGCCCGGGTATGCAAAACATGCTTAAGCTTAGTGCGATACCCCATCTGATTAAAAAGCGCCTCAACGGTCTCTTCAAAAGTTTTACCGCTCTGCAGATTAAATGTCATCCGATTCTCCAAAATAGATAAAAAAACAATTCCTTATTAGTCTTTACGATAAAACGTCAAATTTCAACACTAAATATCAACAACGCACACAAATCACAATCACCCAACTGCAACTCATCTCTATGTTCCTATGCTAAAAACACAACCTTGCTTTATCTTTTAATGCCTAGCACAAATGGAGAATTGGCTGTTTTTTGCATCATATATCATATGAATGGAGCAATTCTTAATTACCGCGTCCACCAAGGTTTGGCTTGAGGAACTAGAAAATGGCAAAGATTGATTTCGGCGGCGTCCAAGAAGACGTCATCACAAGAGAAGAATTTACAGTGGCACAAGCCCAACAAACCCTAAAAAACGAAGTCGTTGCCACACTTGGGTACGGCATCCAAGGCCGCTCTCAAGCATTAAACATGCGTGATAACGGCATCAAAGTAATCATCGGTCAACGTAAAGACTCCAAAACCTACCAAAAAGCCATAGAAGACGGCTGGGTTCCAGGCGAGAATCTCTTTAGTCTCGAAGAAGCCGCCCAACGCGGAACCATCAAAATGGTCCTGCTAACCGATGCAGCCCAAAAAGAAGAATGGCCAAACATCAAAGCCGGCCTCAAAAAAGGCGACGCACTCTACTTTAGCCATGGCTTTAGTGTAGTGTTTAAAGAACAAAGCGGAGTTATCCCTCCCACAGACATCGATGTCATCCTAGTTGCTCCTAAGGGCAGTGGTACCTCGGTACGCCGAAACTTTGTAGATGGAAGCGGCATTAACAGCAGTTATGCCATTTTCCAAGACGCCACCGGCAAAGCCGCTGAACGAACCAAAGCTATGGGTATTGCCATCGGATCGGGCTATCTCTTTCCAACTACCTTTGAAAAAGAAACCTATAGCGATCTAACTGGCGAACGCGGCACACTTATGGGTGCACTAGCCGGTATTATCGAAGCCCAATACAGCACTCTGCGTGAACATGGACACAGCCCAAGCGAGGCATTTAATGAAACAGTTGAAGAACTCACCCAAAGCCTCATCCGACTAGTCGACGAAAACGGTATGGACTGGATGTATAACAACTGTAGCGAAACCGCCCGTATTGGTGCACTACGCTGGAAAGAACGCTTCCGATCAGCAACCAAACCAGTATTTGACTCACTCTACGAGTTAACAGCTGCTGGTGAGGAAAGTCGTATTGTGCTTGAACGCAGTAAAGAAGCCAACTATAAACAAAAACTTGCTGACGAACTCAAAGCTATGGGTAGCAGTGAATTGTGGCGCGCAGGTGCAACAGTACGCAGTCTACGCCCCAAAAAACAAAAATAAACTCCCAACCAACTTTTAATTTTTTATTATTCTTTTCTATCCTATATTGCTGAGTCAGCTAGATTGAAAACAATGTTGCCTGCTATGTTATTGCAATTTTAGCATCGCGTCTTGATCATCACAAATAGCAAAAAACAAAAAATAGTTGGTTAGGTAGCTACTATCTATCTAACTAGGCTGGGTTGTTTTTGAGGTTAGAATTTGGAGTATGTCGTGGTAAATTTTTAGTGCCGTTTCTTTATCTTTAACGCCTTTTATGATCATACGCCCGCCGCTAAAGAGACTGATTCTGAAATCTTTATAGCTAAACATAAGCACTGACTGACTTTTTAAACGGATCTCAAAATGCTTCTGAACTATCAAAAACGCCTTATCCAGCGTGAGATCTAGGGGTGTTTGAGGATTAATGTTAGCGGTGTCTTTACTACAGAGCCAAACCAACCGCTCAGAACTCACCGCTTTTTGTTCACCATGACAGATAGGACAATTGGGATTCTCTGTGATGTCTAGGGTCGTAAAATTCATGTCAGTGAAATCACAAACCAAAAGTTTACCCTTAAGCGACTCGCCAATGCCTGTAATGAGTTTGATGGTCTCAAGAGCTTGAAGACTACCAATGGTACCCGCAGTTGCACCAATGATACCTCGCCTATCACAAGTATCGCCTCCACTCAAGCCCTCGGGCATTAAACATGCCAAACAACCCGTTTGAGGCGGTTGAAAAACAGAGAGATTACCCTCCAAACTAATCGCCGCCCCAAAAACATAGGGAATTCCCAGCTTTATGCAGGCCCGATTGATAATCTGTCGTGCCGCCATGTTGTCTAAACCATCAACCACAACATCCACCCCCGATAGAAGCTGTTCAGCATTTTCAACGTTTAGATTTTCCGAAACCGCATCAATCTCTATAAACGGATTGTGGTAATGCAACTGTTCGACCGCGGCTTCCGCTTTGGGATAGCACAGATTTTGGAGCGTATAGATAATTTGCCGATGCAAATTGTGGGGTTCAAGCGTATCTTGATCAATTATACGAATGTAACCTATCCCCGCCAGAGCTAAATAAAGCGAAGAAACTGAGCCCAAACCGCCCACACCCACAACTGCCACTCTGGCTTTTGCGAGTTTTTCTTGCCCACTTGTACCTAACTCTTTTAATGCAATTTGACGGCTATAATACTGACTTGCAATCCACTCTATAGCTGCCTCATCCATCTAAACCGCCTCACATGCTACTTAGCGCTATTTACCAATTAATCTATCTGTCTTTAGCAGACTCTTCCACTCAAAAATAATTACTCACTTTAATTCCTATCAAAAGCTACTAATCACAAATGCAGGATTGTTGCCAAATAGCCTCTAGGTGCCGCTCAGCAGGATAAGAAAAACCTCCACTCAGATAAGCGCCAAGTAATGCCAAAATTAAATTGTGCAGATTATTGTTGCTACATTATGTATTCCTTAGCTTTAAAATAGTGTGTCTGGGCAGTTCATCAAGTCAAACCTGAGAGTTGAATTTGTTGGAGGTGAAATGTTTGGTTAGAGGTGAAGGTACAACCGCACAAGGATATGCTAGTCCAGCAAAAATTCAACACAGCCTAAAAGGTGCCCACTACCCTTCCAATAAAGACGATCTGATAAGGGTTGCAAAAAGTAACAGTGCACCAAACGATGTTCTAAACATCTTGGATATACTCCCAAACAAAGCATATACTTCCCCAGCGGACCTTATGAAAGAAATCGGCAAAAAAGAATAACAATCCAAAATTGAGCCCTTTTAAATATTGAGTGCTAACTTACGCTTAGCACTCTCTGATGCAGACCGCATGTTGCCGATAAGGTGCTTGGGGAAAATTCTAAATGTGAGTTCACGCCACATATGTTGATGATTTATGACTGAAAAAGCAGATCCGATTAAAATTCACAAAGATGCTAACGCATTAATGGACAGCGGCAAATATAGCGAAGCCCGCGACCTCTTTATCAAATCAGCTGAACTCTACTACAAAAACCAGAATTATTTTGGCTCAGCTGAGATGAACTACAAAGCCGGCGAATGCTCCACCCAACTCAAAGAACACCAAAAAGCAATCGAACTCTTCACTAAATCCGCAGATATCTCCCTAGCTAAGGGCTTTGACCGCTACGGCATAAGCGCCCTTGAAAACATTAAAGAAAATCAAAAAGCCCTAGGCAACACCCAAGAAGTCGAAGAACTAACCAAAAAAATCGAAGAACTCAACAAAAAACAACAGGAACCCGAAAGCGACTCTGACTTTTCGATATTCTCCTAAACTTCCTCTTACTTCTTTGATTAGACGCTTTCTTTTAGCAACTTCTAAGCGAATAGTCTTGTATCTATTTTGTCCGGTAAATATACTAATTACAATGATGTGACCTGTTGGTGTTACGGTTGGAGTTCATCATGTTTTTGTTTTACCGTCACATCTGGTAAGGCCAGTATTTTTAGGTTCAGTAAATGTTTGACTTCTATATTTCCAGATACAGAGTTGCCTCCTGAGGGTCCGCAGCCAAGCGTTAGTGATGGCAAGAGTTTGTTGTAGATACCCCCGATTGCTCCTTGGGCTGCTGCAGTATTTACTAGCATCCGGCAAGTTTTCATCCGTTTTGCAAACTCTTCTAGTCTTTCGGCATCATTGGTATATATCACAGATGTGTGACCCAGACCGCCTTCCTCGATGAGTTTTTCAGCTTTGCTAAGCGCATCTTCAAAGTTCTCAGCGCTATACATAGCAAGCACAGGGGAGAGCTTTTCACGTGCAAAGGGCTCTTCATAAATATCGGTGTTGTCCACCTTAGCAATAAGAATTTTCGTACCTGCCGGAACAGTTATGTCAGCTATTTTGGCGATTTTCTCAGCCGACTGCCCAACTATATCGGGGTTTAGGGTTCCATTTTTTATAATTATCTTTCTAACTTTGTCTTTTTCCTCAGCGTTTAAAAAATAACACCCGCTGGCTCTAAATTTTTCTTCCACTTTGTCAAATATGTTCTTAAATGCTATGACTGATTGCTCAGAGGCGCAAATTACTCCATTATCAAAGGTTTTCGACTCAATAATGGATTTAACCGCAAAATTAATGTCAGCAGTATCACCAATGATGGCTGGTGTATTTCCAGGGCCTACCCCAATGGCTGGCTTGCTGCTAGAATAGGCGGCTTCTACCATACTTGGTCCGCCTGTTGCAAGGGTGACATCGGTGCGTTTCATAAGGGCATTGATAAGCGGCAAGCTGGGCGCATCAAGCCAATCAAAAATTCCCTCCGGAGCTCCAGCGGCAACGGCATCAGCAAGAACTATCTTGATTGCTTCAATGGTACAGTTTTTTGCCCGGGGATGGGGACTAACTATCATACCATTGCGCGTTTTGAGTGCGAGCAGGGCTTTAAATATCGCTGTAGAGGTTGGGTTAGTGGTGGGGATGATGGCGGCAATAACACCTATGGGATCTGCAAATTCTGCGTTACCATTTTTATCCATGCCCACAAAGTCACAGGTTTTTGTGTTTCTATAACAATTATAGATCTCCTCTGCAGCAAACCGATTTTTAATCTCTTTATCTTCCACTATCCCCATGCCTGTTTCTCTAACTGCGGCTTCAGCAAGATGACGACTTTCGCGATATGCTGCATTGGCTGCAGCTGCAAAAATTTTATCCACCTGTTCTTGATTTAGCTTTATGAATTTCTTTTGGGCCTCTCTAACTTTTGCAATCTTGGTTTCTAATTTTTTTATATCGGCTTCTAATTTGGTGTTTTTATCTTCTAAGCTGAGCAGGGATTCTAATGCCGGGGTATTGTGCATGTTGTCTTCTATTGTTTTTATTTTTATCATGTCTTCAGTAATTTTTACCATTTGGCCTCTCTCCCTCTTCCATAATAAATTACAACAGAAACTCTTGGAGCACAAACATAGGACAATTATGCCCTTTGAACATAAGTTCCCATTTGAACTTCGTTAGTTAAATGTTTGCCTTTCAAAAATTTACATTTGTCCATCAATAAGCATACATACATAAACCTAAACAAAGCCATAGCACCTAACCAAAATAACATCCTCAATAGGTTAACAATAGAAAAATACCCTTCCTGCTTTTCCTCATCCCAAGCGGTACCTGCTCTTTTGTTTCGATATTAACCGACCAGTCTACGCCGTGAAATGCCCGTACCTATTGGGCAGTTATGAAAAATCGTTTGAAGGATGAGGGGCTTATGAGTTGCTTACAAATTGTAAGTAACTGAAAATGCAAGCCACAGACGGCAAATATTATAAAACTAATGTTGTGGCGAGCAAATTTTACGCATTATTCAATCCCTTCTATCGCCCAAACCGGAGCCGTTTAAGTTGTTGCTCGCGTCTGTTGGACAAGATACTGTTATGCTAACGTTTCTTCTTTAGAAATATCAAAACTCCTGTTGTGCAGCATAGCAAAATTATGACGGCACCAACAAAAAACAACAGATCTCCTTTGTTAGTATTGTCTGGTGTGGTGTTTTCAATATTCTCATCAGCTAATTGTGGGTAGAATTTGAAATTTTTTATATCTCCAGCGGTTTTGACTGCAGACATGCTTGCCATATAATTATTATAACAATGAAGATGTTCCAGTTTGGGGTTTTTACTCACATCTAGTTCAGACAAAGCATTCTGTTCGCAAAACAGGTCTTTGAGTTCAGTGCTTTTGCTCACATCCAGTGCAGACAACAAATTATTAAAACAAAATAGCTGTCTGAGACTGGGGTTTTTGCTCACATCTAGCGTAGTTAATAAATTGTTGGAGCATTCAAGGTGTACAAGTTTTGTGTTTTTGCTCACATCCAGTGCAGACAACAAATTACTATGACAACGCAAAGAAACCAGCTCAGGATTTTTGCTCACATCCAACACAGACAACGCATTCTTCTCACACTCCAGCACTTGAAGTTCAGGGTTTTTACTTACATCTAATTCATATAGCGAATTAGTTTGACATTGGAGTGTTTCTAGTTTTGTGTTTTTGCTCACATCTAGCGTAGTTAATAAATTGTTGGAACATTCAAGATGTTTTAGGTTGAGGTTTTTGCTCACATCCAATACAGATAACTGGTTATAATAGCAATTAAGATATTCTAGTTTTGTGTTTTGGCTCACATCCAACACAGTTAAAGAATTATACTTACAATGAATCTCTCTAAGTTCCGAGTTATTGCTCTTGCTCATATCTAGTGTATGTAACAAATTATTATTGCAAACCAGCGTTTCTAGTTTTGTGTTTTTGCTCAGATCTAACCCAGTCAACAAATTGTCGTCACATTGAAGCGTTTGCAAGTTGGGGTTTTTGTTCACATCCAATGTCTGCAGTTGATTACGACTGCATTGGACTGTTTCGAGGTTGGGGTTTTCACCTAGATCCATGGCAGATAGTCTATTACGGCTACAGACTAGTGTTTCTAGTTTTGTGTTTTTGCTCAGATCTAGGATATATAACAAATTATTGTAACACTCAAGATTTCTAAGCTCGGGGTTTTTACTCACATACAACGCAGTCAACTGATTACCATAACAGACTAGTGTTTCTAGTTTTGTGTTTTGGCTCACATCCAATCTAGATAAAGAATTGCCGTTGCATTGAAGTGTTTGCAGATTGAGGTTTTGACGTATATCTATTGAAATTAATGGGATATTGTTACATGATAGTGTTTCTAGTTTTGTGTTTTGGCTTGTATCTATTGAAGTTAAAGGGTTGTTGTCACATTGAAGTGTTTGCAGGTTGGGATTTTGGCTTATATCTAAGGTAGTTAAAGAATTGCCGCTGCATTGGAGGATTTGCAGGTTGGGGTTTTGGCTTATATCTAAGATAGTTAAAAAATTGTTGGTACATTGGAGTGTTTCTAGTTTTGTGTTTTTGCTCATATTTAACTCAGTTAACTCATTAATTTCACACACAAGCACTTTTAATGATTTGAAATGCTCTATACCTGCAAGACTTGCTATGCGTTTATATGAGGGTAACTCTAACTCTTCAATGTTTATGGCATCAGTATCATAGATAGGTTCGGCAAGTCTGCCTGTAATTTCTCGCACTATCGATAAAAATTTTGCATCGGTGAAATCAGAGGATATCTTGACACCTTTGTTGTTGGATAAATCAGCGGCACTAACCGTTCCAAAAACAGTTGCTGTGCTTGTTAGGAACACAAAAACCAATAACGCGGCCGCAAACTTGATTTTGATCTTATCCTTTAATACCATGTGCCACTCAATATTACCCTAAACCTTTAGACGTTATATAATTTACTACATCAGCAAGTCAAGCCATGAAATAAAACCAATGCATAACAATGCATGATAATTTATTCATACGAAAACTAACAACCCCACACCTAACAATAGCTCATGCCTTTACAGGTTAACTTAATATCTCAAATACGCGTGACTTGATGTGAATTGATGAACTTGTGTATTAAACTGACCCTGGGCTATTTGTCCATCAATCCAACTTGCAATGCATTAATTCAAATTATTGTTGGTGTGGACTAACTTGAGTATTTGTAAATTTAAAAATTGGCGTTTTCATTCTTGTGTGCCTTTATTTGCAGGATTGAAAGGTTATTTCGTACCTCTGGTTGTTGTGTTTGTTGTTGGTATCGTTTTTAGTTCTTCGTTTATCATGCTTTCTTCAAACACGATTCCATTAACAAGAACTTCACTGTCTGATAGTGATTCAACTGATAGCTCAACTGTTCCATCACTTCTCTGGACTCACACAACAAACCGCCAAGCCAATGCGGCTCCTATTCTTGCTCAAGGTATTCTCTATTGTTCCTCTGACGGGTATTCTAGTAGCTATGTGTATGCATTAAATGCTGCCAGTGGAGCAACATTATGGACAGCTGACTACTATGGGTTTCCGATGGTTGATAATGGCAAGCTATTTGTGTCTGACACTCGGAGAGTGTATGTTCTTGATGCACGTAGCGGTGGCATAACTTGGCAGAAAACTATAAGCCCTGGCGGTGGAAACAATATTGGTGCTCCTTCGGTTCTTGTAAACGATATTTTGTATGTTTGCCTTGAATCTGGAATTCGTGCCTTAGATGCCACTACGGGCGATAGACTTTGGGACTACGATGGTCCTATATTTGTTGATTCTTCTCCTTTGGTTGTTGATGATGTTGTCTATGCAGGGTCATTTAGAACTGTTTATGCTTTTGATGCTCGAAGCGATCGTGAAATTTGGAAATATACGATAGACACCACCCATAATGGTAGTAGGGTGTACCATGTGTCTTCTTTAGTGCTCGATGATGGGGTGATTTATTTTTGTGCAGGTGATGGCAATGCTTATGCACTTGAGGCTGATAGCGGCCAAGAAATTTGGCGCTATACCTACACTTCTCCACGCGAATATTCTCCTATTTCTGCACCTTTTTTTAAAGATGGTCTGATTTATCTAAATCCCGGTACGGGTGTTGTGTGTGCATTAAATGTAACTGATAGGGCTGAGCTTTGGAGTTCTGTTATTGGTGAGGGGGCTTTGTCGGTGCCGGCGTTTTATGAGGGTGTTTTGTCTTTTGGTTCTGATGATGGTACTCTTTATGCTCTAAACGCTACTAGTGGTTTTAAGCTATGGGCTTATCCTCTGTCTGTTCCACTTTCACAGGTTCCAGGCGGTTTTGTGGGTGGTGTCGGTTCGCCTGTTGTTTGTGATGGTGTTTTGTTTGTGGGTTGTGGTGAGGGTGTTTTTGCTTTGGCGGTTTCTTCGTCGTTTGTTTTGCCTTCTTTGCCGTTTTATTTGCCGCCTTTTTTGGTTTTACTAATCGTGGTTGTGGTTGTGGTTGTGGTTGTGATTTGTTGTGTATGTTTTTATTTGTTGCGAAGACGAAAAAGGTCTAATAAACGCAAAGTAGCGCTTTGATTTTTCGTTCTTTTAGCAATTTGTTATCGGTTCATATGCTGGATCAATATATTCTTAAATTGCGTGACTTGATTGCTATTTCCATCGATTATATTTGCAGCTAAAAACCTTGTAGCAACAAAAGGTGCTTGTTTGGTTGCAAAGAAAACTCAGCATTAGGTTCAATGGAGGGTATCCTTAAATCAAACAATTCTGTTAAACGTCTCAGTTCACTATTTGAGATGTTTGACATGGAAACTTGGGATGTCATAATAATGGGTGCTGGTTCTGCTGGTTTATCGGCGGCTATCTATACTGTTAGAAGCGGCCTTAGAACCTTGGTTTTAGATGAAAAAATCGCAGGTGGAACCATAACCAATGCTCCAATGGTCGTTAACTATCCTGGGTTTTTAGAAATCAACGGAGCCGAGTTGGCCCAAAAGATGACTGAGCATGCACGTAGCTTCGGGGCCAAGATACATGAAATCGAAGCCGTAACCGCCCTGTCGCTTCAAGGGGACATTAAAACTATAACCACCCCAACAACCACATACAACACCAAAACCCTCATCATCTCAACAGGCTCTAACTACAAAGAACTCGGTATAGAGGGGGAGCAAACCTTCAAGGGTCGAGGTGTGAGTTACTGCGGGGTTTGTGATGGGCCCTTCTTTAGAGGCAAACATGTCCTAGTGGTCGGCGGAGGCAACTCGGCCTGTATCACTGCATTGTATCTTTCTGGTTTAGCTGCACAAGTTAGTATTATTCATCGCCGTGACACATTTCGCGCCGAACAATCCCTGGTGGACGATCTCACAGCTAAAGATAACCTCAGAATTTTCTGGAACACCGAAATTCACGAAATCAAAGGCGACAAAAAAGTCCACGCTGTCACCCTAAAAAACAACCAAACCAACCAAACAAGCGACATAGCTGTCGATGCAGTGTTTGTTCAGATCGGTGAAACACCCAACAGCCAACTTGCAAAAACCAGCGGCGTTGAAGTCGACACTCACGGCTACATAAAAATCAACCTACACCAACAAACCAACCTCCCAGGAGTATTTGCCGCAGGCGACATAACTAACCACCCCATAAAACAAGTCGGCACCGCTGTGGGCCAAGGCATAACCGCTGCCCTAGAAGCATACGCCCACATAAAACAACCCTACCACAAAAAACACCCCATAGAAACAGCAACCCAACTCTCAAACACAAAAAACCCCTCCAAACCCTAACCAACACGTGAAAAAACATGCAATACACCATCTACTACTTTACCTCAACCGGTAACTCACTGCAAATTGCACGCCAACTATCCTCAACCCTCAAAAACACAACCCTCCAATCCATGACCACTCAACCACCCAGCCAATCCGTCGGCGGACAAGATCAAGCAATAGGGTTTATATTTCCAGTATATTTTCTTGGGTTACCAAGAATAGTTAAACGCTTTGTCCAAAACCTGCCCATACAACCTGGAACTTATTGCTTTGCCATCTCAAACTTTGGAGGAAGTTCTATGGACTCCTTGGGCATGCTAAACGATATTCTCAAACAAAAAGGGTGCTATCTATCCTACGGGGATAGTGTCAAGATGCCCGGTAACAACCTGATACGATATGGTGCGCTTCCCGTAGACAAAGCCCAAAAAATGATAGACGCTGCCATGGTCAAGGTGAATACAACCGCTCAAGCCATCACAAAACAAACGGTTCAGCCTATAAAGCGCAAAGCAAAACTGTTATGCAAAACCATAAATAACTACTCTATGTATCGAAATATTGAAAATTTCGACAAAAACTTCACCGTAGATAACACTGCCTGCACTGGTTGCAATCTGTGCCGCAACATCTGTCCAGTACAAAACATAACCACAACTAACCATCAGCCAGTTTGGAACCACCAATGTGAACAATGCGTAGCCTGCATCCAGTGGTGCCCCACCCAAGCAATCCAATACGGCAAAAAAACAGCTGCATTTAAACGCTACCATAACCCCACCATTAACGCCCAAGACCTCGCCCAAAAACCGTTTAGCCCATACAGTAATATAGCCTACAATCCATCCGTGTAGTATGCGCAAAATTAAAGCGTCAAGTAACTATCTAAAAAACCAAACCCGAAAAAACCTAGCCAAAGCCGCACTATGCATTCTAATCTTGTTCGGTATCCTCTTTGCTGTTCTATATCGAGCTATCACAGCCCTTCGCTGGGACCTGATAAACTGGATATTGCTGGCTTTTCTGATTGTTCCCTTGGTCGCTTTTTACTACTATCTGCGCAAATACCGCATCTTTAACGGCGGTTGGGCAGGCGAAAAACAAGTCGTACAACACCTAAACAACACTCTAAATGATGATTACTACCTCATAAATGACCTCTATTTGCGAGAAGGTGGAGGCGACATAGACCATGTGGTTTTGGCACCCGGAGGCATATTTGTGCTAGAAACCAAAAACTGGAGCGGCAATATAACCTGTAGCGGTGATGAGTGGCAACGCAGAGGTAAACGCAACTTTAACTCAAGTCCCAGCCGACAAGTCAAACGTAACGCTCAAAAAATCCAACACATAATCGAGCGCTCACAAAACCTACGCTCTCTGGGGATTTGGGTAGCGGGTGTTGTAGTTCTAACTAATCGTCACGCCTCAGTTCAGCTCAACAATCCAGCTGTGCCGGTTCTTAAACTCCAACAGCTCTCTGAGTACATCTCCTCAAAAGGCGGCTCTAGACGCTTTTCACGAGATCAGCTCGAAGCCATCGCAAAAGAGATCACTAAGCAAAAAGCTTAGGCACTTGAGGCTCAGGTGGAGTAAGATTGAGCCAAGATCGGCGTTTTACCAGCGCAAACGAGGTTATGCCAGTTATAAAAAGACTAACAATAACAAACGAATTCGGCACTGCACGTGTGCTATTTTGAATGGTTGAAAACAAAATCGAGAGACTACAGTAAAACGCAAAAATCCCAGTTACAAACTGAGACACATGAAGCATCATTTTTACTCGACAAGCCTGTGTTTTTAACCAATTCAAACTTGACTCCATATACTTGGAAACATCAGGCAAATCATCTAACAACAACGCAATACTCCCCAACATAAACACCCGCCCCACATTCACCGCAACGGAACTATCATCCACAAAAAAAAGCGTATGAAGCGAAACAGGCGTAAAAAACACCACATAAACAGACGTAAGTATTATCGCAAAAATGGCATAAACATAGTGATGAAAAAGAACCCGATGAATATGGAGAACTCGGCCTATGGCTGCACTGTGAAAAATATTGATCGCCGCAGCCGCAAGTGCAAACCAAAACAAACTAGCACTAAGCAGATAGGGCTTATAGGGCTGCCAAGCAGGATAGGACAGATAATACGCATAGAGAATACCCGCAACAGTGGCTATGCTGATAAGTGCATTAAAAATCAACCCAAGACTAAAAATCTTTTTTAAAAGTGTCTTACCTAAACCGGCCATGCAAATCTTTCTGCCTGCTTTTCCGTTTACACTGGAAGGTCTGCTTACCCCACTTTTTAAGATTACCGTTTGGCAGCCACAAAAATTGCAAGCATCAAGCACTAAATACCACACACCCAACAACCTTGCTATACAGCTCGGAGTGGACATTTGCTCTTGGGTGATCTCTTTTGTTTGAGTTGTTTTTTGGTGTTTTGTGTGTTTTTATAATTTTGAAAGTTTTATTAGATAGGCCTTGATAAGCCCTGATAAGAGGAGAGAGTCCGATGAAGTTTGAAATTAAATACAAGCCCTCATATGCAATGTTGGTAGCCAATTTTGATCAAGGTGAAAGCCTGACAGCTGAGTCAGGTGCTCTAACTTATATGACTCCCAACATTGAAATCCACACTCGCAAACGTGAAAAAAGTTTGCTGGGTAGCTTGGGACTTAGTCTCATTGGCGGACAGTCTTTTTGGGTAAATGACTACACTGCCAAAAACGGTGCCGGAGAAGCGGCTTTTGTTGCAGCACCGGTGGGTGATATCAAACAACTCGACGTAAAACCTGGACAGGGTTATGTTATTCAGAAATCCTCCTATCTTGCCTCTACACAGGACATAAATTTAGATGTTAAATGGGAAGGTTTCACTAAGGGTCTTTTTGGGCAAGGCATATTTATGATAAAAGCTACTGGTAATGGACCGCTTTTTATTAACACCTTTGGTGCTATCGACACGCACATCCTCCAAGCAGGCCAGACTCTGATTGTAGATAATTTCCATCTTGTGGCTTTTAGCGAATCCTGTAGTTACCGAGTTAAAAAAGTCGGTGGTCTAAAAGAAACTCTGCTAAGTGGTGAGGGGTTAGTAACTGAGATCACTGGACCCGGTGAGATTCATATCCAAACCAAAAATCTCCACGAATTCGCTGAGTGGCTCTGGTTGTTGATTGGTCCTCGAGTCAATAGCTCGCGTGCAAGATAACAATCTTTTTATTTTCTTTTTGTTTAAGCATCCCTAATTGGACGTGTAAACTTGGGAAGCATTGGTCTTGGTGTATTCATTGGATTTTTGATAACTGTTGTTATGGGTATAATGTTTCCTGGGGTTGGACACATCTTGGGCGGCTTTTTAGGCGGCATAGTAGCTGGATTAATTGCTCGAAGCGCAATCGGCGGGGTCTTGTCAGGTTTTCTATCTGGACTTGGAAGCGCGGTTATTTTGGTTATTTTGGCCTTGATCGTGTTTGCCTTTAACTCTCAATCCGATTGGGGCTTTATTGGCGCATTGGTCAGCGGTGTAACTGGCGCGGCTCTAAGTATCATAGTTGCGGTGGTTGCAACAGTGGCTTCGGTTATAGGCGGCTTTATCGGCGGACTTTTAGCGCGAAGATAAACCCCTGTAGGTGGACCTTTACACCCACAAAACCTAAATTGTGTCTTTTCTCTGGTGTGTTTTGAGGTCAATACTTTGGGTAATATATGGTTAGGTGCATTTGCAGGATTTTTACTAACTGTGATTTTGGGGTTTTTGTTTCCCGGTTTAGGTACCCTAATAGGTGCTTTTGCGGGTGGGATTGTTGCGGGGTTGATTGCCCAAGGCGCGGGTCGGGGCGCAATTGCAGGCTTTATAGCAGGCATATTTGGCGGTATAATCATAGGTATTTTAGCAATCTTTGGTTTAGCGCTCATTGGGGGTCTTGCAACTGGGCCTTTGGGTGCACTAACGGGTGGTTTAGCAGGTTTAGCAGTTGGATTAATTGGCATTATGCTTGCGATTTTATCTGGTATAGTCTCAGCAATTGGGGGTTTAATTGGTGGCGCACTTAGACCCAATCGCTATCGCAATCATGCCTACTAACTTCTCTATCGGTCTATCATGAAGGTTTTCTCATGGGCGATTTTTTCGGGGATGGTGTCTAGAACCATTTTTTCTTCTGGTTTTTTACTTAAAACCATGGGTGCTAGTTGGTCTGCTAATTTTAGTGCGGCTTCTAATTTGGTGTTTCTTTCTGCATAAACCTCAAAGAGCACGCCTTCTTTGCGTACACTATCTCCCAGTTTAGCACGCAACAGTACTCCTGCGCCTTTTTCTTTGGGGGCTCCTGCCATGCGTGCAATGCGAACAATACTCTCGGTGCTCATCCAAAGCACCCTGCCCTCCTGTTTAGACCGTACCGATGCATGATATGGGCCAATTGGTAGCTCGGTGGGTTTAACTTTTGGATTCCCACCATGAATTTCAATGATTTCACGCATTTTCTTCTCCGCCTTGCCTGAGTCAATCATGTTCTCGGCTGTGTTGCGGGGGTTGGCTACGCCAACCATATCAAGCAGCATACTGGCCAAGCTTACGGCTTTTTCACGCAAATCAGGCGGTCCAGCACCCATAAGGGTTGATAGTGCTTCTTGGGCTTCTAGGGCCGGTCCAATACCTCGACCCAACGGCTGATCACCAAACGTCAAAGCACACTGAATGTTTAAACCCAAGCGTTGACCCAACTCGAGAAAATCTGCGGCAAGAGTGTAGGCTTCTTGACGAGTTTTAATCTTGGCACCTATACCGGTAGGTATGTCAATAACAACATGAGTAGCACCAATGGCTTTTTTCTTACTCAAAATCGAGGGCAAAAGCATCGGATCAATACCCAACGGATACTCAACTTGAATAAAAAGATCATCCGCCGGAGCCAACTCTAAAGAACCCCCCCAAACAAGACACCCACCCGTTTTTCTAACAACCTCTTGAATCTCCTCCATAGCCAAGCTAACTGGGCAGAGCGTCTCAACCCGATCAGCAGTTCCCGCAGGAGAAGTTATCGCACGCGAGGACGTCTTGGGGATAGTAAACCCCGCCGCAGCCACAATAGGCACAACCAACATACTGGTCTTATCACCCGGGATACCCCCCACACTGTGCTTATCCAAAATTGGACCCCTGCCAAAATCCAAAGTTTTACCCGTTAAAATCATGGCCATAGACAACGCCTCCGCCTCACTCATACTCACCCCATAATACTCAAAGCCGTAAGAAACCCCGCAATCTCAACCGTACTAAGCCGCCTATCAACCACATCACAAACAATGGCCACTATGTCTTTTTCCCTAAGCCGCTCCCCATGAAGCTTGGCACGAATATTAAACAACGACTCAGGAAGCGCCGCCAACTCTACCCCCACCAACTCATCACGTTTAATACCCAACGCCGCCTCGGTTTCCTCAAAAAGACCAATCCGATTCTCAGAAAAATGCTCCGCAATATTGGCAATAGCAACCACAGTTTTTAGCCCATAAGTAATCTTTATCCTATCCGAACTATGCACTCCAAGCAAACTAGCAGTCTTTTGCCCAATAACTGCCACCCGATTTCCACCCGTTGTGATGTTTAAGAGCTCAACCACAAGATCCATAACATCCACCCTAAACACAGATTGAGCGCCAGATAGTTAAAGATTTTAAGGATTACAAACTACCATAGCCCGAGGAACACTCGTTGAAGTACCTTGACTTTATCGAACTAACCTACAAACCCAAAGCATCAGATTTGATCTGCACTTTCTATGTAGAACCAGACGGCATAAGTATCGAAGAAGCCGCAGGCGGAGTTGCTGCCGAAAGCAGTATTGGCACCTGGACCGAACTCACCACCGAAAAACCCTACCTCAAAAAACTAGCCGCACACGTCTACAACATCAAAAACAACACCATCAAAATCGCCTACCCCGCCGAACTATTCGAAAACAACAACATGCCAAACATCCTAAGTAGCATCGCAGGCAACGTCTTTGGCCTAAAAACCCTCAAAAACCTCCGCCTCATAGACATAGAATTCCCAAAAAGCATCCTCACAAGCTTTGAAGGCCCCCAATACGGAATCGATGGCATCCGCAAACTCTTCAAAATCCAAAAACGTCCCCTAATCGGAACCATCATCAAACCCAAACTCGGCCTAAACACAGCCGACCACACCAAAACAGCCTACGAAGCATGGATAGGCGGATGCGATATAGTCAAAGACGACGAAAACCTCAGTAGCCAAAAATTCAACCCCTTCCCCGACCGCCTCACCAAAACCCTAGAAGCCCGTGACAAAGCCCAATCCCAAACAGGCGAACGCAAAGCCTACATGATAAACATCACCGCCGACACAAAAACCATGCTCAAACGTGCCAAAGCAGTCGAAGCCCAAGGCGGCGAATACGTAATGATCGATATTATAACCTGCGGCTGGTCCGCACTCCAAACCCTGCGCAGCCAAAAATTCAAACTCGCCATCCACGCCCACCGCGCAGGACACGCAGCCTTCACCAAAAACCCCACCCACGGCATTGCCATGAAACCCATCGCAACCATCGCACGCATAATAGGTGTTGACCAACTCCACGTCGGCACAGTTGTTGGCAAAATGTCAGAAACAAAAGCTGAAGTGCTCGAAAACATTGAAGCCTGCACAAGCAAAACCAGTGGACTAAAACCCATACTACCCGTTGCCAGCGGCGGACTACACCCCCGACTCGTACCCAAATTGATGGAAACATTTGGCAACGATGTCATAATACAGGCAGGCGGAGGTATTCATGGACACCCCGAAGGCACCGCCGCAGGCGCAAAAGCAATGCGACAAGCAGTAGAAGCAACCCTAGAGCTACGTTCACTACCTGATTATGCTAAAAACAACCGTGAACTCGCTTTTGCCCTAAAACAATGGAAAGCATAACACCCTACTTTCCCTTATTTGTGATGACACAGACAAGGTTGCATTGATTAGACCCTGAATTGTCTATGGTGTGTATTTACTCGCGTTCTTGGATGGTGACTTTGATTTTGTCCCCTGGCTGTTTGCCTATTTTTGCGCGGATATCTTTGCGTACGCCAATAATATGGCCTGGTGTTTTCATCCGAACTAGACTGCCTCTATAGGGTTCTCCATCGAAGGTAGCCTGAACTGGAACTCGTCCTTTGCCAAATTCTGTGCGTACGTCAAAGGGTATTTCAATGTATGCGCCATCAATATCTGGAACTTTTTGGATAATTGCTTCAAATTCATAAATTTTTGAGTTTATACTTCTACCCCATTACCAGTGTAATCATCCAATTTACGCCAAATTTATCCTCTAAGGCGCAGAAGCACTTAGACCAAAAGGTTTCTTGCGGTTCCACTGATACTTGTCCCCCCTGTTTTAGCACCTCAAATGCGGCCTTTATACTCTCAGTATTGGCAAGTTCTACACAAACCGTTATGCCGTTTCCAAAATTTGTTCTGCGATCCGGCGTTGAATCAGCAAACATGATAGCGCCACTGCCAATGTTTATGGTGCCGTGCATAACCAAGTTTTCTGTTCCTGGCGCTGGTTGATAGGCCTCTGTTGGCGGTGTATCTTTGTATTGATAATATGTTGCCTTTGCGTTAAAGGCCTTCTCATAGACTCTGATTGCTTCTTCGCAATTCCCATTAAATGTTAAATGTGGAGATACTTTCATTGTTAATCTGTCCTGTGTTTTATTCTATTGGCATAACCAGCATTGTTAACAGTTCAGTTTCAGAGAAATCCATGGGGCTGTTAAAGTAATACTCATACGCTACACCTGTGGGTTTGAATCCTTTTTCTGCTATCCATTTTGCCATTTCATCATATGTTGATGTAATATCGCTATATGCACCGCGATATATACAAAAAACAACCTTACTTGCGGGTATAACTCCTGCTTTAATGTCCCCTTTTTCTGGCAGGGTCTTAGAAACTGGGAATCCTATTTCTACCTCTAGGTTTTGCATATCCATATTGAAATAACCCACATAGGGAATGTCTGCTAGATATTCGTCTATCTCTCTTATAGATACGTAGCCATTTTCTCATAACTTTTGCCAATTAGTGCAGGCAAGTTCTGTACACTTGTTCTAGTTCGAATAGATAATGTAGTTTGTTCATTTTTGCGTAAAATTTCGAAGTTTGTTACTCTTGGCATTCCCATAGCTCCTGCCATTGTATGTATTGAGTCCAATAAATTTAGTTCCCTTGTTACCTCTGATTTGATGTATTAATTTTATGTCAATAGAAGGCTTTTTATGGTAACAGATTCATAGTTATGTTGATTCAGCTATCAGCGTCAGCATGCTTGGGAAAACTTGGTATGTTGGGCAAACTTGACATTAGAACCCTACTGGGCCGAATTTATCCTCTCTTAGCCATCTTAATTGGTGTTTTGATTGTCTCGCTTCCAATGGGACCATATGAGACACTGGATACGCAGCTTGAATACAACACGACGCGTGGAGTGCTCAGATGGGGTTATCCATATCTTGACAGCTCTGGTCCCCCTAGTGTCGACAGCTATGGCGATCTTTTCAATATGCCGCCGATGGGGTTCTACACTCAAGCCCTGCATTTCACAATCTTTGGAGCTAGTCTTGAAAACGGCATCATGCTCATAACCTTATTTGGTTTGGGCTGTACTGTGCTGGTATATCTTTTGGCACAAGAATTCTATGGCAAAACCACCGGACTTTTTGCAGCTGCATTTTTTGCTTTGGCCCCCTGGGAGCTGATTATGACTCGTGCATTTCTTATCGACACCCAGTGCCTGTTTTTGAGTCTAGCTTATCTGTATGTGGGTATTTTGGCTATCCGCAAAGACTCCCTAAAGCTGGCTGGATTTTCAGGGCTCCTCTTTGCTGCTGCCCTGATTACCAAACAGTTCGCCGTTTTTATGCTCATCCCCCTGGCAATCCTCTACATTTACCATAGACAGACTGCGTAAATTGTGCAGTGTGAAATGACACACCATATTGTGGTTTGCAGCATGTATAAATGCCCGACACACTAAAGTGACAGAAGAGGTCGCCATATGCGCTACAAACAGGGTC
>JAIRQQ010000001.1 GCA_031256395.1 Nitrososphaerota archaeon
GATGCCGTCGCGTTCTGTTTTTAGGCCGGGGGTGGTTCCTTGTATGATGGGGTTGGGTGTGCGTCCGATGGCCACAATTACTGTGTCTACCTCTAAAACTGCTTGGGAGCCCTCGATGGGGATGACGTTGCGTCTTCCTGAGCTGTCGGCATCGCAGAGTTTCATGGTTATGGTTTCCATGGATTTGACGTTGCCTTCTTGGTCGCCGTTGAATTTGGTTGGTGCGGTTAGGTATCGGTAGATGATGCCTTCTTCGTCAGAGTTTTCGATTTCTTCTTGGCGGGCGGGCATTTGGTCGCGTGTGCGTCGATAGATGATGGAGACTTCGTCAGCTCCTAGGCGTATGGCGCATCGTGCTGAGTCTAGGGCTACGTTGCCGCCGCCTATGACTGCTACTTTTTTGCCGACACGGATGGGGGTTTTGCTTTTGGGGAAGTTGTAGCTTTTCATGAGGTTGGCGCGGATGAGAAATTCGTTGGCGCTATAGATGCCGTTTAGGTTTTCTCCGGGGACACCCATGAATTTAGGTAATCCTGCGCCGGTGCCGATAAAGACTGCTTGATAGCCATTGGCGAATAGTTCTTCTACGGTAAAGATTCGACCAATTAAGGCGTCGGGTCGGAATTCTACTCCGAGGCTTGTGATGTAGTCGATCTCGGATTGGACGATGCGTTTGGGTAAGCGGAATTCGGGTATGCCATATACTAAGACGCCTCCGCCGCAGTGAAGGGCTTCAAAGAGAGTGATTTGATAGCCTAGTTTAGCTAGATCTGCTGCAACTGTTAAGCCTGCGGGTCCGGCGCCGACAACGGCTACTTTTTTGCCATTTGACTCTTTAATGGGTGTGGCCGCTATGCCTTTTTTCTGTTCGGTATCTGCGGCAAAGCGTTCTAGGCGTCCAATTGAGATTGGTTCACCGCGTTTGCCCAAAATGCAAGTTTTTTGGCATTGTTCTTCTTGGGGGCAGACTCGGCCGCAAATGGCTGGGAGGCTGTTGCGTTCTTTGATTTTAGCTATGGCGGCGTCATAATTTTTCTGTTGGATAAGCCCTATAAATCCGGGTATGTCTACACCTACTGGGCATCCCTCGACGCATTTGGGTGTTTTACAGGTTAGGCATCGTTGTGCTTCAGTTACGGCTTGTTCTTCTGTGTAGCCTAAAACGACTTCTTCAAAGTTTTTAGTGCGAATCGCGGGTTCTTGTTTGGCAACTTCAACGGCTTTTAGCCGATTATTTGGGGTGTTTAGTGGTTGTGACATTTACAATGACCTCCAGTTGGTTCAAAAGATAAGGCTTGTTTTTCTTCTTTGCAATATCCTCTGAGTCGCAGCATGAGTTCTTTAAAGTCGACTTTGTGGGCATCAAATTCGGGTCCATCAACACAGGCAAACTCGGTTTTACCTGCTATGGTAACTCGACAGGCACCACACATGCCCATTCCATCGACCATGATGGGGTTGAGGCTTGCAATGGTTTTGATACCATAGGGCCGGGTTATATCAGCTATGACGCTCATCATGATGGGGGGTCCAATGGCAAAAGCGCGGTTGAACTGGTAATTT
The DNA here is from genome assembly GCA_031256395.1 of Nitrososphaerota archaeon. Taxonomy (GTDB): domain Archaea; phylum Thermoproteota; class Bathyarchaeia; order Bathyarchaeales; family Bathycorpusculaceae; genus Bathycorpusculum. The sequence continues at coordinate 1,564 of JAIRQQ010000001.1, forward strand.
TTTTCAAGTAAGGATTTTAAAACATCGCTTACAAAGCCTTTTTGGCCTTTGGTGCCATCATCTGAGGTAAAGTAAATTTCATCCGAAACGGCGCTCATCTCGTCTTCGAGTATGAAGAGTTCTTTTGAGCGGGCACCAATGATGGAGATCACTTTGTTTCCTGCTTCTTTTAGTGCCCTAGCAACTGGATAGGCTACGGCTGTACCCAATCCGCCGCATATGACAACGGTTGTGCCAAAGTTTTCGATCTCGGTGGCATTTCCCAGTGGTCCAACGACGTTTTGGATTGTTTGTCCTACCTCTAGGTTGCCCAGTTCAGCGGTGGAAAAACCGATTTCTTGAACAATATGGGTAATTGTTCCTTGCTCTTTATTCCACGACGCAAGTGTGAGGGGTATGCGTTCGCTGTCTTGATTGACTCTGAAAATAACGAACTGACCCGCTTTGGCTTTTGCCGCTATATCCGGTGCATAAATTGTAATCTCTTTAATCACGGGATTTAACTGTTTCTTTGCCGTGATTTCATTTATTTGAAATTTCTTTTCGGACATTTTTCTCCAAAGCACACCTGGCTAGACACATATAAATTTTGATCTCATCGAAATCTCATTCGCATCTAACGATCCGGCGTTTAGACACAATTTAGCTACGACTCTATTGAAGTTGTGAGAGGGGTCGAAAGAGCTAAATCGGGGGCGTAGATGCTAAAAAGTGTCCCCTCTCACAGTATATACGCACTGATTGAACCTAATAAAAAATTTTAACACATATCTGGCAAAAAACAGGCGCTAAAAAGAACACTAAAAACAAAAACCGCCAAATTTAACCGGTTATTTTGAAAGCCCTAAAAAAATATACAACTAAAATGTACAAGCAAAGCTTAATTCCTCAAACACCACACTTAGCAAGTGAACATCATGTGTGCCCTAAACTATCGCTTCAAGCTCTGGGTAGTAAACGATAAAAATGAAGCCGTCTTTGGCGACGGTTTAGCCCGGTTACTCGAAGAAATAGCAAAATATCGCTCCGTTTTAGAAGCCTCCAAACAACTGGGCATGTCATACCGCTATGCGTTGCACCGAATAACCCTTGCCGAAGAGCGCCTAGGTGAAACACTGGTTATTCGCACACGAGGTGGAGCAAAAGGCGGCGGATCCTCAGAAGTGACACCGTTTGGAAAAACATTAGTCACCCAGTTCAGACAGACACAAAATAACCTAGAAACCACTCTTAAAAAACCAACCTAACCCCAAACAAGCAACCCTAAACAAAAAAATCAGAGTAGTATGTATAGTTATTATTTTTAAAGGGTAATTGCGAGCATGCCGCAGACTATTGTTATGATGTGACATAACTTCTCAGCAAATTGACCTGAAACAAAAGTTTATTATGAATAAGACGTTTTAAAGAAAAAGTGAGATTAATGTTTGAGTATAAGAGTGAGATTTTAGATACAATTATCAAGTACGGAGTAAAGGACAGCGCTAACGATATAGACATAGCCAAGATTGATGAACTCATTAACAAACGAACCCAAGAGGGTTGGGAATTTGTCACATATTCATTTATATCAAATACCCTTGGCCCACGTAACACTATATTAATTACATTTAGACAAGAAAAATAGCCCGATTAGCCCTGACAACCATAAATTAGCTTATGCTCATTTGCCAAACACAACAACCCATCAACGCTAACCAAGAGCAAAATACACACCAAATTATTGTGATTATCAGCCAAATATGTGCTCAGTAACTTTGGTGAGTATCTTTCCGATGCTCTCATGAATTACTAGATTGGCACGGTTGTCATAGGGTGTTTCAGTTTTGTTGATAAGCACAAGATGGGTTCCGCTAAAATAGCGCAATAAGCCTGCGGCTGGATATACCATAAGTGAAGTCCCGCCAACAATCAAGCAATCCGCAGATGCAATCATGGCTATTGCCAAATCCATAACTTTTTTGTTTAATGGTTCTTCGTATAAAACTACCTCAGGCCGCACTAAACCGCTACAGTCACGGCATTTTGGAATACCCCCTTCACAATTTTTGGCATCAAAGATATAGTCTAAATCATATGTTTTGCCGCATTGTATGCAGTATTGGCGGTGGTTTGAGCCGTGGAGTTCGAGCACATTTTTGCTTCCTGCGGCTTGATGGAGTCCATCGATATTTTGCGTTATTACGGTAGACAACATGTTGTTTTGTTCAAGTTTGGCAAGGGCTAGTTGGGCGGCATTGGGTTTTGCGTCTGGGTATATCAGATTTTCTTTATAGTATTGGAAAAATATTTGGGGGTTGTGTTCAAAAAAGGTTCGACTTAGCAGTTCTTCGGGTTGATATCCGTAAATTTTTTTGGCGGTGTACAATCCTTTTTCGGAGCGAAAATCTGGGATATTGCTCTCGGTTGAAACGCCTGCACCGCCGAAAAATACTGTGTTTTTGCTGGCCTGGATTATACTTGCAAGCATTAGGGAACCTCAAAGTCTTGTGAGGTGAAATTTGCATAATAGCGTCCGGATTGTGCGCTAAATTTTAATACACAATAATCTGGATCAGCTACCCCTTTGGGATAATATAGGGTATCGCCGTCGCGCCAGATCAGCTCTTTAGCGGCTCTATCTTCTAAAACGGTCATAGTGCCAATTAATTGAACTCCGCGAAAGAAGCGCTTATCGAAAAAATATATGCATGCTTTGGGGTTTGTACGATATTGTGCTACGCGGTGTGAGGAGGTGTTGGTGGTGAACCAAAATTCTTTGATACCCTCTCGTTTGCGTGGCGGAAGCATTGCTTTTAGGTTAGGAAACCCCGATTCATTGATTGAACCGATAAAGGCTACTGTTTGTTTATCAATCAAATTACCAATTGTTTGTTCGGGATTACGCATACATATCATCCATTTGTTAGTCTCTACCGATGAAGTAACATACGCAAGTTAGTGTACGTTTAAGTGTATTTTTGGGTGATTAAAATGTTGTATCCTCGTAGGGTGGTTGGTCTTCGTCGGTTTTTGGGGTATTTGATTTTAGGAGTTGTTTTAGGGTTTTGTGGCATTTGTTGCATTCAAGCATAGTGTTGCCGCAGTGGGGACAGTACAGCTCACCATTTAGCAGACGCTCTAGAAGCGTTAATAGCTCAGCTTTGTTGCGCAAGTCCATCTCAGATTCGACTTTAGCGGTTGTTTCTTGGATGGGCTGGGGTGGTTTTTCTTCATTTACAATTTCTTGATAAACTTTGGAGATGCTTGTTTTTCCTTCGCGAAGTTTTTGTTTGTCGTCTTCGCTGGCTTTTTCTAGGATTTTTTTTCCCCGCTCAAGGGTTCGGGTTGATACACCTGCTTTTTTAGCAACGGACTCGGCAGGTTTTATTTTAAATTCCGGCGCAGAAAAAGCATCCTCCGTCTCATCATCAGGGGCTGTTTCTTCGTCTTCTTGTTGTTGGGGGTTGGGTTGGGTTTTGTTGTTTTTGTTTTGTTGTTTTGCTATGGCTTTTTCGATTTCTAGGAGGGGTACGGCGAGTTCAACGAGTTGAAAGTTGTTTAGGTGACGTCGTCTGAGGTTGGCTTCTATGACGAATTTTTTTTCGAGTAGTTTGTCGTCGAATTGTTTGACTTCAAAGTCGGGTTCGATGCCTAGTTCGGTGCAGGCGCGGAATCGGTGGTGGCCGTCGAGGACTTCGAGGTTTTCGTTGACAATGATGGGGTAGTGTTGGCCTTCGGTTTCTATGGAGTGTTTGAGTTCGATGAATTCTTCTTCAGACATTCGGGGTAATAGTTTATCGTATTCAGGGTTTAGGTGCAGGCTCATCGGTGCTCACTCTTCTTGAGTGGTTTAGGTATTTAAAGAAGCTGTATTGCAGGGTTATTTAGCTGTCTATCTGCAGATAAAATACAGTTGGTTGAGGTTGTGTTTGGTGTAGTGGGGTTTTTTGTTTATTTTTTTGTGTTGTGGGGTGGGTTTGTGTTTGGGTTGTTGTTAGTTTTGTGTGTTTTTGGGCAGATATTGCTTGCACCGCAAGTATTATTAGACGGCATGTGTTTAGCTTCTTGATCAGTCTCATCATTGCGAGAATATCTCGCTATAATGTGATTAACCAATAATCAATCAATCTAAATAATTTACAGGAGTTGCATATTTACGGGAACATCCCAAACCTTTACTATAAAGTACGTTGTACATGCCAAATTTGAAATTGAAGGTATAGTCGAAAAGCCAGATGTTATAGGCGCAGTTTTTGGACAAACCGAGGGCCTCTTTGGACCTGAGCTGGATCTGCGCGAACTACAAAAAACTGGCCGTATCGGCAGAATCGAAATTGACCTCCATTCTAAAAACGACCGCACAAACGGCTCCATAACCATTCCCACCAGCCTAGATCGCGTATCCACCGCTCTTATCGCCGCAAGCGTTGAGAGCATAAACCGCGTCGGACCCTGCAGCGCCAAAGTCAACCTTGAACGCATAGAAGACATACGCGAAGCCCGCCGAAAAGTAATCATCGACCGCGCCAAAGAAATCCTCCACAAATGGAACATCGAATCCATCCCAAGCGTCGATGAAGTCTACAAAGAAATCAGCGACACCATGAAAGTCGGCAAAGTCGAAAAATACGGCCCCGAAGAACTCCCAGCCGGACCCGGCCTAGAGAGCTCCAAAGACATATACGTCGTCGAAGGCCGAGCGGACATCATCAATTTAATGCGATGCGGCATATTCAACACCATCGCCCTAGAAGGCGCCAAAGTCCCCGAATCCATCAAAAAAATAACCAAAGAACGCAACGCCATAGCACTCCTAGACGGCGACCGCGGAGGCGACCTCATCCAAAAAGAACTCCTCCAAGTAACCAACGTCAAATACGTAGGCCGCGCCCCCCGAGGCAAAGAAATCGAAGAATGCAACTG
>JAIRQQ010000100.1 GCA_031256395.1 Nitrososphaerota archaeon
TCGGTGTAGACCTCCATAGTTGTGGGAACGGTATGGTTCTCTGCTTGGTCAGTTGGGTTGAGTTGTTTAATTGTAAGCTGGAAGACGCCATGGCGGGGAAAGTCCTGGAGCGCCTGATCCGACTCAGCCTTAATAGTTAAGGTTACAGTGGCGTTTTCAAAACCGATTTTACAATTGTCCCTAGCGGTGGTAAGGGTGATTTTGTAGGCTGCATGTTTGTGGGGGTCGCTGGGTTTCTCGGTTACCTGCTTTTTGGTATGCAGCGCAAAGTGATAAACCGACATCACGGGATCTCCTTCTTGTTTTCACTGCTGGGGTTTGGGGGTTGTTCTTTGTCCCAGGTGCTTTGGTTCTCAAAAACGACCCTTAGGACGCGGATCATTAGGCAGGGAAAGCCATTTTGGCAGTCACATTTGAGCAACTCAGATAGGGTCTTGTTTTCATTGTAGAAACAGCTTAGGTTGTCGATGATTAGGTAGTGTAGGGTGGCGTCTATTTTTTGTGTGGTGGATAGGGTGGGGTTGAGTAAAATGTCGCGTATAGTGCGGGTTTTGCAGTCGGTGCAGGTTTGGGTTAAGTGCTCTGTGGGGTGGTCTTGGGGAAAATGCAGACCGCACGTCCAGTCGTGTTTGTCATCGCAGAGTTCTGCTTCGGCGCAGAGGTTTAGAAAAGTGTTAAACTCAGCTTCATTCATGGGTTGGCGCTTCCTGTGCAGAATTTTTGGTTGAAACGGGTTTTTTTAGGATGTACTGCTTCGCGTAGCGTCCGGTTATTTGCCAGCCCTCGGCTAAGAGGTTGTTTAGATGCGTTTGGCTGCCGCTGTGCAGATCATACACATAAACCGCCTCAATAGGCGGTGGGGGTGTGGGGGGTTTTTCTTTTTGGGTGTAGGCGTTGTTTTGGCAGAAGGGGCACACGCAACTCTCAAGGATGCTGTGGGGGTTTATGGTGCTGTTTTCCTGCAGCTTTGCGGGCTGTTCAAAACTTTTCCCGCACTCAGAACATTGGTAGGTCATTTGGGCGTCTCCGTTTGGTTGTTTTCTACCTGGGAGCTGTCGAGTTTTTCAAAAAACTGGACCAGCAGTTTCAATTCTTCATAAAAGAGGTTAAAGGCCTGTTTTTGCTGCTCCAAATACCTTGTCCAGTCCTCTTGGAGCTGGGGGAGGGTTTGTTCTAAGCGGGGGTTGTCTTTGGCTATCTCTGCACAGGTGTCCCAGTCTAATTCTTGAGGCCGCTCTAGTTTACGCTGGGCCTCATAGAATTGGGCTTTGGCCGCGACTAAACAGGCGTGCTTAAGCGTGCTAGACATCAGGGGGTCTCCTTGCCTTGAGCGGGTGGGCTTATTTTTAGGGTGTGGGCTTCTAGGCAGGGGGTGAAGGTTTTTTGTTTGCCGTATTCGCGGTGTGTACTGACCCAGATGTTTAGGGTGCCGCTGACCAAAATTTGATCCCCAAACCCCGCGGAGCCAACTTGGCTGCCTGTGAGCTGAACTTGGAGCAAACGCGGCAGCATCTGAGGCGACGCCTGCTTATCCATTACCAGCAGGATCTGGCTGGATTGATAGGCGCTTTGGTCTTCACAGAAAACAAAGGGCCCCTCCACCCCACAGTTAGGGCAGTGGGCGGGGGCTTTTAGAAACTGCCCCGTCTGCACCACCGTGGTTAGGTGTCCGCATGGTTTACATTGATAGGCGGCCACTTCGACTCGGGGTCTGATCGGATAGACGGCATGGACTACTCCGCGAAAGCTACGCGGACGCTGCAACTGATGGCGTTGGTGGTGAAATTCTTGGCGGTTTATCCAACCGGCCAAAACACACTTCTCCAGCCACTGCAAACTGCGGTCTAACTCAGAGGGCCCCACCATCACAGACCCTCCTGGAAGGCTTGTTCGACAGCGCTTTGGGCCGCTCTGAGGTTGCTTAGGGTATGTTTTGCAAAGCTCTGCATCAGTGCGGATTGTTTGTCGCCATAAACCGTTAGGATCTGCTGTAACTGATCAGGGGAAACTTTTGTTGCAACACAACTAAAGACGTCGCTTAGGTGTTTTTCGCAGAGTGCTAAGAACTCATTTAGTGATTCACAAACCCGCTCTTTGCCTGAGCCGTCTTGCACCGGTATTTTGGCGTAGTAGTTAAATTCGGTTCCGGCCTCGGTCACACAGGGGCCTCCTTTTTGGGGCACTCTGGGTAGTGTTTCCAAAACCAGCTATAATGCGCCCCCTCAGGATAACCATACCCAATTTGGGTGGCGTGCTGAGTGTATTGTTGGCCGCGCTCAATTAATGCGCCGCAGGTGTTGCAGAGGTGTTGGGCGGTTTTGCAGACATGTGGCTTAGTATCGTGGGTCGGGTATGTTGGATGTGTTTGGTATGTGTCGTTTTCGAGTATGGTTAGGCGGGTTTGGGCTTCGTGTGCGTTGCAGGCCTCAATCATTTTAGGGGTCATCTGTTTAAAATCTAGAGTTGTGGTCATGGGGGGTTCTCTTCTTTTGGTTTGGGTTGGGGTGGGGATTGGGGGTTGTTTTGGGTTTGGCTGTAGTAGTGGGCTCCGGCTTGGAAGGCGGTGGTGAGGCAGAGAAAGCCGCGGTCGGTGAGGGCTAAGGAGGTGATGAGGTTTAGGTGTTCTTGGGCGGTTTCTTTTAGGTGTGTTTTGGAGATTTCGGGGGGGAGGGATTGGGTTTGGCAGTGTTTGACTGCGGCGGTGAGGTAGTCGCGTATGGCCGCGACTAGTGCGTAGCGGTCTTGGGTGTTTAGCGGCACTATTTCCCAGTTCTCAGGGGGGTTTGGGGGGTTTGGGGGGTTTGTCATTTAGAGGTCCTCGCTGTTGGAAATTTGTGTTTGGGGGGTTTCGAGGTCGCTTAATTCAAGCATATCCTCGGCTGCCCTTGGGGGTTGGTTTTTTTGTTGGTAGTGCATGCCTGCGCAGAATATGGCATTTAAAACCAAAATGTTCTGATCCTCAGTCGCGGCTAGCATGTGTTCATAGTTGGTTTGGGTGTCACCAAGTAAACATCGCAGGGTTTCGGTTTCTGCTTGGGATAAGCCGCAGTGGGTGAGGTGTTTTTGGAGCTGGGTGAAAAACTGGGTGACTGCGTTTACAAAGAGATACTCCTCACTCATGGTGTGGTCACCTCAACTCTGTTTTTGAGGCTGATTCTTTTTTGGTTGGGGGTTGTTTGGGTTCGGGGGGTAGGTTTAGGTTTTGGGTGAGTTTTTTTATGAATTCGTCGCGTGTGCCGTAGGTTTCAAAAAAGGTTTTGACGTGGTCGCCGTAGTGTTCTTGGTCGTTTTGTTGTTTTTGGGCTAGGAGGTCGTCGTAGAGTTGGAGGGGGTTTAGGGTTAGGGTTATGTTCATTGGTAGGTTCGTCTCCGGGGTTTTTTGGTTAGGCGGTGGGTTTCGATGATTTTGATTTTGAGTTGGTCGCCTTTTTGGACGCCTAGGTATTCGACTATGTTTTTTGGGATGCGGATTCTGTTTTGGGATTGGATGCTGATCCAGAAGGCGTTTTCTGGCTTTATTGTTTGAGTTACAGGCAAGTTAACACTTCCCCTTTACATATAACTCATTAAATGGCGATATATATAATGTTTTGTGCAAAAAGATTCATGTCCCAAAAAAGGGACAGAAATTGTTTCAGTTAAAACTCGGGGGGGGTAAAAAAATGAAATAAATCAGTTAAAAATCAACATGTGGAAATCAGACTTGAAGAACGCATAATATCTGTCCCAAAAAAGGGACAGCAAAAAGGGGACGAAAATCCAAAAAATCAAAAAAAGAGGGCTGTGGCAAAGGATAAAGCGCGCCCGCAATCATTTATCGCAACACAACCTACTCATGTAACACGGCTAACTATTCGCTGACCCGTTTTTCTGCAACGCTTCACGCACCTTCTCCTCAATCAACCGCCCAATCAAAGTCTGCACCTCAGGATTAAGATCCCCCACACTAACATTAACCCCCAAACCCCCACCCATAGTGGCAGTTTTGGTTAAGCTGATAAACGGATAGAGCCTCTGCATAGCCTCCACAAAGCGCTGCTCCAGCTTCTTCTGACCGCCATACTGATGCTCAATCCCACCCGCATGACCCATCATAGCCTCCTTCACCTTAGTAGGCAACCCCGCATCCACCATAGCATCCTCCAACCCATCGCGCAAAGAAGTAGGCTTAAAACCGACAATATCGCCATAACCTGCTTTTTTAATCAAGGTAGTCAACACTTGACTTATGCCTGCGGCGTCTAGGAAGCCCTCCCGGCTCTTAAAAAACGGCTCCGAATGAAAACCACTGTTACCGGGGTCGCCTCGAATTTTTTTATAGGCCAAAAACTCTTGAACAATCTCAGGAGTTGTGACACAACGCCAGATTTGTCCAGTTTTTGACCGACACCCCTCATAATACTTGAAGGGTTCTATGGGAAGTTTAGACCAGTCATTTTCTGCTATATCCACCGGGGCTAAACCGTATTGGTAGGCTAGGGCAAAAATTAGACGATCACGGGGCGATTCACAAAAACTATAGATTTCTCTACACTCCAAATTATCAGGACTATACTTTGCAACTCTTCGCGCTTTGTTATAGTTCATTTTACCCAAGTCAAGGCTGAAGTGCTTAGAGTTGTTTGAAAAAAACCCTTGTATGCGCCCAATTCGACTTGCCACACCTCTGCCGGTCAGTTCTTCTTCTAAAATTTTTTTATAGGCTCTTACTTTACGTTCGTAGTGATCGGAGGTTTCATCGCCAGCTTTGAGCTGCATTTTTCGGTTAGCTATAACCTGATCAGGATTCTCATTTAGCCACATAAAAAATCTCGGCAAATCATAGCCGTAATTTTTCTTAGTTACCATAGATAGCATTTCTGTTGCGTTTTTAACTGTGGTAAATTCATCGAAGGGTTTACCAAATTGCTGTTCAAATTTGCACTGGATACTTTCCACCCTTTTTGGACATGTCATAGTTATCATCGAAGCAATAACTACATCCACGCTACTTAAGCATTTCTTACTGGATACAGTTTCTATCTAAAGATGCTGTTTTGGCGGTTCAAAAAGGGGTTAACTTTTTTTTCTTCTCCAATAAGGGAAGTTCCGCCGTGTCCAGGATAAACCAGCAATGAATCAGGTAACGCCTTAACCTTATGCAGTGAATACACCATGTCACTGTGCAAACTCTCGGGAAAATCTGTTCGGCCGATGCTACCCGCAAACAATGTATCACCGGTGAATACCACATGCACTCCGATGAGACATATACTACCGCGGGTATGACCGGGGGTGTGGAGGACTCTTAGGGTTTCACCACCGAACTGGATTAAACTGCCCTCTTCAAGCAGGATATGCATCGGTGCTCCCTGCGTTTCTATGTCTGCCAAAAAGCAGACATCTTGAGGGTGGATACATATTGGAATGTGATATGTTTTCTGTAAAACCCTATCACCTCTAACGTGGTCGAAGTGTCCATGTGTGTTTAGGATGTATTTGGTTTTTAACCCCGCATCTTTTATATAATCGGTGATTAGCGTTGCTTCGATAACTGAATCTAATCCAGGGTCTATGATAACGGCTTCTTTTGTTTCAGGGCAACTAGCAACATAGCAATTGGTTGATAACATACCAACGCTAAAGGTCTCAATCAGCATACAATCAACAAGGGCAAAATGTTGAAACAGAAGATAAAGCATTTGCTTATCGAGTAATTATGACCTTGAGAGGCTTCTCATCGGGGTTATTTGCTGTCTGAAGCGCTTGTTTGAATTCGTTGAGTCTAAACCGATGGGTAATCAAGCCTTTCACATCAACCAAGCCGCGTGCAATCATATCCACCGCTACAGGATACTCCAGAGGTGAAATGTAGAGCGTGAAAAATGATGCTTCACCTGCATCCTCCAAATTCAAGTATCCTTTCGATTCACCGATAAGTGCCACTTTGCCGGCTTTACGTACCAAAAACGGCGTTTGTTCTACAGCCTTTAGGGTGCCAGCGGCCTCAATCACAAAATCAGATCCATGCTTGGTTAGCTTACGCACAGATTTAATTACATCCTCTTTTTGGGCGTTTACAGCTATGTTTGCCCCATATTTCTGTGCAAGCTCTAGTCGGTAATCCTCCAAATCCACGGCTATAACTCGACAGCCTTTCATTAAGGCAACCTGTGTCATCAACAAGCCTATAGCGCCTTGTCCTACTACAGTTACCCAGTCACCCAAGTTTGGCTGTAGATGATTAAGCACACGTAGTGCCAACGCAACGGGCTCCACTATGGCACCTTCTTCATCGCTGAGGCTTGAGGGCATGCTTATGAGGCTTCGGGGTAACATAGCCTTAGATTCAGCAAAAAAACCGTCACGTGTTAAGCCAAAGAATTTGCCTTTAATACAGTAGGAGGGTAAACCACGAAGACAAAAGTAACAGTGCCCACAGTTAACCATGGGAACCATAACTACCCGTTCACCAGTATCTGTCCGCACACCACAGGCATCATGTCCTATTATGCGACCCTTTTTCATCCAGCGCCAGTCACCACGGTAGAAGTGCAGATCAGTTCCACAAATACTACCGGCTACAAAGTTAATGAGCACCTGACTGACTCTGACTTGTGGTTGGGGAACCTCAGTTATTTGAATTTGGTTTATTCCACGGTACACAGCCGCCTTCAAAAATATCCCTATAATGTTAGAGGAGATATAAGGCAGATTTATCTTTCTGTTTCATCAGAGTATGCATACAAAAATAACAGCCAATCGGTGCCAGATATGAACATGGAAGATTACTCGAAAGAGCGGCTTTGGCAACTACTTGTGGAAACAGTCCATGCCGCTGTCATGTATCCCACTCATAAAGCCTACATCCGCGACTCAATCTTGCCAACTCAAAAAGATATCTCAGCATTAACAATCTCTGAACAACTGGGTATGTCACTTGGTGAGGCGCTAGTTATTCTTGATGAACTATCTTCGGATAAACAACCGACTAACTAAATGCTATTTTTGTTACTTAGAATTGTTGCTCATCAACGTTTTTATGCCAACAATCAATGCACACTATAGGAGAGAAATAACTTGAGCTACCGCTTAACCAAAGCCGTCCCCGTTCATGGCTGTAGCTGTAAACTGTCCCAGTACCAACTTGGTGAACTTCTCAACCAAGCCGGCTTAATCACTGATTTTGGTGAAGATGTGTTGGCTGGTCCGGGAGAAAACAGCAGTGTAATTCAAATCGCCCCGAACACCGCAATTCTTAACACATTGGATTTTTTTACGCCGATGGTTGATGAACCCGAAATACAGGGCAGAATCGCGGCCAGTAACGTCACAAGTGATATTTATGCCTTGGCAGTAACCAAAATCGTCAGTGTACTATCTATCATGGCTTATCCTGAAAATATGCCAAGCGAACTTGCCGTTGGTATACTCAAAGGTTTTGGCGATTTCTGTAGGGAAATGGACATACCAGTTGTGGGAGGACACACCACCCGTAATCCCTGGCCAATTATCGGTGGCGCCGCAACAGGTATTGGAGATCCCCAAAAAATCATCTACACTAAAGGTGCTAAACCCGGAGATCGATTGTTCCTTACTAAACCAGTGGGAATTGCTCCTGCTATGGCAGCTTACCGCTTATGTAAAGAAGAGGAAAGCCGAGAACTTTTAGAAGACATACCAAAAGACCTTCTGGAAACTGCAATTAACCAAGCGATCACGGGCATGATTACTTCAAATAAACCCGTCGCTGAAGCCATGCAACAAATTCCCATCCATGCCGCCACCGATGTCACCGGTTTTGGGCTCAAAGGACATGCAGCAAACATTGCTGAGTTGGGCAAAGTGGACATTATTATTGATAACCTCTGGGTTATCCGTGGGACACCTGCCTTATCAGCTATCTTTGGGTACCCGTTACTGAGCGGAGAATCAAAGGAAACAGCAGGCGGCATATTGATAGCCACTGCCAAAGAAGATGCCAATGACTTGCAGAGTGAATTAGATAAACGGAGTATAAAATATATTGAAGTTGGCTATGTTACTGAGGGTAATGGAAACGTAAATGTACTTAAAAACGCCAAAGTAATAGAGGCATAACCATTTTCAACAGCTAAGTACAAACAGAAATGTATCACACAAATTTATGCGAGTATGTATTATCAAAATATCATTTCTTGACACTGGTCAAATCTAACCTACAATAGAGATCATGATAGATACTGGGCGCTTTAGGCCTAAAAATCTGCAGGTTCAGTTCTGCATATAACAACAGGCCTTGCTTGCTAATATAAAAATCAGATTTTAGCCATGTTTCGGTATAAAAAGGTCAATTTTAGATTTATTAGAATGGATTTATAGAAAATCTTTTAAAGATACATACGCTAAAGGTTATGTGGTGAAACAGCCTATGGCAATATGTCCCATTTGTGGAAAAGAAGTAAAGAATGCAAAGAAAACTTGGAAGATGGCGGGTAAACCCGATAAGAATGGTAAACGAACGCAACTCACAATCGCACTCTATGATTGTTGCGGTAATACCCTACGGCAAGTTATAGACAAGAAAAAAATCTAAGTTTGATCTCTCCATTTTCTTTTTCTATTTTATTTTGATGTATTTTGTGATTGCTCGGGTGCTACAACAAACGTTTAATTGCTAAACGAGCCGTCAACTAGTAGGAGATAGGTTGTCTTTTAACCATAAACGGGATCGAATCCAAATCATTGCAGAGATACTCAGCAACTGCAGAACCCCGCAGACACAAACCTTCATCCGGCGCCAAACCCATTTGTCCTACGCAATGCTTCAGAGCTATCTTATGCAACTACTTGGACGGCAGTGGCTTCTACCGGTTCAAGGAGACAATAAACAAGCCAAGTTCATCATCACCCATAAAGGGCAGTCATTTTTGGAGAAATGGATAGAACTTCAAAAACTCACCGGAATAAAAGATAAACAGAAACTTGTAGCAGTTCAGATATACAATAAGAATACTTAAGTATATGTAGTTTTTGTTATTAGTTTTGTGAACGCCAAATGGGCCAGAAAAAGGAAAAAACAGGCGAATATTTGTTTAAGCAGAAATTCGGCAGACCCATCGAAGAATTTGTAACATTTCAGAACGCTGTCGATACCGTATCCGATACAACAAAAAAAGAATATCGATTCAAACTCTCAAAATTTTTCGTATGGTTAGATGAAGATCCCGATCAAGCAATTGCCAAGCGGAAAATGCAACTTAAAGCTGATGACGAATCCTCCGATCACTATGAACGCAAAGTAAAAACCTACAAAAAACTGCTTGAAAAAACTCAAACCGGTAGAACCGTAGCAGGTGAAATTGGACGGATACAAGGCTTTTTTACAAACAACTCTAGCCGCTTCAGTCTTGACCTTGGCAAAATGGTATATAACAAAGCACGAAAAGTTGAAAAATACAGCCCCGATAATTTGGTGTGTCGAGAAATCTATAGTTTTTGTGATTCCGCCCGCGACCGCCTAATCTTTGCCCTCGCCTATCAAAATGGTTTAGCACCCGTAGACATAGCGGGGATTAAATGTGCCAAACTGCCAACTGAACCCTTCAAATACTATGCAGGCAGTCGAGCAAAAACCGGTGAAATCTGGCACGGCATCACAACCCCCGAGATCGCGCAAGAGTTTTTAGCCTATAAAAAAATTCGGGGTGAACCTACCAACGGTGAACCACTCTTTAAGAGCCGTGAAGGCTTTCTAGACGCGGCAGGCATAAGCCAAGTATTGACTACGTTAATTAAAAAGGCAGGTTATGGCGATGTGACAGGGTTTAAACCTACAGCTTTGCGGGACGGTCTTGAGGATGCACTTGTGGACGCGGGGTTGCCCAATAAGGTGAAGGAGGCTATGATGGGTCATGCAGGGGGTATTGAGCATCAGTATGGCGGCCAGAAGAAAATGGAACAGCGCTTTGTGGAGGCTATGAAGAAGCTCTATCCGTTTATCAGTTTAACCAACGCCGCCAATATGGGAGGGGGTTTGGGGGTTAGTGTTGGTTTGTCGGATCTAAATCCTGAGTTGCAAACGTTGATTTCTAAGCTTATTGAGGAAAAAGTGCGCGAAGCTCTGCAGAAAAATCTTCAACTGCCTTAGACGAGTTGTGGGTGATGCCCGTAAACCCTTTTTATGGGGTTTATGTAATAAATAATTTGAGCTACATTTTGTTTTTATTTTTCACCACAAGTTTTTCATATGCAACCAAGCAAGCGTTTATACGCCATATTTGTACACTTATCTGTACAAGTATTAATAAAAAGAGTCCATGTTGACTTTTACGCAAAATTAGGCCGCGTTTGCTAGACATTCGTGTGCTTTTTGCAAAACATGTTAAATTATGGTAACTGTTCAGTCGCATGAGCATTTTTGAGTGGTTGCTGTGCACATGGTTTACATAATGCAATTGGTGTGGAAGAACAAGTAGTAGTTGTGTTATGAACCGGTCGGATTTAGAAA
>JAIRQQ010000119.1 GCA_031256395.1 Nitrososphaerota archaeon
AGGCGACCTAACTCTACCCTCAAACACCCAAGGGCTGGTCGTGTTTGCCCATGGTAGCGGAAGTAGTCGTTTTAGCCCCCGAAACCAATATGTCGCCCAAAAATTCAACCAAGCCTCCATAGGAACCCTGCTCTTTGACCTGCTAACCCCAAACGAAGAAAAAACCGATGCCCTAACAGCCGAATACCGATTCAACATCAACCTGCTCACAAAACGCCTCATAGGTGCAACAAAATGGCTGCAAAGTAAACCCCAAACCAAGAAACTAAACATTGGCTATTTTGGTGCAAGCACTGGAGCCGCAGCCGCTCTTATCGCCGCAACAAAACTATCTGATACCGTGACCGCTATTGTCTCAAGAGGCGGCCGACCCGACCTTGCAGGAATATACCTCTCACAAGTTAAAGCCCCTACACTTCTACTGGTGGGCGGCTGGGATCAAGAGGTCATTGCACTCAACCGCAAAGCCCAAAATCAAATGACTAACCAAAACAAACTCACCATAATCCCCAACGCCACCCACCTCTTTGAAGAACCCGGAAAACTCGAAGAAGTCGCCAAATACGCAACCGAATGGTTCAAACGCTTTTTACACTATTGAACCTTCACTATCTTAGAAAGCAATGGCTCAGAAAATTTTATATTTTTTGATTACCATATATTTGATAGCGCTATTTTTAGAAGGTGAATTTTTGGCAAAAAATAAAGGTGAAACTTTTGAATGTGAAGATTGCGGTCTTGTGGTTGTCGTTGAAAACCCCTGCGAATGTGACGAGACATGTGAATTGATCTGCTGTCAAGAACCCATGAAACCAGTTAAGAACGAAGACAAAGAATCACAATAAAGCTCCAGAAATCTGTAGCTGGTTTTCCGCTTTTTTATTTTAATCCATATCCTTCAGTGTTATACACTAACAAGATGATTCGACTTTTACTGTTCCATTTGACTGTTTACTACCCTAAATCGTTAGTTCCGTACAAAAAATATTTTGTTAAGACAACTTTAAATTTGTATAGTCATGTTTAAACATTATATACGGAATACTTATTTAGACTGCAACTTGTGAAGGTTAAATTCAAAGTTTAGAGGGCTATCTATTGAAAATCAACCTTACAACACAGGATATTACTGCAATAGCTGTTTGCTCTGCACTCTACGCAGTATTTGGCTACTTAACCGCTGAACTTAGTTTTTTTGGTGTAGGTTTTCTTCCCGCAGTTCTTATTCCTGCAGTTTTTGCCGCACTTTATGGTCCTTGGGTTGGAGGTATGAGCGGTGCCATTGGCATATTCATACGCGACGTGCTTGTACACGGAAACGCTCCCCTGAGCTTAGTAGCAGGGGTCCCAGCAAATTTTCTTCTGTTCTTTCTGATTGGTTATCTATACACTAAAAACATTAGCTTAAAACAAGCGCTCATATTCGTATCTATAGCTATCGCGGGACTATTAGTGCCCTCAATTGTTTTCCTCCCCGACATGACTACTTTTGTCGGTTTCTCATCTGAGATCTTTATGCTTATCTTTGGACTAACCATAATTGGCAGTCTAGTTGCAATTGCTATCGTCTCTGTGTATTGGAAAGAATGGCGTAGCTACGCCATAGGTGCCATAGTTGGGCAGATTGCTGGTGGTCTTTTACTCTCAGTAACAGTGTGGGCTGTCAGCCCCATGTTTTTAGAATATTTCAAAGCGCCCTTTGGAGCCGCACTTATTTTACCGCTCTTTGTTTGGACCATAGCAACCGAAATCCCCTTTATTTTAATAGCAGGACCGCCTATCATCGCGGTTGTACAAAGCGCTTTTCCAACCCTGCGCTACCGAAATAAACCTCAAAACAAAGGCGGAACAATTGACCAAAAAAACCGCTAAAGCATTTGCACCTGGAGCCATCTCCAGTTTCTTTGAAATTTTCAACACCCACCCCAACGGCACCCCCATAACCGACTTACAATACATGGGCGCAAGGGGCGGAGGATTTGGACTCCAACTTGGCACCCACACCCAAGTCACCCTAAACGACGCCACTGAGAACAGTATTGAAATTTCTATAAACAATCAACCAACCCCCAACGCCCAAGTCACCCAAACCATAACCCAAACCCTCCTCAACCAAGTCACCAAAAAATATGCGGTTACAGTAGAGCATCAAATTGACGTCCCTATCGGTATGGGCTTTGGAACCAGCGCCGGTGGTGCCCTAACCACCGCCTTAGCTCTAAAAGAAGCCCTAAACCTGCCCCTAACATACAACCAAATTGGTAATTTAGCTCATTTAGTTGAAATTCAACTCCAAACTGGATTGGGTACTGTTAGCTCTCTGACTTTTAATGGTGGTCTTATACTGGTTACCGAACCCGGCGCACCGGGTATATGCAAAATCGATCGTATCCCCATAAGCCCTGATTATGTGGTGGTTGTGGGTTGCTATAGCACCTTAATTCCAAAGAATTCTGTGTTGACTTCACCTCAGCGGATGCAACAGATCAATGTTTATGGTCAAAAAGCGCTTGCGGCTATCTTGACTGAACCCAGCTTGAAGAATTTTTTGGCCCAGTGCTGGATGTTTGCACAGAATGCGGGGTTTGCCACTGATGGTGTTCGTAGGCTTGTTGCAGTGGCCGAAAAAGCTGGTGCCATTGGAGCGGCGCAGAATATGATTGGTGAAGTGGTGCATGCGGTGGTTCATGAAGAGAACGCCGCTTCGGTAGCAGAAGCTTTTAAACAAACTTTACCTTCCAATCAGATATTAGTGAGCCGAATAGATTTTGAGGGCGTAAGGCTGATAAAATGAAACAGTACAAAAAAGTTGCCGTCGGCGGGACATTTGATGAATTGCACAGCGGACACAAAGCCCTTCTAAGTCGCGCGTTTGAGGTCGGAGAAAAAGTTGTTATCGGCCTAACCTCTGATGAGTTTGTAGCGCAAATCAGCAAACCCCACAAAACCGCTTCCTATGACGAACGTCGCCAGAGTCTTGAGGCATATTTGACGCAGAAAGGGCTTATTGGATGCGCTCAAATTGTACCGTTAATTGATTCCTATGGGTTGATGCTCTCCAATAGTGATATAGTTGCTTTGATTGTGAGTGAAGAAACTCAGAAAATAGGACAGATAATTAACCAAAAAAGAGGTGACCTTGGTTATCGGTCTATTGAGCTTGTTGTGGTGGATATGGTTCCCGCCCAAAATCATCATCCTATCTCAACGACCCGAATCCGTAGTGGAGAAATCGATCACACCGGACGCATCTTGTCGGGTTTGCCTAAACGGTGTTAAGAGACGCTTTTAAAAACAAACAGAATCAAATAATTGTTCGACCTTCCGCTATGAGAGACAAAGCGGTGTAAATACTTGATACAACCAATAATACCGAACGAGTAACAAAGTGAACGCTTAACCATTACTACCACACATAATTACTTTTCTTGGATGCGACGTTTCCTTGAGATAAAACCGCATTCTTCTTAGACTTCACATTAAAGTGTAACATCAGCTGTAAACCGATACTGGAAGAACCATAAAGTCTTGCCCTGAATTAATTTTTGTAGTAAAATATATAACAGGTCTTTAAAGTATGTTAAATTCGAAGATACACCTCTGAGAGGATATCTCCATGTATATAAATGTTAAATCTAAAGCATATTCCCGTTGTTTCTATAGTAAGGCTTTTGTTTCCCTACTGTTTGTTGCAGTGTTGGCTTCTTCTTGTTTCATTTCTATGTTTAGTAATGGCGTTTCTCTTTTTGTATTGGGTGCATCTGACCGAATAGTTAGTAACGAGGTGGAACTTAGAACTGCTATTAATAATGCCGTAGGCTCTACAGTTATTGCTCTTGATAACGATATTACCCTTACAGAACAACTTGTTATTCCTGCCAACAAAGACATCACCCTAACAAGCACAAGTACATCCAAATTTTTCAAACTGGTAGGTGGGGGTTCTCGTACTACACTTGGTCCAGGCGAGTATTCTGATGCTGTGATTAATGTCAAGGGTGATGGAGTGTTAAAACTTGAGGGTATTATTGTACCTTGTCCGAATAATATTCTTGCTTGGAACAATCTTGTACGTGTTGAGGTGCGTGGTGTACTTATTCTATATAGTGGCGAGCTTTCGGACAACAGTTTGGCTGGCGCCGTGGGCAATGGGGGTACGTTTGAAATGTATGGCGGCAAAATCGCCAACAACAATGGTGCTGGCGTGGGTAACGGTGGCTCCGGCACTTTTAGTATGTTTGGTGGTGAAATCTCTAACAACAAAGGCTTTGGCGTGTCTAACGGTGGTATGTTTAGTATGTTTGGTGGTGTAATCAGCAACAACGATGGTGGGGGTGTGCAAAACAGCGGCACTTTTAGTATGTTTGGTGGTGAAATTTCTAACAATATGGGTAGAAATATCATGCAATCAGGTGGTGGCGTGTCTAATAGTGGTATCTTTGGTATGTCGGGTGGTGTGATTTCTAATAATCAAGCTACCTATGGTGGTGGGGTATACAACTGGCCTAACGGTAATTTTAGTTTGTTTGAAAGTGGTGTAATTTCTAATAATAAGGCTGAAGGTGGTGGCGGCGTATACAACGCTGGTACATTTAACCGGAATGGTGGTGTAATTTCTGGTAACACCGCTACACAGTATGGCAACATATATTCTGATGGTGACGGTAGTACAACTGATGGTGACGGTAGTACAACTAACGTCGACAGTACAGATAACACAATGTGTTATGTGGTGCTTGTAGTTTCAATAGTTGTACTTGTCAGTATTGTTGTTGGTTTATTTTCCTATAAAAAGAACAACAAAAAATAGCGTTAAACCCTAACTTCCCGATTTAAGTAATATGTTTTTGGTTTTAGACTTGATTTTGCTCTGTTTTTACAGTAGGTGCCTTTTTTACAACAATTGCATATTACTTATATAAGTAATACGAATATAACCCTTAAAAACGTCTGAAATGGGTTTAATTGTGAAAATAACCAAAAAAGGTTTACAGCTGAAATCTATTGCTTACTTTTGGGAAATTAGTGGTTAAACAAAACCCACAGCATCAACACGATATGCAAACCAACCATTACCCAACATAAACAAAATTAAGCGTGCTTACAAGACAATTATCATTTAAAAACCGTAACTTCCCAATTTTTAGGGTAATACATTATTTGAAAGCTTGTTGTTGTACTCTTTTGTGAAAAACAGATGCCAGATTAACGTCAAAAAACCAATGTAACATATTACGGTAATAGGTAATATGTAATTATTGATTTACAGACAAAAACACGTGTATTTTCACATAAAAACGCCAAAATAAGGTTTTACAGAATTATATTACCCCAAAACGTGGGAAGTTAGGGTTAAAAAATATATACGTGTAGAATTGAGTTTACGTATGATGTGTTTGGTTTGCTTTAAGTTTACTGGAAGCCTGTTAGTTTTATGGTGTTGTTGCATTTGCTACATTTGAGCACTAGTTCTGCGAGTTCGTCGTTGTGGATCTCAGTGCTTATGATTTCATAGTTTTCTTCTGTTTCATCATCAGGTGAGATGACTGTTTTGCATTTGGGACATGTGACTGAACCGTCACCTTTCGCATCAGTGGTCATGTTTATGGTGTATGTGATTTTCTTCTGTTCTGGTCTTTTCACCGTCGGATCCTTTCCTTATCTTAATGGGTTTTCTTTTTTTATTAAATTAACTGTCGCTTAGTGCGTTAGTGAGGTTTATTTAAAATTGTTCGATTTATGGATTTACCCAAAACTTTTCCGAGTTAAGCCCTACAGTTTCGATAGATGTTCTTGTTTACTTGAAAAATTGGTTACTATAAAAAGAGGAAAACCCTTGTGGGGGTTGTTTGTTTTAGTTTTGGGCTTCTTTCTCGAAGCATTCCGGTGAAATGTATTCGCCGTATTTCTCTTTTGCTTCGATTAGTCTTTGGCGTTGCTGGAAGAGTATGCCGAAGAGTTCTAGGGGGGTGTCTGTGACGTTTTCTTGGTAGAATCTTTGTACGCGTTCAATTTTTGCAATGTTTTCGGGGATGCGGATGGTGAATTGTTTGATGTAATCTTCTTTTTGGTAGTCTTTGTTGAGGACTTCTTTGAAGAGTCTCTTTAGGTCTTCGTATTTGGGTATGTATCCTGTTGGTGTTTTTAGTGTGTCTACTTCTTTGTGGACTCTTTGTTCCATCCATTTAATCCAGACATGTTTGTCTTGTGGGCTGTTGAGGTACTTGCCGCTTTCGATGTCGCGCAGGAAATAGTTAACTCCAAACACGATGGGCTGTTTTTCGAGTTTGTTTCCAAAGTTTAGGTTGTTTGCGACGTTTTTACCCATGGGAATGGAGATGAAGTCTTGGATGCTCATCATGTTGATCTCAGGCACGCCTTCTTTACCGATGGTGGCAAATGTTGTTTCGGTTTCCAGTGATGCACCGTATGCAATGATGCCGTGTTCCCAGCTAAAGCATTGCTGAACTGGTACGTAGGCTTTTGCGTCGCGTCCACCATACATGATGCCACCTAATTCAACACCTGCGGGGTTGTTGAGTTCGGGGTCGACGTTTTCGAGTGCTTTTAGAGCTACTGCGTAGCGTGCGTTTTTGTGGGCTGCTGGAACATCGTTACCTGCGGCGTCTTTTTTACCTTCATACCATGTGCCGGTATAGTTTAGGCCGTCTTTGGGTAGTTCTTCCCCCATGCCCAGCCAGTAGGGTTTGCCGTCTTTTACTAGGATGTTGCTAAATACGATTTCTCCGGGGTTAGTTAGGACTTTCCAGATTAGAGCATCGTCTTTGGGTTTTACGTCTTGGATTATGCCAAATATGCCTGATTCTACGTTGACTGCGCGCGCAGTTGAGTTGACATCGCGTATGTAGGCTATGTCATCGCCTAGGATGGTTTCGCCGGGTAACATGGCAGTGGAGGTTTTGCCGCATGCACTTGGGAATGCTCCTGCAAAGTAGGTTTTGCGTCCGTTGGGACCAAACACACCCATAAGCAACATGTGTTCTGCTAGCCAGCCTTCACTGCTGGCTTTGCGGATGGCTAAGCGGAAGGCCAATTTTTTGAAGCCCACGCTGTTGCCTGCGTATTGGGTGTTAACGCTGTAGATGGTTTCGTCCATGTGGTCGATGTAGATGGCTTTTTGGGCGTAATCTGTGCTGACCATGTCGCTGTTGACTTTCCCTGCAGAGTGGACGACTTTGAGAAAGTCAGTAATATTTCCTGTTTTTACAAACTGGTTGTAGCCTGGTCTGTAGAGGAGTGATTCGGAGTGTGCAACATACCATGAATCAGTGCATTGTAATCCAAGAATGGTAAAGATGGAGTCAGCTGGACCCAGAGAGATAAAACGGACAATCATTGTTCTGCCGATCATGCTGTTTCTGAGTAGGCCTCTGACTTCTATGAGGCCTTCTTGGCGATCCATTTGGTTAAGTGCTTTGCTCAAGGTGGAGCCTTTGGAAACGAGGTATTTGGTTGCTTGACGGTCTCGTCCTTGATCTTGTTCACCGTCAAAGTGTACGGTGTGTCCTTCCATGTTTAGGATGGCTTTTTCTTCGCCGGCGGCTATGGCTTGTTTGCGGACGTATTCGATGTCTTCGGTGGTGTCGCTGCAGATGAAGATTTTTTCGGGAGCACAGAGGTCGCTTTCTTTTGCGATGAACTCGTGCACGTTGGGGTTGTTTATGGCGCTGAGTTTTTTAAAATCTGAGGGGCTTAGTTTGGGTTGTAGGGCTTCTAAATATGGATTCATAATTTATTGTGTCGTCTTTAGAGTTCATTAACGTTTCCTGGTGCTCGGGGGAAGGGTTGGCATTCTGCTATGTGTTTGACGCCTGCTATCCATCCAACGAGGCGCTCAATGCCTATGCCGGCTCCTGCGGTTGGTTTTAGTTTGCCTTCTTTTGCCATCTCGATGAGGCGTTTATAGTTCTCTTTTTTGACTTGGTCGCGTTCCATTTTTTTGATGATTTTTTCGTATTGGTATTCACGTTTGGAGCCTGAGAGGACCTCTCCGAATTGGGGTAGAATTAGATCATAGTTGTCCCATCGGCCGGTTTGGAAGTCTTCGGTGTCGTAGAATTGTCGGGGGATGTTTATGACCCAGGCGGGTTCTTTGAGTTCGGTTATGAGGTTTGTTTCCCAGTTGGGGCCGTGTTTGGCTTCGAGGTCGGCTCGGTCATAGATTTTAAAGGGTGCTTTTGGCACTTCTATGTTGTTTATGCGGCCCAATGTGGTTAGTTCGGGTTGGTGGGTTTGTTTGAGGTCTTGTATTAGTGTGATTAGGGCGTCTTCGACTAGGGTGAAGACGTCTTGGGTGGTGGCGTCTACGATTTCAAAGTCAAGTTGGGTGAATTCGTAGATGTGTCTGCCGGTTTTGGCGCGGTCTGCTTTTTCGATGCGGATGTTGGGGGAGAGGATGAAGAGTTTGGGATAAGCGGTGGAGGTTGCTGCGAGTTTGTGAATTATCATGCTGGTGGTGGTGCGCACCGGTTTGCCATAAATTTCAAATTCGATACGTTTTTCTATTGATAAGTTGGGATCTGGCCATAGCGGATCGGTGCTTTGGCTTACCATCACAGGCAGGAGCCATTGAAAGCCTTTGTTGATGTAGGTGTCGGTGAGGCTTTTTAGGGTGCGGGTCATGAGCTTGCCTATGGCTACTTTACGGATGATTTCCTGTGGTGTTAGCTGATCTAGGGGTTTGGGTATTTCGATTTGTTCTGAGTTTAGCATGATGGTAGATCCCTGTTGCTAATTGCACTGTGAAACTAATAAATTTTTTATAAAAAAACCTGTATAAATTACAATTCCTATAGGTTTTTATCCCTCAAACCTGTAATATTTACATATGACGGCTAAACTCGACGAAAAAGACCGTGCCATCTTACTGCTCATCCAAGAAAACAGCAAACTAACCGCCAATCAAATCGCCAAAAAAATCAACATCCCCCTAACCACAGTCTTTGCCAAAATCAAACGCCTAGAAGACCAAGGCATCATCAAACAATACCGCGCCATCCTCGACCCCCAAAAACTCAACCTAGGCACCACCGCCTTTATTTTAGCCTCAGTCTCCTACAGCAAAAACGACGAACCCCAAATCACCCAACGCGACGTCGCAGAAGAAATCGCCCAACTCCAAGAAGTCCAAGAAGTCCACATCATAACCGGCAACTGGGACCTGCTAGTAAAACTCCGAGCCGAAAACGTAGAAGCCATCGGCAAATTCGTCGTAGACCAACTCCGCCGCATCAAAGGCCTAGACAAAACACTAACCTGCATGGTCTTTGAAACCATAAAAGAATCAACCAGCCTACACCAACAACCAAAACAAAATCACCTAGGAACCTGCTAACTACTCGCTGAAACTTGCGTTAACTATTACGCCAGTGAGGTTAAATAAAGAAACATCCTCAGCTGAGTATAACTCGTTATTCTGAAACGTTATGGGTTTGTTGCAACTGTTCAAGCAATTTCCTATAGTCTTCTCTTGCATTTTGCCGATATCCCAACCAAAATCCAAAACAACCGCCCCATATTACCATGCCGATTATAAATCCGATTGGGCGGATAAACATCACACTATCAAGCATCCAGAAAACTCCCAAACAGAGTCCGCTAACAGCACCTGCAACAAACATCCACAATAGTCCGCGATCTATTATTTTTTTGATTTTGCTGATTTGATCTTGCACACTCGGAGCTTTTATTTCTTCAGACATGCTAACCGCAATCCAATTTATCAGTTGCCGGCTTAAATGTTTTTTCAATATAAACATATGTAGCCGCCTAAAATTATGGTTAAGAAGACTAATTGGATGTAAATTTAGTTTTTTCAACGCTGGTGTTTTTGTTTTCTATTCAAGACACAAATCATGGTTTGCCAGAAACAAACAATCTTCTACCGTCGGTATGTATGGTCAAATACCCGCTTTCTGCTGTTCCACGTTAGGTGTCTTTTTTGGTTGATCGTTTGGTTCTATTGAGCTTGTGTAGTAGAGCAGTGGTAGTGCTAGTAGAACGGTGTTTTTTCCTTTCGTGGTTAGGGCGTACTCTACATGTAGCGACGGATCGGTGGTGACGTTGCGGGTTATGTATCGGTGGGTTTGGAGCATCTTGAGTTT
>JAIRQQ010000019.1 GCA_031256395.1 Nitrososphaerota archaeon
GTGTCTAAGAGTTCTGTTATGGTGGATTTAACTATTCGTTTGTGGTGTGCTTTGACTATGCCTGAAATTTTTCAACAATGGCAAAATCAAATGATGTATATCTTTAGGTGAACACTCTCGTTTGTTTGCGGTTTGTTTGCATACCCAGCCCCCTACTACTCCTATCTTTGACTTCTTATAAAATTACCTTAACAACTGTCTTCTTAACGTACCAAGAGATTATTTCTAAAAATCGATACAATATAACGCACTCAACACCGTTTATAAATCGCTTCGCTATGGGGACAGTCCCCAAAAATCAGGCTCATTTTGCGGCTTTCGTTGGCATTAACCGCCGCCCTTGATGCAGAGCACTCCCCGCCCTATTGGGTCAAGTTTGGCGGTTTGTGCCCTTAGTTTGCCGTTTTAGTTGGCTGATTTTTTGCGCTTTATTAAGCGGCTGTATCGTCGCCGCCTCTGCACTATAAGGAATGTGTGTATTAGGCGTTTTTCTTATCCTTGTCGTCTTTACTTTCAATTACATCAGTGAGAAGTTGTGCGAAATCAATGGCTTTTTTTGAGGTTATAACAGGCTTGCCCGACCGTTTCTCTGCTTCGCGCCGTGCAATTCCCGCAACCTCGCCGCCACTTCGAGCAACTTGCTTATTTTCTTCAAAAGTCTGCGGTTTTTGCTCTTTTGAAATCTCCGTTGTGGTCGCTTCGGCAAGCATATTTAAGACCAGTTCCAAAGTCGTCATGTTGTCCCTTAAATTTTCCTTCCGTAAACCTTTGAAACTCTTATACTGCCGAGTAGTCATGTCGCTCCAAGCTTTGGAAATCTCATCTGTCAAAATGGCGTACTCTTTGCCCTCTTTAACTCCACGCTCATCCCATTCGCTCGTTAATTCATTTCGTACTTGAAGGGTTAAAATCCACTGATTTATCCAGTCTTTCGAGTAGCCTTTTCTTAAATATGTAGCAAACGCACGGCCAATCGCTATTTCAGGGTCGATTGTTTCATCAATCCTTTCTGCGCCGACTTTTGCGAGCCAAACTTTAAACGGTTCAGCTTTGGGC
The DNA here is from genome assembly GCA_031256395.1 of Nitrososphaerota archaeon. Taxonomy (GTDB): domain Archaea; phylum Thermoproteota; class Bathyarchaeia; order Bathyarchaeales; family Bathycorpusculaceae; genus Bathycorpusculum. Next base: position 1,057 of record JAIRQQ010000019.1, read on the forward strand.
GAAGGTATGGACTGAATAATACGTAAAATGCCTTGGGTATCCGCAACATCGGTTTGTCGCATTTTACCGTCTTCTGCCAACATTTTCAACTGCTTACAATTTGTAAGCAGTTTGTTTGCACCCTCATCTTTCAAGCGGTTTTTCATAACTGCCCAATAGGTACTTGCATTTCGCGGTGTAGGTTGGTCTGTCAATATACCGACAACATCCACAATAGAAAAAAGCCATTCCTCTTTTTCCTCGTCCCAAGCTGTACGAACACGTTTGTTTTCAAATGACCTGATGTTTTTATTGTCCACGTATTCCACTCCATCAAAGTGCGGCTAAATTCTACGCACATTAACACATTTAACATTATACCTCAAATTTTGAAAAAATTCAAGGTTGTTTCAGGTATTATTAAAGAAATTTTTGAAGAGGTTATATGTGTAAAATTTACGGATATATCCGAGTTTCAAGCAAAGAGCAAAACTAAGACAGACAAATTATGGCAATGAAAAAGCTACATATACCGAAGAAAAACATATTTGCGGACAAGTAATCGATTCGGTGTGCGGTGAAATTCTTAGTAAGGTAATTGTTGAGGGCAGAGATAAAATATCTTTTTACCTACCGACAACCGAAAACAAAGAGCCTGCCTTTTTTTAAATCCATCTTTTGATACAACATGCTATTTTATGTGGTTCCAAAATCACTCAGGGTCCTCTGAGGGGACTCCTTAGTATAGAGCGTATATGTCACCCTTATACCATCCACCTGCGCAAGCTCGTTAATTTTATGCGTAACAGTGTCCTCTTTGCTTATGATATGTAGCACCCGCACGTGTCGCGCTGTTAACACATCGCTGACCAATATCCGATGACAATTATAGGGCAACGCTTCAGTACACATCAATGCCAAACGGTTCTCTCGTGCCAGTGCCAATATTTTTAGGAGTTGTTCAGTGAATTCTTTGGTCTGCATATAGTCAGCATAGCCGCGAAGTTGACCCTCCAATGATAGGTTGGTGCTACTGGGTTTGGGATGGCGCAGGCCTCCAAGCTCGGGGATATGAAGATATTTTATGCCGCTACGTTTGAGACTATCTGGGAGTGTTTCTTTGTTAAATTGCGGATTGTAGCGACTTTGAGGAACCGCACGAATATCTGTCAATAATGTGATGCCATAGATTTGGAGTAACTCTGTAAATTCTTCTAGTGATCGCGTGGAATACCCAATTGTGAACACCGCCAACTCTGATTCTTGGTTCAAACACATACACATTACCGGAGATTTCACGTTGTCATAACTAAGGTATACAATCCAGCGCATTAAATATTTTTGATAGTGTACTTAATTTTAGTTTTGTGCTCAAGTTCTTGGCAGAAGAGGTTAAAGTGTAGATTAACCAGCCACAAAAATTATTAGTTATCTCTACTGCATATGGCTGAGGCGAATGTGTTCTGTCTATAGCGGCCAAATTTGGGAGTCTTAGCCGTAACCAGTTGATAGCTCTGGTTTTCTATGTCTCTACAGGGGTGCTTTTGTTTATTTCTTTGCCGCTTACCCATTTTCCGCCCCATATAGGTTTTCTGGGTATATTTAGCCTCATAACTGCCTATAGTATTTTATTCAAACGGGTTTGGGCGCCTTGGTTGGTGTTTATTTTGCTAGTTACCATTACTGTGTTTTCGCTCTATACGCTCTATTTTGTGGGGTTTAGCAACATACTTGTTGCTGTGAGCATGTTGTTGTATCCAGTGTTTACTTGGATAGTGACTGTGTTGCTGTTGATTAAGAAAAAGGCTTAGCTTTTGCCTGCTGAGCCGCGAAATAGCCTAACCGCAACTTCTTGATCTATCTCTATATGTTGTTCGTTTTCCGGAATCTCTACAAACCCTTCTGCATTTACTAGAGCCGATATGGCACCTGAGATTTGAAGGGGCTCGGCGATTAAACGGCATTTTTCATCAAACTTGAGTCCAACTAACCCATAGTTGCGACTGCCTTTTGCACTAAACATTTTTGCACCTGCATACGCCATCACCGTTTTTAGATCCGCAACAGGTCTGCCGCCTAAACGCTGTACCAACGACCGCGCAAACAACTGAAACACTAACAACGCCGCAGACGGATTGCTAGGTAGTATGAAAACCGGTTTTTCTCCGATGAAGCTAACCGCGGTCTGTCTGCCGGGCTTTATCGCAACACCGTTAACAACAATTCCAGGTTTATCTAAGGTATCAGCAATCTCGGCAATATCAATGCTTGAGCAGACCACAACCATATCTGCCACCGTGGTTGCGGTTTTAAGCATCTGCGCAATGGCTGCATTATTTTCTGCAACCACACCCAAGCAAACCGGTTTGGCTCCACACTCCATAATCGCTGTATAGACACTGTAGGCTGCTGCATCAAAGGCTTTTCCTGCTGGCAATGGCTTGCCCAGCTCGCCTATCTCAGCACCAACTGAGAAAACCGCAACAATAGGAATTCTTAGAACCGTAACATCCATAAACCCCAGAGCCGCCAAAACACCAATTTCCGCAGAACCCAAAACCTGCCCCTTTCGAAGCACAACAGCCCCTCTTTGGATATCTGAACCCGCTTGACGCATATTTTCCCCTGAAAAAACCTCACCGTAAACCTGCAGAGTATCATCTTCGTGCTCCCCATCTTGGGCCGCTATAACAGTATCTGCCCCTGGCGGCAAAGTCGCACCCACACAAACCTCCATCACTTCACCACTTAGAAGACTAACACAAGCAATCTCACCCACAGATAGGGTTCCACAGACCTTCAATGCGACTGGATTATCCTCACTTGCCGATGAGGTGTCTTTGGCGTTTAGAGCATAACCTTGAACCGTTGCAGTATTAGAACCCGGAATATCTCGCGGTGCCACAACATCAATACCCAACACCCGATTATAGGCCTCCAACAAAACTGTCACTTCAGTATCTGGCAGCTGTGGCTTAAAGCTGATTTCAACGGCACGTTTCGCTTCCTCAAACGTCAAAAGCTTTCCAATCAAGATAGTTCACAACAAGCAAACAGTTTCTAAACGTAAAAACCTACCGAATCAAATTTCCCCACCGCTAACTCTCAACCTTGGGTCCATAGCAAAAATTTGACTAATTCTTTGAGGAAGCTCTGCAAGCTCTTCTACAATCTGATCCGGCGTCTGTTTACTTTGAACTAAATCCTCCAAACTGTTAAACTGCGAGGGCTTAAATACCGTTCGTAGCCCCGCTGATTTGGCCCCTTTGATATCCTCTAAGGGGCTGTCTCCAATAAACACTGCCTCATGGGCCTGAACACCCAAACAATTTAGCGTATCGTAAAAAATTTTGGGACTGGGTTTTCGCAACTCCACCTCTTCTGAGATAACAACGGTGTTGAAATAGCTGTGTATGCCGGTTTTTTGGAGACATTTGTAGATAACAGGCGCATAGGTAAAATTGCTAATTAACCCCACCCGATACTGCGAAGCAAACTGGCTGAGCAGTTGTTTGGCTCCTTTGCAAAGCTCAACAGTGCTAAGAAAGTCTTGAAAAAATATGTCAAGCGCCCCCTTTACCCCACTGTGCTCTGGAGTGGTTCTAAATCCCAAACTACAAAGCGCCTCAGAAACCCACACCGCATTAGTCACCTCTCTAAACTGCTCATATCTGATTTTGCGGTACTTCTGATGCGCTTCTTTGTAGGCATCCAAAAACCGATCTTTTTCCAGCTCAAAACCCTCCGATACCAACGCCGAGTAGAGCTTAACCTCAGAGTCAACCATACTATAGTTTTTACAATAAACCAAAGTACCAATAAAATCAAAAATAACTGCGCGGCAAACCATCAAAATCACATTTCACTGCCCAAGAGAACCTTTTCTAAGTTGGTTATGGGTTCTCCAAGAGCGGTATCTAAGAGTTTAGCTGGATGACCAATGGCTTTCTCAATGTTTGGATCAAACGCAATTGCACCCAGATATCTTAGTCCCAACTTTTTGGTCTGCTCCTCAATAACTGGGCTGTGGTTGTGGTCTTGTTTCATGTTCTCAACTACCCCAATTATAGGCATCCCCAACTCCCCAAGTAGTGCCGCCTGTTTTTTAACCACCTCAAACGCCAAAAGTGATGGGGTAGTGATGATTAAGAACTCAATTTTTTTAACTAAACGCACCAAATCCAGCACTGCATCCCCAATACCTGGAGGCATATCAACTATGAGAAAATCCAGTTGGCCCCACTGAGTAACTGCTAGCAACTCGATAAGGGCATTTGAAACATCCACACCCCGCAGAGGGGCTGGTCTATCTCCGACAAAATAAACCAGCGACATATAACATAAACCCTCCACTTCAGCTGGAACCAACCCCTTATCCTCTTTGGGTTGTACATCTTGAGAAACACCCAGAATTATGTGTGTTGAGGGACCTGTAAAATCCACATCAAACAATCCAACCCTAAAGCCCTTTTTAGCAAGCCCAAGTGCTAGTGCGGTTGCAACCATGCTCTTACCCACGCCGCCCTTACCGCTAGAAACCGCAACAACCCGCCCTGTTTTTGCTAATCGCTCTCCAATTATGCTTGCACGGGGATCAATCACTGCGTTTAACTCCTTTTATATCCTCAAGCCATACCCCGCGGCCGTTTGCGATTTCAAAATCGGGACTGTTGCATTTGGGACATTTGATGTAGCTATGGGCAACCTCAGGCACAAAATGAATGGCCTCAGCAGTAGCTTTGTCAAGTTTTTTGGAACTATATACCCAAGCAACGCCACAAACCCGACATTTCAGAGTAGTTTTTGCTTTTAGAATCCGAAATTTAGCACCCAATAGAAGACCTTGGCGCATCTGATTTAGAGCAAAGCGCAAAATCGGAGGTTCCACTTGCTGCAGCTCCCCAACCCGAATGGTAACTTCTGAGACTGACACCAAGTGTTCTTGTTCTGCAATTTGCTGTGCAGAAACAAGTATAGATTCAGCTAAGGCCCATTCATGCATAACTGTAGGTGCACCACAGCGCAATAAAAAAATATTGTAAACCTCCCCAATTCTGGTTCATCAGTACCTTTAAATCAATAGTCCACCTAAATTTTTATGGTGTTTTTTTGACAGATAAAATCAAAGTTCTAGCTTTTGCAGGGAGCCTACGCGTTGGCTCCTATAACAAGGCCCTAGTTCGTGCTGCCGTCGAAGTAGCACCCCCGACGATGGCCATAGAAACATATGATTTAGAGGGTATCCCCCTATACAACGCCGACCTAGACGACAACCTGCCCCCCAAAGTTGTAGAATTCAAACAAAAAATACGCGACGCAGACGCTCTACTTATCGCCACCCCCGAATACAACTATTCCCTCTCAGGCGTACTCAAAAACGCCCTAGACTGGGCCAGTCGACCACCCCAAGGCCATCCTTTAGAGGGCAAACCCGTTGCCATCATGAGCGCCTCAGGCGGAAAATTCGGCGGCGCCAGAGCCCAATATCACCTACGACAAATCTTTGTTTTCCTCGATATGCACCCAATTAACCGCCCTGAAGTCATGCTCTCAGAAGCCCAAAACAACATAGACGAAAAAGGAAACCTAACCAACCCCCAAACCCGTCAACTCATCACCCAACTCTTAGAATCCTTGACAACATGGACCCTTAGACTGCAAACCAAATCCCCACAACAATAACTATTCTCCGATTCTGCCCTTTTTTAGTTACAAAAACTGCTATTACTGACTTAGTATTAGACCCTCGATCAACAATAGCTCAAGACATCCTTTATAGTGGTGAATAGGTGTTCTAATACTTAGAACTAAAACTAACTTATGATAGATATACAGGCGGGGATTTAACGTGGAAGCTGTCTTGATCAAAAATATACATCAAATTCTTAGAGGAGCCAAATAGTTATGAACGCAAAAGTGTTTGCGGCTAAATTCTGTTCGCTATAACAATCGCGGGCTGTGTGGTTTGTCTATCTATTATGAGTCGTAACAATGAGCTTGATTCTGATCCAGTTCCAATCCCTGCTTCAGAAGGAGTAATTTTGGAAGTAAAAGCAAACTCTGTTTCCAATACTAAACTCACCCTAATAATAAAAAATATTGCGCCAGATGAATATATTTTTGGACAAAGTTATACTATTGAAAAACAAGTCGACGGCGAGTGGCGTCAACTTCCATATGTTACCGAAAATATTGCTTGGATTGCTATAGGTTATATATTAGAGGGCGATAGCACAAGGGAAATAGAAATAGATTGGACTTGGTCCTATGGTGAGCTAAGTTCGGGGTATTATCGCATTACCAAAGATTTTAGTTACATACGTTCCCCAGGGGATTATGACAATTACAACATATCGACTGAGTTTACCATTGTTTGGCCTAGTTTTGATCAATCGCAAGTGTATGTTGCGACTGAAAGGGAACTAAATGCGGCTATAAGCAATATGGATTTTAATACGTCTGCCATTATCGTTCTTAGTCGAGATATTACCCTTACAGAGCCTATTTCTATTTATGAAAATAAGGACATAACCCTTAGAAGTGATGGCGACGAGTTTTTCAAGTTGTTGGGACCAGCAAATATGCCTGCAATTTTTGTTAATTTCTTGGGCGTGGTACGGCTTGAGGGCATTATTGTAACTCATGCTAAAGAGGTTCAGGGCAATGGTGTGTATGTTGGGAGTAGTGGTACACTTTTTCTGTCTGATGGTGAGATTTCCGGCAATATGAACTATGGTAATGGAGGTGGCGTGTACAATGAGGGCACCTTTAGTATATCAGGCGGCATAATCACCAACAACACCGCTATGAGCAGGTCATATCAAGGATATTCTGGTGGAGGTGTATACAATCAGGGTAGTTTTAGTATATCTGGGGGTATGATTTCAGATAACGAAGCCATGTTTGGTGGTGGTGTCGGAGGCTCGGGACTGTTTAGTATGTCGGGTGGTATAATTTCTAACAACAACGCTGAATGGGGCGGAGGTGACGTTTGGATGGTACTTTTAACCTGTTAAAGGGTCAGATCAACAATAACACCGGTAAATCTGGCGGTGGTGTAGCCAACTATGGTAACTTTAGTATGTCTGGTGGCGAGATCACAAACAACACTGCCTATTCCGGTGTTGGTGGCGGTATAGAAAACAATGCCAACTTTACTATGCGCGGAGGTATAATTTCTAAAAATACAGCTTCTGCTCGAGGCGGGGGTGTATTTAATTCGGATGCAGGTGTTGGTTTTTATGTGTCTGGTGGCGAGATCACAAACAACAGCGCGGTAAATGGCGATGATGATGTAGGCACAGGTACGATTATGCTAGCAAATTGGGGCAACTCGGGATCAAACAAAAACATTTCAATGCTAAAAAGCGGGAATAAATGGCGAGATATTGCGGTAGTTCAAGTAATCTGCTACTTGTCAGTAGCTAAATACCCTGCACCATTTATAGTTTAACAAGATCAGCAAATCTATTACCCACATAAACCCAACTATCAGATGACCAGTTACCCTTTTTCCATTTTCTAATCAGCCTAACCAAATGCGTTATAACTGACAAGTGGCGGGTCACATTTCTCATGAGTTATTTAGGAACTGGTTTTGGAAACAGACAGTAGCAGATCATATCGGGCAAACTTAATTTATCACAATTAACCTATAACCCCAGCTTTAAACAAGCTTTAAGCAGTTATAGGGGATGTTGACAATTCGAGTAATGGCTGATCTTCATATTCACGGTCGATACAGTCGTGCGACCAGTGAACAGATGAGTTTGGGTGAAATAGCCAAATATGCAAAAATTAAGGGGCTCAACTTGGTGGGTACAGGCGACTTTACTCATCCCTTGTGGCTAAAAGAGATCCGCGAAAACCTTGCCCCAGAAGCAGATACAGACTTATTCAAACTTGCCAATGTCGATTCACCTGTGTATTTTATGCTCCAAACCGAGGTTTGTACCATCTTTGACTACAAAGGGGCATCCAAAAAAATCCATCATGTCATATTAACCCCCAACCTCGAGTCTGCTGATCAAATTAACGAGCGTCTTGCCCGCTTTGGAGATTTAGCCTCTGATGGACGTCCCATTCTTGATTGTACTGCCCCTCAGCTAGTCGAAGAAGTCATGTCGGTTAGTTCCGATAACATGATTTTTCCTGCGCATGCTTGGACGCCTTGGTTTAGCATTTTTGGGGCTTCTAGCGGTTTTGACACTGTTGAGGACTGCTACCAAGACATGACCAAACATATTCACGCCCTCGAAACAGGCCTATCTTCTGATCCAGCAATGAACTGGCGCCTAAGCGGCTTAGACAAATACGCCTTGCTCTCAAACAGTGACTGCCACAGCTTTTGGCCTTGGCGCATTGGCCGAGAAGCCAACGCATTTGATCTCCCCAGATGTACATATGACCATGTGATCTCTGCCATATCTGACAATGATCCTGAACGCTTCAAATTCACCATCGAAACCGATCCCGCCTATGGCAAATACCACTGGACAGGCCATCGCAACTGCAAAGTCAGCCTCTCACCCACCGAAGCTATAAAATTTGGCAATACCTGCCCGGTTTGTCGCCGAAAACTTGTCAAAGGCGTTGAGCAGCGCGTAGAAGAACTCGCCGACCGCCCCTCAGACTACAAACGCCCCAACGCCCCCGACTTTAAATGTCTGCTGCCCCTAAGCGAAGTCATCGCCGCCGTAATTGGAACCGACTCCCCTGCTATTCAAGCTGTATGGAAAATCTACAACCCCCTCATAGCAAAATTCGGAAACGAATACACCGTGCTTATGGACGCGTCATTTGAAGAACTGGCCTCTGTGGTGGATGCTCCCTTTGCGCAAGCGATCATAAAAGTACGCGACGGCTCAGCAAAAGTCACACCCGGATACGATGGTGTATATGGCCACCTTACCCTTGATGTCTCAGTATCAGTAATCAAAGCCAAACCTCTATCCGCTCCACGGGTACAACAACGAAGCATGAGCGATTTCTTCTGCTAACCAGGTAGCGCTTAAAACAAAATGGTTTAATTCCCACTCAAACCTACTTTCTATAGGTCAAATACTTTGAAAGACATTTTGCAGAAAATCACCGCCACAGCAGCCACCAAATTCGGCGCAAACTATGCTGAAGCACGCGCACAACAACTAACCAAAACCATGTTCACCCTAAAAGAAGAACGCGTAGAAGCCGCCAAACAGGGTATAGAATCAGGTGTGGCTATTCGTGTTTTAGTCAATGGCGCGTGGGGATTTGCCTCTGTGGGCTCCCTAGACAGTGCAATTCTAGACGAAGCTATCTCTGATGCTTGTTGCATGGCCAAGATAGTAAGTCAGCGTCTCAAAACCCCAATAAAACTCGCTTCCGCACCCGTTGTGGAGGATCATGTGAGCGCTAAACCCAAAAAGAACCCCAAAGACATCGCCATGGAGGACAAAATCAAAAATGCCCTCGACATCACCAAAGCCAGCTTGAGCTTTGATTCACGCATAAAGAGTTGCGGATTGGATTATATGGATTTGATGGGCACCAACTTTTTTGTTAACAGCGAAGGCACAAACATTGAGCAAGACAAACTCTATGTTTGGGCCCGTATCACCGCTTCTGCACAGACCGAGGGCACCTTTACCTTTAGTCGAGAAGAAATTGGTTCCACCGCAGGCTATGAACTATTTGACACCCAACCCTCAGAGGAGCTGGGACAAAAAGTAGCTCAGCGCGCTATTGAGCAAATAAGCGCCAAACCCCCCAAAGGCGGCAAAGCTCCAGTGGTGCTTGGACCAAATGTAGTTGGCGTGTTTGTACACGAAGCCTTTGGACATCTCGCCGAGGCTGATCTGGCCCTCTCAGGCGGCATACTTGACAACAACATGGGCAAAAAAATTGGTTCTGATTTTGTTACCTTCTACGATGACGGTACCATAGAGGGCGCCTTTGGCGCATTCAAATATGACGATGAAGGAGTCGCTAGTCACAAAACCCTGCTCATAAAAGACGGCATCGTCTCAGGGTTGATGCACAATCGAGAAACCGCCCAAAAATTCAATACCCAACCCACCGGCAACGCACGCGCAGAGGACTTTCGCGTTGAACCCATTATCCGCATGCGATGCACCTACATGGCACCCAAAGACCAAACCCTAGACGAGTTACTTGAGGGTATCAAAGAAGGGTACTACTTCAAGAGTTTTCGCGGCGGCCAAGCCAGTCTGGATGGAACTTTTCAGGTAGGCATACAAGAAGGATACGAAATTAAAAACGGCGAAATCCAAGCCCCGGTGCGCAACGCATCTATAAGCGGCAACACCCTTGAAACACTCCACAAAGTCGATGGGGTTGGCAAAGATTTCGCCCTAGATCCGGGACGCTGCGGCAAAGGCCAAACAGCCTTTATCTGCGACGGCGGACCACATATACGAGTCAGCGAGGTAATTGTCGGTGGCAGTGCTTGAAAAAAACTTTTTAATCAGCCTAGCAGAGACCGCAGTTAAATCAGCCCTAAAAATAGGCGCCTCTGAGGCAGAAGCTTATGTCTATGATGGACAAGCAACCAACATCGGTATCGAATTGGGCCAAATAAGCAAAACTAATCGCATCATTGATCACGGAATAGGCATACGCGTCACCCTAAACAAAGCAATAGGCTTTGCCTACACCAACCTAATCAGTGACCCAAAAGCCATTGAGGCCACCGCAACACAAGCACTAAGCGCCGCTAAAGCCAGCAAACCCGACTCCGACTGGCACAGCCTTCCCACAAATAAACCCTACCACCAAACCCAGGGCACCTTTGACCAAAAAATCGTTGACCTAAGCCCTGAGGACCTCGTCAAAATATCTGTCACTATGCTAGACGCCGCAACTGAGCTAAACAAACAAGTACTACCCATCGAAGGAGGCGTAGGCAGCGGATACGCAGCTAATGCCATAGCCAACTCTAACGGCATAACCGCCTTTGACCAAGGAACCATAACCGAGTGCAGCCTAGCAACACTAGCAAAAGACGCTAACACCACCACTCCTGTCTGTTTTGAATTTGACGCATCAAGAACCCATCACCTCAACCCCGAATGGGTAGGCAAAGAAGCCGCCAAACTCGCCCTCTCCGCCCTCAAACCAAAACCCGTCCCAACCCAAACCTCCCAAGTCATCCTCACCCCCATAGCCCTCCAAGACCTCTTCACATACACACTCATGGCGGCAATCAAAGCCGATAGTGTCCAGCGCAACCAATCCCCCTTCAAAGACAAACTCGGTACCCAAGTAGCCTCCCCAACCCTCACAATCTACGACGACGGCCTATACCCCGGAGGCCTACGAACAGCCGCCTTTGACGGCGAAGGCGTACCCCAACAAAAAACCCCAATAATCGAAAAAGGCATTCTACAAAACTTTCTCTATGACAACTATTCTGCCAAAAAAGACCACAAAGAAAGCACCGGCAACGCCGCACGAGCCGCATACCTCTCCACCCCAAACATTACCACCACAAACTTCCACATCCTACCCGGAAACAAAACACCCCAACAACTACTAAACGAAACAG
>JAIRQQ010000072.1 GCA_031256395.1 Nitrososphaerota archaeon
AAACTATATGTTTCTCAAAGTCTCTTCAAATGCATAAAGCGGTAGTTGGTTTGTGTATTAACGTGAAAATTTTCAAACGTCCACTAACCATATAAACTAATGTCGAACACTACCGAAAAACCCGCCAGTAACCCTGAGTATAAGCGTGTGTCTTTGGGTTAATATAGAATTTATATGGTTGATTCGGTAAACATTTAAGATACCCAAAGAATAAGTGTTGCGCTATTGGTGCCGAGATGGCAGAGTGGTTAACGCGCGGGCCTTGAGAGCCCGTGGATCTTCCGGTCCGCATGGGTTCGAATCCCATTCTCGGCGCCTCTTTTCTGCTTATATAAATACAAGATGATTTTCACTTCAAACCAATTTTTGCCTCAACAAGAATAAAACAAGAAAACAGAGACACCGTAAAACAACTAGCCAAAGAGAACATGAGCAAACTGCAAAACAGGTAAGGATAGTGTTGGAACGGATTTTTTAGATTTGTTGATGATTATTAGCGGGGTTTTTGAGCTGAGTGTTTGGGTTTTAGATAAACGCAACCTTTAACAAACAAATAACATCATTATGTGTGTCTTGCCGAAAATGAGCACCCATAACGACGGACTTGACAGAGGGCACGCAAGAAACATAAATCTTGCACCTATGACCGATCGAGTTCTACCCAATTATGGAACAGGTGAGATACGGGCGTAAATTCCCGCGCCGAGAGAGCTTCACCAAGCTTAAAGCGACGCTTAGCTGTGAGGTGAAGTGTTAGGTTACGTCGGGAGACATCAGCCCGCGAAAAATAATAATAAAGTTAGCCTCTAAATTTAAGTTAAAGAAGCGTACATTAACTTTAACGCAGGATGCTGGTATAGTGGATATAGAGAAAAAGATTGAACTTATTTGCAGACCACCCGCTGAGGAACTAGTAACAACTGAGGATCTACGCGCACTTCTAGAAGCTGAAGAGCACCCCATTGCCTATAACGGCTGGGAACCCTCAGGACTTGCACATCTAGGCACAGGAGTTATCTGCGCTTATAAAATGAAAGACTTTGCCGAAGCCGGTATCCACTTCAAAGCGTATCTTTCTACATGGCACGCATGGCTTAACAATAAACTAGGCGGAGATCGGGAGCTTATTCACAAAGCCGCAGATCTCTTCCGCCACAGCTGGCTTGCCCTAGGTGTCCCCGGTGACAAGGTGGAATTTATCTACAGTGACGAGTTATACCAAGACATTGATTATTGGGCAAAAATGTTAGTAGTTAGTAAAAACCTCACACTTGCCCGCACCACTCGTACTCTTGAGATTGCAGGACGCAAAGAAGGTGAAGCCCACTACGTTAGCGATTATATCTACACCCCTATGCAGGTTGCAGATATATTTCACATGAAAGTTAAAATCTGTCAGTTAGGTATGGATCAGCGTAAAGCCAATATGGTTAGCAGAGAAATCGGCGAAAAATTAGGCTTTTGGAAACCGGTTTGTGTGCATCATCATCTGCTACAGGGGCTAGAGAAACCCTCGGTTTGGCCGATTCCCGAAGGTCAAGAACGAGAAGCACTGGCATCGGCTAAGATGTCAAAGAGTAAGCCCAAAACCTGCATATACATCTATGACTCACCCCAAGAAATCAAAGAGAAAATGTCACGCGCCTTCTGCCCTGAGGGCATAGTCAAGCACAATCCGGTGATAGATATTGCCAAATACATCATCTTCCGAGAGAAAGCAGTGTTCACTATTGAGCGGCCTGCGAAATTTGGCGGTAATATAGTCTTTGAGAGCCATGAAGACTTGGCCAACAGCTATATTGAGGGCAAGCTACACCCCATGGATCTTAAAAACGGTGTTGCATCAGAGCTGGCAGAGATTTTAGAACCGGTACGCCGCTACTTTGCCAATCACAAAGACGCCATGGATTGTCTTGAGACAATACAAAAAGCGCAGATAACAAGGTAGAGGCTTGTCTACGCAACTCAAATCCCGCCTTGAAAAAATCGATGATGTCTTAGCTAAATTAGTGGAGCAAGCCAAGAGCGGCAAACCAATGGTTGTTGAGGGGAAAAAAGATGCCCATGCGCTATTGGCATTAGGCGTTGGAGGTAAAGTGTTAACGGTAAAAACGGGTGGAAAATCTTTTTTGCAAGCCACCGCCGAAATTGAATCATTGGGCACATCCGAGGTTATTTTGCTGCTAGATTTTGATCGCCGAGGCAGAGAGGGCACAAAACGACTGCAACAAAACCTTGAACGCACAAACACCAAAGTAAATGTACAGTTTTGGCGTGATCTGGCATCGTTGGTTAGCCGTGATGTTCAGTGCATAGAGGGACTGCCCGCTTATCTGGCAACCATCCAACAAAAACAGGCAGGATAAACAAGAAGCGATATTTGCCTTCTATTTTAGTGTAGGGTGAGTTTGTGAAATATATTTTTTGAGTAACCACCAAAAAGGTAGTTGGCGCTTAGTCAGCGTTTGTCGGGGTCTGGTTTTTTGATGTTTTGTTTATTGTTTATTAAGAGTTTGAAGAGCAGGATAGAGAAGGTAAGCCAGAAAAGTCCAAGTAAGCAACCGCCTAAAACATCGCTAAACCAGTGAACGTTTAGATATAGTCTATCAAATCCCACCACTGAGGTGAGCAGGACTGTGGATGTGATTAGGACTGTGCGGGGTTTGGTGGTTTTCCAGTGGTTCCAAGCAAAATAGGCCAACACACCGCAAAAGACTATGCTTCCAGCGGTATGACCGCTTGGGAAAGAGTAACCGGTATCGATGATTACGCCATTTAGGGGTCTAGGAGACTGAACTAGGGTTTTAAAGAGGGCTACAAAGACGGCATTTCCGCCCATAGCAACTAGTAGTAGGAAACTGTGGGGGCGGTAGTTTTTATAGAAAAGATAGCCAGCAATGGCTAAGCTTAGGATGAGCAGGCTGTAGGTATCAAAGCCATATGAGATGGCAATGGCTATGGGAGTTGCCCAATCGGAGTGGATTGTGGGTACCCAGCTATTAACAGTTAGATCAAAGCTCTGCAGATTGGTTCTGAGAAGCAAAACGCATAGAAAAGCTGTGAGAAATGCCAAGCTGAGTGCTAAATATTGTCGGTTAGCAACTATTGATTTGAGTGTAGGCACATGGAGTGTTTTCACTTAGATACCTGCCAACTCTATTGTGGCATAAAATAAAAGGTATGCTAAGTATTTGTAAGTAATTCCTTGAACAAAAGCCGAATTTCAATGTGTTGTGTTAGTAAAGTTAGGCGGCAAGTCGGTTTTGGAATATTTGTCCGGCGGGGTTTGGTTGATAGTTGGGAACTCCGCCATTTACTAGGCCCCATTGGGTGCCTGTTCGCCAAGGAGCCCAGGCCCAGGCTACGTAGCCGATGTTGTTTTGATTGAGAACGGTTAGGGTGTTGTTGTACCATTCATATTCGTTGTTTTGGTTTGCGGCCCAAAGATTACATCCGATTTCGCTTATCCAGAGGGGTTTGTCAAAGCTTAGAACGCCTGTTTGGGTTAGAGCAAAGGTTACGTCTGCTAAACTGTGGGGCAGGCCATCAGTTGTGGGCCAGTTGTAGAATTTGTTTCGGTATAGATGTGTACCATAGACTAGGTTTCCGGTGGGGTCAAATAGGGGATAGGTATAGACCCAATTTAGACCCCAAATTGAGCCCTGTTGGTACCAGGTATAATCCATGGCTAAGCCATAGTTCCACTGAACAACAATTAGATTTGTTGCACCTATTGCTCGGATGGCGGTGATACATTGTTGGGTGGTTCTAAACCAGCTTGCCTCTGCGAAAGGATCACCTCTTGCGTTGGGTTCATTCCAGAACTCAAAGAGAACATTGTGGTGAATCTTTAGAGCGTTGACAACATTAAGCCAGAGTACAATGAAGTCTTGGGGGTTATTTATGAGACCGTTTCCATCGTCCCAGGGCAAGACACCATCGGGCATGCCGCTTGTGGGGGTAGCTTGCCAAAAAGTAAAGTCGACATATATTCCGCGCTCGGCGGCTTGGGTTATAAAGTAGGAGATGTGACTTTGAAAATCATCAGTGTTATCTATCCACCACTGAGCGGTTGTGGTAACGCGTATAATATTTACGCCTATACGTTGGAGAGCATCTAGATTGGAATGTATAGCGACAGGGCTCCAGGTGTTCCACAGTATGTTGCCATCGGGTGTCATCCAACTACCGTTGGGGCCATCGATAAAGTAGGTGTAGTCAACGCCGTGCAGGGTTATGTTTTTGTTGCTTGCGGTTTGAATTTGACGTCCAACTATATGGAGGGGCTCTATGGTTGGAGAGATGGATTGTTGTTTGAAGGTGGCGCTTAGGGTGTGGTTGGTTTGTATGTTTGTAAAACTGTAGGTGGTTATGGGGCCTTGATTTTGTCCATCTACTATGACTTGGTTGATTGTATAGCCGGGGTTGGGGGTTATGGTAAAGGTTTGACTGCCTCCTGCGGGGACTTGTATTTGATTTGAGGGGGTTATTGAGCCACCTAGGCCAGCTTGGGTTGAGATTGTGTAGGTTGAGGGGCCGATGTAGCTGTCGGCGACAACTATGTTGTCGAGGTAGAGCATTGAGACATAGTTTGCGGCGCCGAGGTTGATTTTGTTAATGGCGGTTCCGGTGTTTATGTTTGTGTTATCAATTACCAATTGACCATCCACCCATAGTTTTGACCAGCCGGCAACCGCATGGGCATAGACGGCTATCTCGATTAAATGCCAAGTGCCCAGAGTTGCGGTGTTGGTAGAGGCAGTTGTGATTTCAGTGTTTGTGCGGTCTTTGTGGCTAAGGGCATAGTTTAGAGTCCCGTTGTTGTTTTTGATGCCAAATTGACTGTTTGTTGTGGGACCGTTTAGCAATTCTATAATTGTTGCAGTGCCGCCATTTGGGATCAGTTGGAGGTCTATCCAGAGGTATGCTTGCAGATAGACAACTGTTCTACTACTGGGCAGGTCTTTGTAGAGCATTGCTTGGCCGCCCTCAGAGTATACTACACTGCGTACTGAATAGGTTCCATCGTAGGCTCTTGTTGTTGAAGTTGATATTACTCCGCCGGAAGTCAGAGTTCCACTCCAGGCATTAAATGAGCCGCTCTCAAAGCCATCACTAAATGCTATGGGTCTAAATGAGACGGTTATAACGTGGTTGGCTTGTACATTTGTAAATGTGTAGCTGGTTGTGGTGCCTTGGTTTTGTCCATCTATGGTTACTTGAGAGATTAAATAACCCGGATTGGGGGAGATAGTAAATGTTTGACTTCCCCCAGCAGTAATTTGTGTTGTACCTTTGGGACTAATAGAGCCCCCTGGACCAGCTATGGTTGATATAGTATAGGTGATTTCAGCATTACTATTAACTATCACAGAATCAACCCATACTTGGATGGGTGTCCAGGCATAATTTTCTGCAATCCCCTCAACTAGGGTAACGTGGTTGCTGTTTTGGAATGCAGAATAGGTGTTGTAGCTGTGAGTTATTTTTGTTTGTCCATCAACGATTAGTTTGAGCTGCTGGTTGGGGTTATCTAGTTGTATGGTTATATCGTAGTATGTGTTGGCTTGTATGGTAGTTGTGTCATAGACTGTTAGGTAATTGGGCCACTCACCAATCCACAGGCCAAAATGTTGGGAGCCATCAACAAATGCATAGACGGTAGCGGCTTTGGGGTTAGAGGAGTCAAATATTTTGGTGAAAATTATAGCTGAATTGCCCTGGCCGGTAGTGGGTAGGGTGTTGAAGCGTACTTTGGAGGATACCGAAAATACCTCAGTACGCCGTATGGGCAATTGGTCCTTTATCACATAGCAACCAGCGCCATCACCGTTTGTTACAGTAAATTGTGCAACACCATTTGAGATCGTTGGATTTGCATAGGTTGAACTCCAAGCACTAAAAGTTCCACCCAAAAAATCATCACTAAATACTGAGTATGCATTCACAGGCAACAAAAAAGCAAACATGGAAAATAGCAACAAAAACACAAAGAAGATACAGGTTGTTTTTTTGAGTGATTTTAGCATTTTTTCACCAAAAAATATTACTTTTAAAAGCTACAATGAACTAGTCTCTATAAAAGTTATAAAGATATCGACAATTATGTACTAACACCACAGCTAAATTAATTACCTACCGTAGGCTACAATATCATCTCTAAGTTCTCAGACTACTCGATACTGTGTTAAAAAAATCATTGGAAAATCGAGCAATTTCAGCCGCGTCAGATAAAATGACACGTCTCTTGTCTCAACAGCGACAGTGTTATGCATTCACCACAATGAAACCTTGAGTTGCACAAGGGTTAGATCCAAACTGCCACTAGAAAAATAATAACAAATATCAAAAAGATGCTGACGCACAGCTCAATTTAACATCGCAGGTGCGCGTCAAATTAGTAAGAGAGGTTATTGTGTGTTGGATGTAGGGGTAGAGGAGTTAGGTTCCTCTGTGTTGTCTGCATTGTTGTTCTTTTGGTGCTTGAAAGTAAAGCCCATGGCTATGATTTGCACTGCAAGTATAATGACATCTACGATGGTCCATTCATCCACTAAGGCCATTGGTCGACTTAGATCCTCAGTAAGCAAAAACACAACAATACCCACAACACCCATAATAACACTTAACAAAAACCAAAAGAGACGGCGTTGCTTCTGCTTTCTCTGCACCTCAGTATGGTCATCATCGTTATCGTTGTTTGTGTTTTTTTGGGTTTGATTTGCACTGTTTAATCTTTTGGTGTCTTTTGTTTGTTGGGGGGTTGGTTGGTTTTTCTGCTTTTTATTGCGTTGCAGTAACACATACAGAGTTAGTATAATAGCCAATATGACTCCAACAACACTCAAGATTAGATTTACAAGCGCCCAAACTGGTTTCTCATCTACATTTTCCCCCGGCGGCGAGGCAGTTGGACTAGGAGACGGTGACAAAGTTGGTATAGGTGTTGGAGTGGGGGAGGGCGTTGAAGTTGGTGGACGAGTCGGAGTGGACGTGGGAGATGATGTTGGACTAGGCGAGGGCGTCGGGGTAGCTTCGGATTCCCACTGAGCCACATAGGTGGCATCACCCAAAACAGTAGGCGTTGGCTTAGGAGCCCAGCCAACAAAACGCCAGCCGGGTTGACCCGCTACCACAGGCGCCTCAGGAGTCAAATCACCCAACCCACACACAAAACTAACAGACTCAAAAGCACCATACGCCCCAGGCAAATACGACACCGTATACACCACAGAGGTGCCTTCTTCAAGCCAGACTGCGAATAAGGTTACATCGTTTGTTAGGTTAAGATAGTTAGTTGAGCCGGCGGCAAAGTCAGGGGTTTTAGCATCTGAACTGTAAGCCCAGCCTTGGAAAATATAACCCTCACAAATCATACTACCCTGAGACGCAATAAGTACAGAGTATCCCGCGGGGTAGGAGCCGCCCAAGGGTACTGTTCCACCTGTATAACCATTACCATCATAGCGTATAGTGTAAAAGGCTGGTTCTGTTCCGGCGGTCCACTGAGCCACATAGGTCACACTACTCGATACTGTAGCAGACCAAACTGGTTGCCAGCCTGCAAACCTCCAACCCGCATTATGATCAATTGCAAAATCAGCACCCGAGTTAGTGCCAAATACAGGTGTGGAAACACCAGCGTCCAAGTTTAGGTAGGTTTCATCTTGGGCTTGCCAAGTACCCTGTGTTCCAGGGTCATAGACCACAGTATAGAATGCTAAGGGTGTGCCGTTTGTGTAGCTTATATCATAGTTGTTATACCCCTGAATGAATTGTACTGTCCAGACTACATTAGCGCCTATTTGGGCGTGATATAGGGCATCATCTATGGGGTTTCGATTATATGCCATTGAGGCACGGTTATTGGAAAATACCATACCATCAAACACAAAAAGATGATCTAGATTTGCATAAGCTATCCCAATTGCTCCGCCGTTGTTACCTGCAACATTGCCATAAACTGTTCCAGTCAGCAGCTCAACAAACCCTGCTGATCCAATATACATCCCTCCACCGTCAACAACCGCAGTGTTGTTGGCAATGATGCCGTTGGTCATGGTGAGTTGACTGTTGGTGTATATGCCTGCTCCACTGCGTGCGGTGTTGTTAGCGATGGTACCGCCATTTATAGTGACCGCATCGGGGAGTGTACTTAGAGTGTATATACCGCCGCCATAGAGCGCCGAATTATTAGAGACGACGGCCTCGCCTGATATACGAATAAGGCCATTGTTAGTATTTTGTATGCCTCCGCCATAGGAGGCTGCAGTGTTACCTGAAATAATTGCTTTGTCAGTCATACTAATAAGTGAGGGCACTGAGGTGTAGGGATTCCAGTTGTATACGCCGCCGCCATAATAGGAGGCCGTATTATCTAAAATGGCCGAATCATTTACCATGTTGATTGTACAGTTAAAGTCGTTAAATACGCCGCCGCCAAAGAGAGCAAAATTATCCGAAATAATGGTGTTGTCATACATGTTTAGCGTGGCGTTGTCACGGTTGAATATGCCGCCGCCCCGGCCATCAGTGGTACTGGAGCCAACGGCTCTATTGTCTGTGATTAACGCGCTGTTGTGCATGTTAAAAATCGCGTTGTCAGAGTTGTATACACCGCCGCCACCATATATGGCAGTATTATTAGCGATAACTGAGGTTCCATACATGTTAAAAGTGGCAAGACCAAGCGCACTGCTTCCGTTGCTTTCTACTCCTCCAGCATATCCGGTGGAGGTGTTATCGATGATTTCACCGTCCAGCATGTTGAAGTGACGGTAGTTTAGTACACCTGCAGCACCGCGTGCAGTGTTATATGCGATTTTTCCATCATACATGGTGAATTCACCGCTTGTACATACTCCTCCGCCCCCGGTACCTGCAGAATTACTCAAAATCTCGCCATCAAACATGTTGAAAACACCTGAGTTGACATTGAATACTCCACCGCCATCGACACCTGCAGAATTGTCTGAGATAACTGTGTTGACAAACATGTCAAAAATAGCAGAAACACCTGTATTGAAAACACCGCCACCACGGCTATTGGCAGAATTACCAGAAATTTCACCACCCAATAGGTTAAACGTAATTGTGTTGTACACCCCACCACCAGAGGTATCAGCAAAATTATCCGAAATGACTGCATCATCAAACATAGTGAAAAGGGCATCAACACCTCTACTAGACACACCTTCACTGTAGTTTAGGTCTATATTGTCCAAGATACTAACTAGCTCAGAGGAACTTACGTAGATGTATGTGATGCCCGTATTATATACGCCGCCGCCATAAGTAGCCTTATTGCTCGATATGGCCGCAGCACCTGTCATGGTGATTGTGCCGCCAGCATTATACACACCCCCGCCTTGATAAGCAGAATTACCCTCACGTCCATTGTTACCACCAATTATTCCGCCATCCATGTTGAAAACGGCATTAGTGCCTGTGTTATATACACCTCCGCCATTGTTTGTGGCTGTGTTGTTAGCAATCACTGCATTATCTGACATCACAAAAGACGAAACGGTATATACTCCGCCACCATGACCGTTGGCTGTGTTGTTAGCAATCACTGCATTGCCCGACAGGTCAAAGTAACCCTGATTGTACACCCCTCCACCATTATATGGAGATGTATTGTTAGCAATTACTGCATCGCCAGACATAGTAAAAGTAACATACCAATTGCATACTCCTCCGCCATTAGCTGCAGTGTTGCCGGATAGTTCTCCGCTTTCCATGTTAAAAGTGCCTGAGTTCCAAATGAAAACCCCGCCGCCGTAGGAGGCTGTGTTGTCTGAAATTTCTCCGTCAAACATATTGAACACTCCACCAGAGACTTCTACCCCGCCGCCGTAGGAGGCTGTGTTGTCTGAAATTTCTCCGTCAAACATATTGAACACTCCAACAACAACCTCTACACCCCCTCCGGAATCGGCTGTGTTGTTGGAAATCAGGCCGTCAAATAGACT
>JAIRQQ010000058.1 GCA_031256395.1 Nitrososphaerota archaeon
GTCTACTCTGCAGACTCTCTTATCCAGCCCAAAACTATTGTTGACATGCTTGCCGCTCACAACTATATCAAAGTCGCCGCAATTACCGATCATAACAGTATCCGAGGATGCCGAGTCACAGTTGAACTAGCCCGCGCATACCCCGACATACTTATCATCCCCGGTACCGAAATCACCACCGACTACGGTGATATGCTTGTGATAGGAACCACTGAGCTCCCTCCCAAACCTTGGACACCTGAGAATGTAGCTGACTATGCCCGATCCATTGATGCCCTATCCATAATAGCCCATCCCTTTCGCACCTATGGCATGGGCGAATACGCTCGAAATGTCAAAGCAGACGCCATCGAGGTCCTAAATGGCGGTACCAATAAAGAAGGCAACACCAAAGCCAAAGAATTCGCAAAAGAACTATGCTTACCCGGAACAGGAGGCAGTGACGCTCATCAGGTTTCAGAACTATTTCACATCTGTACACAAATTCAAACAACTTCAAAAAATATTGACTCCATTTTAGCCACCATAAAAAAAGGCCTGATTTCAGCACAACTATCCCAACCAACTATTCTCTGAGCATCTTTGCTCTATTCCAAAAAAATAATCCGAAAACCGACAATTACCCTAATTTAAGAAGTGTGATAACACTTCAAAGTCGCTAAATCTTAAATTTTGTTTTTTGTCACCTTTAGATATGATAACTGTTATCGGCGCAGGCAGAGTTGGAAGTGCTGCGGCTTTTGAGATTTTACGTTACAAAATAGATGATGTTGTTCTAATTGACACAAACGCAAACCAAGCAAAAGGCGAAGCGCTAGATATGATGCAGGCCTCACCTGCCATCGAATTTGACGGAAACATTGAGGGAACAAGTGACTTTAGTCAAATGAAAGATTCCGAGTTGATAATTATAACTGCTGGAGTTGCCCGAAAACCCGGCATGAGCCGCATTGATCTTATGACGACCAACGCTCAAATCATGCGCAGTATCGCCAAAGAAATCATCAAATACGCCTCCGATGCGAAACTGTTGATTGTCACAAACCCCGTTGATATTATGACCTATATCTGCTTCAAAGAAACTAATCTCCCTCGAAACCACGTCTTTGGTATGGGTAACATCTTAGATACTATGCGATTTCGTAGCTACATCGCACAAGAATTAGGTGTCTCACGCGAAGACACACGCGCCCTAGTTATCGGCGAACATGGCGACTCTATGGTTCCTCTGGTAGAGTATGCCACAGTATCGGGCATACCCATAACAAATTTGCTGACCACCCAACAAATCGAGCAAGTGCTCCAAAAAACAATCAACTCTGGCAGTAATGTCATAAAGCTCAAAGGCGGCACTCAATTTGCACCCAGCACAGTAATCGCATTGATGGCCGATGCAATTATAACCGGCAGAAACCGCGTTATGAGCGTCTCAACATGGCTCCAAGGCGAATACGGCTACTCTAACCTAACCATAGGCGTTCCAGTAGTTTTAGGTAAAAACGGTATAGAAAAAATAATCGACCTCCAACTATCAACCCCATCCCAAGAAAAATTTGAAAAATCAATTAACACAATAAAAACTGCAATAAACCACCTAAACAACAACTAAAAAAAGTTGCTTGGATAAAAAATTAGGTTGGCGCTCGTATTCTTGCGCAGTAAAAAATTTCCATTTAACCGCACAAACGCCGGGCATTTACCATGATCACAATGTTGTAGCCACTGACAAGGTGAACGAACTTCATGAACACGTGGCATGTATCCGTGGGTATCAATAATTTCTTTGGGAGTTTCTCGTCGAGAGATTTGTTTTAGAATCGTTTCCATAAAAACACCTCAAACTTGACAAGCTAAATTAAAATAGTCTTAATCCACAGGCATTAATTAAAAAATGTGACAGCCAATATACAACAACAAAAACATATAAACGCTAACCAAAACCCAACCACCCAACAACAATAACACCCAGTAAACTGTTTCTCTAATCAACCACCAAAAATTTGTAACAATATCAATACGCTTATCTTTGGCTCTGCTCAACAATGCTAACAGGTAGATAAGATGGGCAACATTACAGTAGCCGTTTTGGGCACACCAAACTATAGCAGCGGTATTGGTAAAAAAGGAACAAGCACAGACATCACACTATATGACCTCAAAAAAGGCACCGCAACTGTAACACTTATTGAACCCACCCGCTACCCCGAACGACTAGCGCCTCTCTTCTATGCCTGCTCACTGGCCACCAAAGCCATAATCGTAGTAGACGAACTCAACTCCCAATTCGGAGAACAACTTGTCATGCTCCAATGTTGCGGTATCCAAAGTGGATACTTTATACTGCGCAACTATATTCCCAAAGAAAAAATCGAACCCCTCCTCAAAGGCACCAGTCTTGAAAAATTCGAATTTATCCAAGATGACCCCAACCAATTACGCGAAAAACTAATCGCCCAAGCCGCCGAACAAAATCCCTCTGAGAGCAAAAACGGAACCGTACCCGTTGACCACGCATTTAACGTAAAAGGCGTCGGAGTTGTTGTTCTGGGTATAGTTATCAACGGTACCGTTCACAAACACGACACACTAAACGTGTTGCCCTACTCAAAAACCTCTCAAATCCGCTCCATCCAAAAACACGATGATGAAGCTGAAACAGCCAATCTAGGCGACCGCGTAGGATTAGCCCTTAAAAACATAAATGTTGAGGACCTCGACCGTGGAGTCGTGCTAACCAACGACCCAAGCATTAAAACCTCAAACAAACTGCAAACCCAAGCTGCACTTGTCAAGTACTGGCAAACCCCAATAAAAGAGGGTATGGTGATGCATATTGGGCATTGGACACAATTCATAACCGCCAAAGTCGAAGCCGTCTCAGAAGCCGAAGACTTTAGAAAACCCGCTCTCACGCTCTCACTTGATAAACCCCTCGCATATCACCCCGGCGACACTGCCGTGCTGATGTATCTAGAAGGCGCAAAACTCCGCGTAGCCGGCACAGTTTTGCTGGCACAATAACTTGTCCCGCTTTGCTATTTTAGCGGGACTTGTGCTATATTTTTGAATCTCTATTATTTTGTTGTTGTTTTATGTGTTTTGTGGCCGGTGTGGTGGTGGACTGATAAAGTCTGGTTTTTCTTGTATGTTTGATAAAGTGTGGATAGTTTGAGTTACATCTTTTTTGGGTATTTGTGTCTTTTTTGATGCTGCGTTTTGTGTTTTTTAGTTGGTGTGGAATGTTTGTGATGTAGTTGGGGTGATTAGAAATATGGCTTGCTTGAAAATCAGACGAGCTTTGTATGTACGAAAGGTTCTTAAGGTATTGGGTATTCTTCTAAGCGGCAAGAAATCGGCATGGTCAATTGCCCTTCAGGTAACAACCAGTTCAGAAATGGGCCGGTTAAACCACCTAAGTTAAATAGTCCGATGAAGAGGTGAAAAGTATGGAAAACATTTACGCAGCGATGCTCCTTCACAAGGCAGGTAAAGCAATAGATGAAGCATCC
>JAIRQQ010000102.1 GCA_031256395.1 Nitrososphaerota archaeon
CTAAGAGTTCTGTTATGGTGGATTTAACTATTCGTTTGTGGTGTGCTTTGACTATGCCTGAAATTTTTCAACAATGGCAAAATCAAATGATGTATATCTTTAGGTGAACACTCTCAACATTTTTTTTACGAAGTTCATTCAAGTAATCCGGCACAGTTCCATCATCAGAAGAAACCGTTGCAAAAGACAGTTTCACAAGCCGATATACTTCAGCATAATCCAAAGGCATTTCCTGACGAATTATCAACAACGTCACTTCCACTCAAAAGATAAACAATTCTCAGAAATATCAGCGCTTCGTCTATATGGCTTGTACCATGAGCGCATCACAAGCTTTGTTTCCGTTTTGTTACTTTTGCCCTCATAACAGGTTAGCAATAATGATATAAACAGCGCAGCCTGTGCTTTTGTAACAACACTATAAAAGGCCGCTGTATGAATATAAACGTTAAATCTAATTTACGCTATCCCTATAATGGAAAAGGTTTGTTTTTTGTTGCCGTACTATTTGTGATAGTATTGGTTTTGGCTCCGTTTATCGCTGAGTTTAGCGGCATTTCACCTTTTGTGTCAGGAGCCTCTGATAAGGTGATTAGCAATGAAGTTGAACTTAGAAATGCAGTTAAAAACGCCGTAGGATCCAGTGTCATCGTCCTTGAGAAGGACATCACACTCACAGAGCCACTTGTTATCCCTACAAACAAAGATATTACATTAACAAGTAACGATTACAACGACAAATTTTTCAAATTAATTGGCGCAAACAACCAAACCACCATCACGGTTAATGACGGCGGAGCGTTGACGCTCGCCGGAATTATAGTAACCCACAATACAGGCTCTCCAGGCAGGGGGGTAACTGTTAATCAGGGTGGTAAACTCACAATGTCTAAGGGTATAATCGCAGGCAATACAATTCCTTATGACAGAAACTTTAGGGGAGATAAGGACCGAGAGGACGGGGGAGGTGTGTATAACTGTGGCAGTTTTAGTATGTCAGGCGGTGTGATTGCTAACAACACAGCAGCACATGGCGGCGGGGTTCATGTGTCTCATTGGGGTTCTTTTAGATTATCTGGCGGCTATATTATCAACAATAAAGCGCACTATACGGGTGCTGGTGTGGAAGTAGAGTACTTTAGTTGCATGAATAGTTCAGGTTCTTTTAGTGTGTCGGGTTCTTTTAGTATGGCGGGTGGCGTGATTGCCAACAACACAGCACAGGTATATGGTGGAGGCGTATCCAATTGGGCCATATTTGATATGACAGGCGGTCTGATTGCCGACAATTCCGGAAACAATCAAGGCGGTGGTGTGTGCGTGTATCATGGCTCTTTTAGTATGTCAGGCGGCGTGATTACTAATAACGTAGCACGTGACGGTGGTGGGGTGTATCAGTTTTTTGGGAGTGACTTTAGTATGTCGGGTGGTGTGATTTCTAACAATACCGCCATTGATGGCGGCGGGGTATACATTGATAGTGAGTTCACCATGTCAGATGGGGAAATTTCGGGCAACACCGCAACTAATGGAGGTGGAGTTTGTATTGGAAACGGCATTTTCAAATTAACTGGCGGTAAAATTTTAGATAACACAGCAAAACGCAATGGCGGCGGAATTTGTGTTCTTTATGGAGATTTAGATACACTATTTGTCTTTAATGGAGCGATTTTTTCAAATAATTACGCATCAACAGCATACAATCGAAATCCTATACATGATAAGATATACCATTCACAAATAGACAACACAGTTACGTGGACTACCCCCTTTACCCAAGGATATAACAACTATGACATAAGCTATACAAACGGTACACAAATTCCTACGACAAATAACAGACCAGGCAACACAGACGATGGAGCACTGCACATAGAGCAGTATATTACGGAGATAGGGTTAAGGGTAGCAACGGCCATGATTATAAGATCAATTCTATTAGCCGGTATTGCCATAGGCATAATTTTGTTCCTCAAAAAACGAAAAAAGACAGATAAAAGAGACACACAAACAAGGTAAAATCTCGGACAATCAAGTTTATTTGTGTCTGTTCCCTTCCTCAAAAGCATAGTTTGTTTTAAGTTCATTTTAAACAATTCATTAATTAATTATGGCAAGTTGCTGTAAACAAAATTTTCTAAAAAATCAAAGCAGTAGGGTGTAAAAAATTTGGCTTCATTCTTGGAAACATATAACGGTCATAATTTGAAAGATAAGCAACTCATACGCAAGTTTGAAAAATCAAATAAATTATCACAAATTATTTTAAAAAATATAAAATAACAAGAGAGAAAATCCATTTATATTTGATGTGTTGCAATTAAAAGCGGTGTTAAGAGCATATGACAAGCGAGGAAGATAGCGGAGAAGGGCGCAAGTATAGCATGGAGATGGAACGCGAAGATCTGCGTTTGGATATACGGCAAAATAATCAAATCATGCATGGCTTACTCACAGCTTTGATTACAGCCGTAGGAGCCGCAACGGCATGGGTCTTTACAACCAACAAACCAGTACTCTTTATTGCACTATTTTTAATCATGATTCCCATCGTTGCAAAAACAAGTTTGCTACTTCACGCCAATATCCACATAGCAGGATACATAATAAACGTCTTAGAGAGCCCATCAGAAAAATGGAACCCAAACAAATGGCAAACACCACAAAAATTAACAGGCGAATGGTCACCACCGGGACGATGGGAAACACATTACCAATACTATCGCCTCAGTGGAATACCACGGTATAGAAAAATTGGCGCATTCCTTCTGATGTCTAATGCCCTAAATGCATACATCGCTTTGGCAGTATACGGCATGTTCTGGGTCAGTTTATCCACTAACGGTATGACATATTGGTGGTTACCGGTTCTTATCACAGTCTTTTTAGTGGTGATTGTTTTATTTTGGGTATATGATGCAGACAGCCTTCTTTGGGGAAACAAAATTGAAAAAACCCTCAGCAAACACCTGCCAAAATATCTCTCCGCAATCCCAAAATCATCAACAGAAAACCCCAAAGACAAAGAGATACACACCTAACGCCTACAAATAAGCCAAATGGAGCCTCGAGCGGGCTTTGATCCCGCGGCCTGCTGCTTACGAGGCAGCCGCTCTACCAGGCTGAGCCATCGGGGCATCACACTACTTTAGCCTAAATTCGCCGCAACTATGAAATAAAAGTTACTATTAAAGCTTAAAGCACAACAGTTCCAAAGTACTTTAACAAATAAAGCTCGTTTAATTGAGGGTTAAGTGAAGAAGTAGTCTTAAATCCATCTAACCGCCACATAGCCATGGCGAGAACCATGTCTAACACCCCTCTTGGCGAACATGAAATAATTCAGATTATTCAATCCCGCTTAACGCCCATGCCAGATATGTTGGTACCCTTTGGGGATGATGTCTCAGCAATTAACCTAGAGGGCAAACAAGGTGCTGTGCTCAAAACGGATATGCTTGTGCGCAAAACAGATGTGCCTCAGGGTATGAGCTTGTTTGCTGCGGCTCGTAAGGCCATTGTTATGAATGTTAGTGATTTTGCATCTAAGGGTGTTGTGCCTACAGCAGTTTTGGCGGCCGTTGGCTTACCTAAAGCATTGGCAACAAAGGAGGCGGTGGCAGAAATCGCTGAGGGACTAAATGCTGGGGCACGGGAGTATGGGGCATATGTGATTGGGGGTGATACCAATGAGACGGAGGATTTGATTATCAGTATATCGCTTTTTGGCACAACCTCCGTCTCTAATCGTCCAGTTTTGCGTAGTGGGGCTGGGGTGGGTGATATTTTAGCGGTGACGGGTTTGTTTGGAAAATCCGTAGCGGGTCTGCGGTTGCTTCTGGGAAACTACAAAGCCTCAGAGGGGTTGCGGGAGGTTTTGGTTGATGCGGTTTATAATCCTAGGGCGCGGTTGCGGGAGGGGTTGGCGTTGTGTGGGGGTTGTGTTTCGGCTTCGATTGATTCTAGTGATGGGTTAGCTTGGAGTATTTCTGAGTTAGCGCGGCAAAGTGGGGTGGGGTTTTTGCTTGATTGTTTGCCGGTTGCAGGTGAGGCTGAAGAGTTTGCGGTGCAAAATGAGTTAGATTTGGTAGATTTGGTGCTCTATGGGGGGGAGGAGTATGAGTTAGTTGTTACGGTTGCGCCCTCTAGGTGGGTTGAGGCTCAGGCGTTGGTTGGGGCTGTGGGGGGTTGTTTGATTCCTATAGGCAAAGCAACCAGTATTCAGCAGGTTAGGCTTGTTTTGGGTGGGAGAGAGGTGCCGGTTGTGGCGCGGGGTTGGGAGCATTTTAAGAGTCGGGTTTGATTTGGTGGTCTAGGGTGTAGTTGATGATGGTTATGCATGATGCGGCTAGATAGGGTGTTTTTCCGAGGCTTATTTTTTCTCCAAAGCGCAGGGCGAAGTCTTCGGCTTTTTTGGGTAATCCGACGTGGTCGCCTAGGATAAAGAGGCTATTTTGGGGGAATGTGAGGTCAGCTATGTTTTTGCCGTCTTCTTCTAGGACATATATTTGGTGGGTTTGGGTTTTGTTTTTTAGCAGGGTTTCAAAGGCGGTTTTGTCTTTGGTGATGCCGGAGTGGGGTTTGCCGGCGAGGGTTTTTTTGAGGATTTGCTGCCAGGTTTCTATGTTGGTGCGGACGTCGTATAGGGTTTCGCCGTTTATTTGGATGTGTTGGGGTGGGTTTGGGGCGCCGTTTAGAATTGCATGGAAGGTGACGTCTCGGCGTAGGCCGTGGGAGAGAAAGAGACTGCTTATGATGCATTCATGTACTATGTCAAGTCGGCCTGCGTCGTGGAGGCTGGTAAAGTTGGGGTCGGTTTTTCCCATGCGTGAGAAGAGGATAAATTCGCGGGGCAAAGCATTCACAGGTAGGGTATGGTTTGGAGGCTTAAAGCTTTCTCCGTTGCTTGTTTGGTAGTGTAAAATATTTGTTTGTTTGGTTTGTTGTTGGTTGAGTTGTTGTGGTTGGGTGGTGTGTTGTTTGGGGGTTGACGAGTTTTGTTTTAGCGTGTGCCCCAGCTTGTTCCTTCCCAGGGTGTGATGTAGGCGTATAGGTAGACAAATGTGACGATGAACATGATGGTGAAGAAGAAGACGCGGTAGACGATGTCTTTGAATGTAAAGTAGTCTACTAAGAGTTTGTCGGTTAGGGCAAATAGGGTTGAGGTTAGCATGAGGCCCAATACGTAGACAACTGCCCATTCGATGCTACCTGAGAGTACTAGGCCGACTATGCTTGCAAGAAAGGTAAAGGGAGCGGTGATTGTTACAAAGGTGGTTATGTAAAAGATGATTTTTTGGGTGAGTTCTCGTTTATGGAAGAATTTGGAGGCAAATATCATGCCTCGGACCGAGTTTCTGCCCCAGCGGAGTTGTTGTTTGACAAAGTTTTTGAGGGTGTGGGGTGCGATGGTGTATGCTAGTGCGGTGGATTGGAAGACTGATTTGCCGCCCATGCGCAACATGAGGTTGGTTAGGCGTCGGTCGTCGCCGGATTTGACTTTGCGTCCGAAGAATTTTTCATTTACTAGTTCATCGACGACTTTTTCGAGTTTTTCTCTTCGATAAGCAGATAGAACGCCTGAACAGCAAAGGACCATGCTAAAGAGGCTCTCGGCGCCTTTGCGTAGCCTAAAGGCTCCGGCGTACCAGACTTTTTGGAATCGGCTCATAATAGTGTCGACTTGGGGGTGGGATTCATTGGCAACAATGGTGTTGCCGCATACGCTGTAGACTTTTTCATCGATGAAGGGTTGGACCATCATTTTTATGGTGTCGGGTTTAACTATGGTGTCGCTGTCTATGCAGACTACGATTTCGCCTGTGCTTTGTTTAATGCCAGAGGCCAAGGCGTGGCGTTTGCCTAGGTTTTGTTCATGGGTAATTAATTTGAAATCGTGCTGAGCACGTTTTTTGTTAATCACATTTAGGGTTTGGTCTTTGCTTTTGTCATCAATGACCAATAGTTCAAGTTTATCTTTGGGATACTCTGAGGCAATAATAGAGTCGATAGTGCTGGCTATGTTATCTTCTTCATTATACACTGGGATAATGACACTTACTTTGGGGCGGTAACCTCGATCGGGTACGGGTTTGTATAGATAAGCACCGGTTAGGTGGAAAAGTGGAATCCCCAGAGCGATTGCGCCATAAATAAGAAATACCAAATAGATCCATTGCCACTCAAACATGGTAAATCTGCGTAAATACATAAAAACTAAAATTGTAAATGTCAAACCGAAAACTAGTCCGTATAGGCACCCCTTTTTACTAACATGGAACATGCCAAACCCCGTTTTAGAAAAACTGGAAAGGGCTTACTTATATATAACGCTATTTTCGCATTTAGCCCAAATACCCATAGCACCACACAGCATCAAACACAAAAACTACACAAACCAATGAAACAAATCCTAACTATTACACTACAATAAAACAGATAACACCCACTATAATTAAACCAAACTAACACTCGGCTACAAATGACAAACACACAAAACACAACAAACTAACCATTGCCTATCCAAAATAGCGGTCGCTACAAGTTACATCCAAGTTTATTTATTGCATAGCTTCGAAAAACTAATAAACTTAGACTACTTAAACTCTTAGAGTCGCAGAGTCTTAAACTCTGAGTTTTAGAACCTTAAACTCTGAGTCTTAGAGTCTTAAACTCTGAGTCTTAAAATAGATTTATGTTAGAATGGTGATGATGTTAGTGGCGATCAAAGTTGGAATTAACGGGTTTGGCAGAATCGGAAGACTTCTCTATCGAGCCGCCATAGAAAAAAAGGCAAATATTGATTTTGTAGCAGTTAACGACCTAGCGGATGCACAAACCAATGCGCATCTCTTAAAATATGACTCTGTGCACGGTTGCTTTCCAGGCACCGTTACAGTTGAGGGTAATGATCTAGTTGTTAACGGCAAAGTACTCAAATGTATTCAAGAACGGGACCCAGCGAACCTGCCTTGGAACCAAATGGGTGTCTACCTAGCGGTTGAGAGCACGGGATTATTCACTAACCGTGAAGGCGCAGCTAAGCATTTAACAGCAGGAGCTAAAAAAGTCCTCATCAGCGCACCCGCAGAAAAACCGGATCGAACCATCGTTTTAGGCGTCAACGAAGACACCTACAACCCCCAAACTGACAACATTCTAAGCAACGCCAGCTGCACCACAAACGCCCTAGCCCCCATAAGCAAAGTTTTAGCAGAAAACTTTGGAATAGAAAAAGCATTAATGACCACCTGCCACAGTTACACAAACGACCAAAAAGTCCAAGACCTCGTCCACAAAGACCTAAGACGCGCCCGCGCGGCAGCCATAAATATCATCCCCACAAGTACCGGCGCCGCCAAAGCCATAGGAGAAGTCCTACCCGTATGCGCAGGCAAAATGAACGGCTACTCCCTACGAGTACCAACACCTGATGTATCTATTGTGGATCTAACCTGTGTTTTGGGCAAAGAAGTTACCAAACAAGACATCAACACCGCCATGAAAACCGCCGCAGAAGGCCAACTCAAAAACATTCTCCAATACACCGAAGACCCCATTGTCTCAAGCGATGTTTTACACAACACCTACAGCAGTGTCTTTGATGCAGGCCTAACTATGGTTCTGGGAGAAAAAAGTAACTTTGTAAAAGTCTTTGCATGGTACGACAACGAATGGGGCTTTAGCAACCGCATGGTAGACTTTATAGAGTTAATCGGCAAAAAAGCAAATCTCTAAGATGCTACGTTGCCAGTAATAATCTTAATAACTCCTTCTTGCTTTTTAGTCAAAGCTACAAGGCTATGTGGAGCAGTATGGCAAATTACCACACACTAGATGATTTCGAGGTAAAGAACAAAACAGTACTTGTCCGAGTAGATTTTAACTCAGAAATCGACCCTCAAACCAAAAAAGTAACAAGCGACGTACGCATAAGAGCACACGCAGAGACCACCCTAAAAGAACTCACCCAAAAAGGCGCCAAAGTCGTGGTTATAACCCACCAAGGACGCAAAGGTGACGATGACTACACCACACTTAAAACCCACACCGAAATACTCCAAAACATTCTCCAATGCCCCATAAAATACATAGAAGACGTGTTTGGCGAGAAAGCCCAAAGTGCAATTAAAAAACTCCAACCCGGAGAAATCCTAGTTTTAGAAAACGTCCGTAGCTGGGACGGAGAAACCAAAAACGGCACCCCCGACCAACAAGCCAAAACGCCCCTAGTGCAGAACTTGGCGCCTCTTTTGGATCTGTTTGTTAGTGATGCCTTCTCAACAGCCCACCGAAGCCATGTCTCTATGGTTGGATTCACTGCCGTTTTGCCCTCAGCGGCTGGGCGTATAATGGAACATGAACTCAAATCACTAAGTAAAGCCTTAGAAAAACCCGAACACCCCTGCATCTATGTTATGGGCGGATCAAAAGCTGAGGACAGCCTTGAAATCAGCCGCTATGTGCTAAACAACCAAATCGCCGACTATGTATTGGTAGGCGGAGTAACTGCCCAGCTGTTCTTAGCGGCAAAAAACGTCAATTTAGGCAAAACTACAATGAATTATCTGACTCAAAAAGAACTAACCCAATACATTCCGGGCATCAAAGCTCTAATTGAACAACATCCCCAAAACATAAAGATGCCAAGCGATGTAGCCGCAAATATTTATGGTGACCGATGTGAAATCGCCCTTTCAGAATTACCCACAGAATACCCCATCTGGGATATAGGCAGCAAAACAGTAGCAGAATATGCGCAACTAATCGCAAACGCCAAATCCATTGTTGTCAGTGGGCCCATGGGCGTCTATGAAAACCCACAATTTAACTCAGGCACCAAAGGAGTCCTAACTGCCATTGCCAACAGTAACGCCTATAGTCTAGCAGGCGGCGGAAACACCATCGCAGTCATTGAAGAATATGGTTTAACCAAAAAATTTAGCTACATAAGCACTGCAGGCGGCGCTGTAACCGAGTTTTTAATGGGAAAAAAACTTCCAGGCGTAGAAGCCCTAAAAACAGCAACCCAAACCAAAAAAATCTAATCCCAATTATTTTCTTAGTTGAAAACCACTCTATCCAGCACATAACCAACTCAAAAACGCAAACAGTTCTTGCACAAAAATAACAGCAGACTTGTCAACTTGCCGCTCTACCACAAACAAAAAGCCAAACTAATACACACACCCAAAAGACACAACTAAAATAATATATTGACAAACCCATCAGAGACCGCTCTAACCCACAACTACCCTTAATAATCAACTCAGCCCCCTAAAGGGTAGTTGAGGCTTAAAAGCAAGTAGAATTTAGGATATAACTAATATACGCATGGCGCTATATCAGATACCGAGGATGACAGGGTTTGGCTTGGTACGGTGATCCTATAATCGTGGTGGCAATTTCAGCAGTGATGATCATCGCCTGCGGCACAGTCATTTATGCTATGTACCAATACCGCAACAAAAAAACCTCGGTACCTAAAAAAGAACCCCCACCACAAACTCAACCACAAGCCCAAGCGCAACCGCAAACACAACCTCAGCCCTCAGCGGTTGATTTACAATATACCAGTTTGTCTACACCGATGCCCTTTAGACTTTCTAAGAGTGTACAAGGAACCATGGCATCTAGCGCTAAAGATGAGTTGCGCATGCTTGACTTAGAACGTGAAATCTTAGGTGATGCCATCCGACGGCTCTATGAAGCCCAAGCAGAAGGCAAAATCACCGAATCAGAGAGAGAAAAACTCGCCGGCAGCTACAAACAACGCATGAACATCATCAAAGACTCCATAGCCAAAGACGAATCCATCATCGCACTCCATGAACTAGAGGGTATGCAAGAAGACCTCATGAAACTCTTCAGTGAACGCTTTGGCGAATTAACAAGCAAAGTCGAAGAACTCCGAACACGCATCGACGTCAAACCCATCCGAGAAATCCCCATCAGAACAATCCCCACCCGAACCATACGCATGCATGACGTTGAAGACGAAGACGAAGAAGAGGAAACAGAAGAGGAAGAGGAAGAAGAGGAAACAGTTTTGGTGGCTAAATCCAGTGAACGCAAACC
>JAIRQQ010000110.1 GCA_031256395.1 Nitrososphaerota archaeon
AGCAGAAATCTGCTACGCCAACATATCCACCGTAACAGACTATGACTGCTGGAAAGACCATGCCGTATGCGTCGATGACATTGTAAACATAATGAAAACCGGAGTAGAAAACGTAAAACACATCATAACCGAAGCCATAACAAAAACCCCCAACATCCCCACATGCACCTGCAACCAAGCCCTAAAAAGCGCCTTTGCATAGGAGAAAACAACAACATGACTAACCAAATAAACCTCAAAGATAACATCCGAAGAATCCCAGAATTCAAAGGAGTCGTCTTTTGGGACATAACCCCCCTTCTAAAAGATGGCGCCTGCTTCCAAGCAGTCATCAAACAAATCGCAGACCACTACCGCAACAAAAACATCGATCTAGTTGTTGCCAACGAAGCCCGCGGATTTATCATCGGAGCACCCATAGCATACGAACTCAAAGCAGGGTTTGTCCCCATTCGCAAAAAAGGCAAACTACCCTACAAATGCATCGATCTAACCTACCAAAAAGAATACGAAAGCGACACCATACAAATCCACGAAGACGCCATCCATAAAGACCAAAACGTACTCATCATCGATGACTTACTAGCAACCGGTGGCACTGCCAAAGCAAACCTAGAACTCGTAGAAAAAATGGGCGGCAAAGTCGCAGGCATCGCATTTCTAGTAGAGCTAGACTATCTAGATGGCCGAAAAGCACTAGGCGACAAATATGAAATATTCTCCTTGGAAAGAAAACAAACAACCGACAGCTAAGCGCTGACTACAACCAACCTTTCCTTTTTGCGGTTGGCTATTTAGCGCCAATATGGCGCATATATTGTTTTGTTGTTACATCCTTACAGCAACTTAGATTTAATACGGTTCTTTGCAAAACAATTATCATATTGGAGCTGAATTATTTGGAAAACATTTTGATAGAGCAGAGGCCCATAATCAGCACTGCTACTGTTGAAGAACCTGTTTTGAAGCCTAATCGAAGTGCATTTATTTTTATAACTGCCGAAGCAGAATCAAGCCACCTAGCACTTGCAGATTTAAAAAAAATTGACGAAGTTCAAGAAGTCTATCTCGCATTAGGTGCATATGACTTGGTCGCAAAAGTCAGAGGCGAATCTCTAGACCACATAAAAGACAATGTACTCAAACGCATTAGAAACATAAGTACCATCAAATCAACCCTAACCCTAACCGTCATCTAGAAAGTCACCATAATAGATCCAAAAAGGATACTATTGAACGCTTTTTGTTACTGTTGCTGATTGGTTATATTGGTTCTTCTGTGCTAACAACAGTAGCAACTTGGTTCTCTTGACTGCACTGGGTAGTTTGTAAGCATTCATGGATATGCTTCCAAAACATTATGCGGGTGTGCCAGGGCGGAACATCACAGAAGGGACATTTAAAAATTGGTTGAACCAAATCCAACACCACACTAAAATTGCTTTATTCTAACATATCACTATGTGGTTGCAATAATCCTACAACAAGACGTACCTTGCCTAAAATATTTCTTTATAGTGTTTTGACATGTTCCATTGATGGATGTTAACTACAGCGTTAGATAAGCTGATACAGTTTTTAGTCAGCTATAACTTGTGAGTGTTTAATTTCTATATTAATAGAAAGAAATAAGAGCCATATGTGCCATTTAGTTTCAATTTAATGAGGGTATATTGTATGGCTGTTACACCAAAGTCTAATGTTTCACGTCGTAGACTTTTGATAGTTGTTTCTGTGATACTTGCAGTAGTGGTATTGGTTTCTGTTCTGTTTGTGTATCGATCTTTGGTAGCAGATAATTCTGATGATGGTCTTATACGTGTAAAGTCTGCAAGTGAGCTCAGAGATGCCATTAATAATGCTCCGGTTGGTGTTCATGTTGATATTGCGTTTACTGCAGATATTTCTCTTGGTCCTGAACTTACTATTCCAGCCGGTGCCGATGTTACCTTAACAAGTGATAGTAAAACTGGTTTTTTTAGTTTAGTTGGTTGGGATGGTCAAAGCGTTATACATGTTACAAATGGCGCAAAATTAACCCTTGATGGAATTATAGTAACTCATGAAGCCGGTGCTACTGGTAGTGGTATAGCTGTTGGTGGTATACTTGTTATGGTTGATGGCAAGATTACAGGTAACAGTTACCCCGAAGGACTTGGCGGTGTATACGTTTATACCGGGGGTGTTTTTGAGTTAGTTGGTGGTGTGATTTCAGATAACCTCGCCGAACGTGGTGCTGGTGTGTATGTAGATTCAGGCACTTTTAAGATGTCAGGTGGCGAAATATCAGCCAACACAGCAATTGGCCCTGGGTGGAACAATGGCGGTGGCGGTGTAGGCATGTGGAAAGGTTATTTTGAGATGACTGGGGGCGTAATTACCAACAATACAGCCCAGCAGTATGGTGGTGGAGTGTACAACATGTATGGAACAATTGGTCGGTTAGGTGGCGAAATTTATGGCAACACCGCTGGCGAGGGTAATGATATCCACGAACTGACTGAATAAAAAACCATACCTAACCATTTAACCCCTAAGAAACTCAACATACTCTTTCGAAGAGTGTTAAATACTCTTTCAATTATCCGCTATATTTATACCGAGTATACACAAAAATCCAGGTTGCTATTAGCGGGTGTTTAGTAGTTGGATTTAGCGTAGTTGGTATTTGTTGTTTATATGTGGTGATAAGAGGCGTAAGCTGTCTAATTTCTTCTTTGTTGGGTCTAAAAAGCGCACCTTTATAACCTAAATAGAATAACATTCCCCCAGAAGCATGGAGGCGACTGGATGTCTGTAAACGCTCGTTCACTAAAGTATGTGTTGGGCTGGTTAATTGCAGGCACTCGAGGCGGGTTGACTCGTGCAAAAATAATTGAAGCCTTAAAAGAAACACCCCAAAACGCCAATCAGCTGGCATCACTGCTCAAGATGGATTACAAAACTATGCGGCATCACCTAGAGGTACTGGAAAAAAACCGTATGGTAACCTCTGTTGGGGATAGGTATGGAGCAACATATTTTCTTTCGCAGACTCTTGAGGACAATTATAGTTTGTTTGAGGAGATTGTGAAGAAAATAGGGAAAAAGTAGAAAAAGGAGAACAAGTAAGAGGGAGAAAATGATGAATAGAAAACAAGCCATATTCGTCCTGCTTATCACTTTATTAGTCCTATCTGCGTCTGCCGCAGTTTTAATGACCTTCTACCAAACCGAAGTGCAAAGTTCCCAACAGTTTCCCTTTGGACCAAGGGTATATAGTCCCAATCCGGCTGATCTTGAGCTATACTATTGGGCAAGAACCATACTCTCAACCATAAATATAGTGCTGATCTCGGTGTTAATCACTAGCTATGTGAGCATCTACTTAAGAACTAAATCAGAATTTACTATAGGCTTAATGATGTTTGCAACTTTTCTACTTATAAAAGAAGTAGCGTGGAGTCCCTTTGTAATTGGTGTTTTAGGCTTCGGGATCTTTGGACTAGGTCCATTTGCTTTTTTACCTGATCTCTTTGAGATGGCGGCGCTTCTTGTACTGTTCTATCTAAACATCAAATACTAACTACCCCTTTCAGGTTCTACAGACATGGGGTAAAATATGGAAAAACTATTTAAGATTCAAAAGTGCACAAAGAAGCGGAAGAGACCCAAATGATTCAGGAGACTCAAACAAAAAAGAGCCCCAGTATACTAGT
The DNA here is from genome assembly GCA_031256395.1 of Nitrososphaerota archaeon. Taxonomy (GTDB): domain Archaea; phylum Thermoproteota; class Bathyarchaeia; order Bathyarchaeales; family Bathycorpusculaceae; genus Bathycorpusculum. The sequence continues at coordinate 3,699 of JAIRQQ010000110.1, forward strand.
GATCGCATTAGGCCTAATCTGCATCATACTGGCCGCCAGTACCATCGCAGCCTTTACCCTCAACACGCCCGACACAACTGAATTAGACAAAAAAGACAAAAAAATTGACGAACTAAATACCCAAGTAGCAAAATTAACAGCTGAAATAGCCGTTTTAGTGGCGAATCAAAATCAAAACACTGATCAGACCGCAACAATAAACAGCCTAAACGCAAAAATTGCGTCATTAAACGAGGAAATAGCCGCTGCAAAATCAGCCGCTGAAAGCTGGAGAAGAATCGCAACCCTAGAAGAATCCGAGGTAGTCTTCAACAAAACAATAACTCAATACCAAGAAACGAGCGAAATCATTTTCCGCGAATCAACAAAATATGCCGGCTACGTCGTAATCGAAGCTTCAGCGAATTCAACCGAAACCGTCTACTTTGAAATCAGTTACACATACAAAGATCTAGACTATTATCAAAAAGAATACTTGGGCAGAGAAGGTGTCAAGTCTACAATATTGGTGCCAGTTTTACCCTCTTCGGTTAAAATTACGGTCGGCAACGATAACCAGATAATAGACGGCGCAGATAAAGAGCGAATGGATGCAAAAATAAACATATTAATCACCATGTACTGGTAACTTTTCCATACCTTTTTTATTTTTTTATATTTTTGGTCAGTCGCTTCTACAGTAAATCGATACGTAACTTTACACAATTATCCTGTTTCGGTTCTGTTCAGAGTCAGCAAGCTCTGAAATAAAAATCCCTTAACCAACAAAATCTTACGTTTAACATATTTTATAGAAAGAAAAGTTATTGGAGATCCTACTGGAGAGGCGGATATAAATAAACGACATACTATGGATAAACCTAATTATGGTTACCTTAGTTTGATTTACCGGTTATTTTACCCATTTGGAGTAGTGCTATTTTTTGAATAGTTCCATAAGTTTGGGCATCAATTCATAACCGTGTTCAATGAGTCCCAAGTTTCCGTGTTCACAGTTCCTCTCGGAAAATTTACTGAAGTTATTATTGTTGGGGTTAGTTTGGCCGCCGGAAATCAATACTGCAACAGGTGTATCGGTGTGGATTTTTTCTTCACAAGGCGTAGCGTGATCAGAGGTTACACAGATAAGGGTGTCTTTTAGGCTGATTTGTTTGAGAAGCGGACCAAAAAAGTATTTGTCAATAGCTGAAATCAGCTCTGTTTTTAGAGTATAGTTACCGTCGTGACCTGGTTCGTCTGGACCTTTTAGGTGGATATAGAAACAATCATGGCGGGGTAGTGCCTTAAGGAGTGCATCTACTCGAAATTCAAGATCAGCTTGAATGTTTGGAGTAGGCGGGGGTAGCAAGGAGGCATCCATACCGGCAAGCTGAGCAATACCACGTTCGGTATGCATATCTGCAAGACAAGCAAAACTGAGATTGTATTGTTGGTTTATATTGAAAAATCTTGGCAATATATGACCTGCATCGCGGGTCAAAACGACGTTTGCTTTAAGTTTACCCTCTTTTACACGTTGAAGATTTAGGGGGTAATTTTCCCAAAGGATATGTGCTTTTTCAATAAACTCGTTAACTAAACCTGCAGAGATCTTAGCAGACTCGGTGTTATCAGTGGGTTGGACGGTTTTTAGCACCATATCCACATTGGTTTGGGCAACACCAATACCATTGATTGTGGTGTATGCGGGATCACTATTTGTGATACAGCTCGATAGGGGTTGTGCTTTGCTTTTGATGAGCAAAACCGCGCGGTGGCCCAAAGTATTTTTGAATTCAAATTCCGCTGGATAGGAGGTTAGTTTGATTTGTTTGTTTGCGGCCTCGGTAAGTTCTTTGGCTTCCTCGGTTGTGAGGTTGCGGCCAACTCGGCGGTCTAGAATATTTTTGTTTGTGCCTAGGGTTGCAAAGTTGCATCGCAGAGCTAAATTACCGTCTTGCATATCTAACCCCGCACCTGCGGCTTCGATAACGCCTCGGCCTGGACTGTACTTGAAGGGATCATAACCTAACAGAGAAATCACTGCGGCATCACTCTCTGGTGCCACACCTTTGCCAACGGTGTACATCAGACCCGTTTGTCCACTTTGGGCCAGTGAATCTAGATTGGGAGTGTTTGCTGCTTCAAGGGGGGTTTTGTTGCCTAATGCTTTGATTGGCAGATCGCCCATGCCATCGATGGCTATGTAGAGTAGTTTCAAGCTGTTTCCTCTTAGTTATGGCTTGCCTGTAAACTATATTAAGAATATTTCGTATCGAAGAGGTTCTTTGACGTTAAAAGCTTTCGGATCTCGGTTTGGGTTTGTTGCGGGGTACCGATGGTATTTATCAGATGCACCCTACATTTTTCAAAGATGCGTTCAAAAAAGTTGGTTCTAAGTTCTAGTTTACGTTTATCGCGAACTAGTTGATGGGGATTGCAGAAGTCATGCGTACTCATATAGTTTAGGGCTTCTTTGACACTTAGCTGGGTTAGAATCTGTTTGTCTGTGGGGTCACGTTTGAGCAGAATAATATTGTGCAGGGTAGCCATGGGAATAACTCCACCCCCGCCTACTATCCAGCGTACATTAACTATTGCTCTCCCCCGTTCGTCTAATCGTGCTTTATCTACCAGTTGTTCGTATTCATTCCAGATTTTGCCAATATCGGCTTGGATGTAGGTGTTTTTTTCAGAGCCAAACGCTAAGGGCTCACGTGAGTTAAGTCGCACAAAATACCAATCATCACTGATTAAGCGCGCCGTTGGAATCCGCAACAACCCCCAAGAATGGGTGGTTTTACCCGTTCCCGAGGGCGCAATAATAGAGACTCCAAGACAGCTAATGTCAATAACGGCTCCGTGAACCGAGTAGATGCGATGTTCATCCTCTAAAATATCGCTTGCAAGGGCCAGAGCTATACTTTTGATCCAGCCGTAGTAGTCTATGTTTATGAGAAACGCAGTTTTGGTGTAGGGATCGTAGTGAACACTCATGGGTTGATTGGTTTTATGGAGCGCGATGAGGCGTCCATGACTGCGAATGTTTTCGTTTGCACTATAAAAATTGTCTTCCCACAGATCCTTTATTTGGCGAGAATCTGTTAAGAGCTTAATACAACAACCATAGATATCGGCTTTACTTGTATAGAGCAACTGGGGCGCATAATTTTCAAAAAACTCGTCTTTTTCTTGAGGACTGATTAACTGCACCTTATAACTCATAAAACACACCAAAAATACACTCTAGGTAAACTTTGGGGCACGGATAAGGGTTTCGAAAATTGCTCTCGATCTGCGTTATTCGGATATTGGTTGAGCTGTGAGCTGAACCAAGCACATCAGTTGATGTATCGACAAAACTTGGTTACCGCTATATCTTTTTTGGTGTTTGATTGTGTGAAAAGAGTAAAGAAAATATGAAGAAGAAAAGTTGTTTATGTGGGGGGTATGGCGTGTTGGAATGTTACTAGTTCGACGTTGGGTGCGGGTTTGACTGCTTCGGATATGCGGGATGCTACGATGCGTTTGATGTGTTTGTCGGCGGCTATGTCAACTATGCGTTGTGTGATGATGCCGTCAAAGACGATGGTGTTTACGTCGGTTGTTTGTTGGAGTTTTTCTGCGAGTTGGCTGACGGGTAGGTGTTCGATTAGCTCAAGTTTTTCGTTTAGCATTACGGCTTCAAGTGTGCCTATGAGTGCTT
>JAIRQQ010000127.1 GCA_031256395.1 Nitrososphaerota archaeon
TTGTTACTGTTGCAGTGAGGACATTTTATTTCTATTGACACCATATAACACACAAGCTCTTTTTCACCGCTTGTATATGCCACCACACTTTTAAAGCTTAAGTTTAGGACATTACCGAAAATTCCATTCCATCATAAACATGGAGTGATTGAAGGTATCTGACAAAAATTCCACCGCCGTTGTTTGATGCGATGTTGTTGGCGATTATACCCCCCAGCAAATGTGCTACGCCGTTGTCGACATATATGCCGCCGCCGTTTAGGGCTCTGTTGTTTGAAATTATTCCACCCGTCATGTTGAATCTGTGGCCGTCAAGTGCAACTCCGCCGCCGCCCGAAGCGGTATTTGTGGCCGTGTTGTTAGAGATCTCACCGCCAGACATGATAAAGTCGCTGCCCCAATTACTCACACCCCCACCCCAGTTAGCAGTGTTGCCCGAAATTATTCCGTCTATTAAATAAAATCTGCCGTCATGGTGGTTGTTTACGCCGCCGCCACCTTGCTTAGCGGTGTTGCCTGAAATCACCCCGCCTGTCAAACTAAAGATGCAGCTATCGCAGTTATCTACCCCTCCGCCTCCTCGGTTGGCGATGTTGTTGGATATTTCACCACCCGACATAGTAAAGTTGGCACTATCTGGTGTTGCGTTGTTACCGTTGTATACGCCGGCGCCTTCCTCAGCGGTGTTTTGGGTAATTGTACCGCCAGATAAGCTAAAATTTCCCCGGTTGTATATGCCGCCGCCTATTTCTGCGGTGTTACCTGAGATCTCACCATCAGTCATGGTTAGAGTGCCCCCGAGATTAACATCTACTCCCCATCCATAGGCTCCTTTATTGTGGGTTACAATAATGCCCTCAAGGTTCAACAATCCCTTTGCCTCAACAGTAAGGGTGCTTTCGTCCTCAACTCCTGATAACCTGAAAAATGCAACTCCTTCCTTGTTTGCTAACTCTTTGTCACTTCTTAAGGTGATCTCTGCTCCAGAAGGGATGGTGAGTGTTGTTTTAGTCAAATTAATATGTCTGCCCAAAACAATAACAACAGCAGTCCCTTTCGCAGAATCCTTAACGGCATTTCTTAGTTCCGCTTCAGTTCTAACGTATGACTCACCCTCTGCCGTAGCGGTTTCAGTATCTATTTGTGCATAAATAAATAGAGTCAAACCCAGCAACACAAGCAACGAAAAAATACTGATGACAGTAAATTTTCTATTATAAGAATTCGATTTGGGTTTAATATTTTCGGTTATACAGACACCCACCAATATAGACTGTTGACAAGCGCTTATATATTTGATATATTGGCTGTTTTTGTATCCTGTTTATGTCTTGAAGTTTTTCTTTTCTCGCACATATACAAAAACACAACAATCGACACCACTACCACAAGGCCAAGTTTCTATCTGCTGTTCCAGATGCCAAAAGACCAGTCCATCATTACCAAGCCCCCCTATGCATAAACAAGCAATAGACACACAATGAACACTGTGTTGCGCATCAACTGTTCAGGCTGAAGCAACTGTGCAGAATAAGTGAAGTTATGTATGTGTAAAGTTTACATACGGACACTTGAGTTAAGGGTAGAGAGTGGCAGAAGATAACTACAACAGTAACATAGCAGAAAACTCAGAGATCGATGCTGAGATGGGAAAAGGGCAACCGTTTTACTGTTGTAATGTATTAGAATACTGTCTTATCTTATTGTCCTATTATCCTATTGTTCTATTCATTATTGGTTTGTTTCTATTCTATTTCTGCTGTGTACCCTTCTGGGGTTATTTTGCAGAGTACTATCAATAAAAAAACAACATTATGGCAACAATTGCAGTAACGTTATTAAGTTTAGATTGCGGTATCAGTGCCTGTGACTAAAGGTGGAGTTAGCAGAACAAGCAAGCTCTGCTAACCTTAGTTCGCGGGCGAGTAGCTCAGTACGGATAGAGCATCAGCCTTCTAAGCTGAGGGTCGAGGGTTCAAATCCCTCCCCGTCCGCCATTTTTATTTACAAACTCGTAAAGGTCTTCTATTTTTGTTTGTGGTTGCTTGTGGCTGGTGTTTGTTGGTTTTGTGTTTTGGTTTTTTTATTGTAGTTTGTTGTTTTTTTGTTTGGGGTTTTGTGTGTTGTGGGCTGGTTGGTGTGTGTTGATATGTTTGGTTTAGAGGTTGTTAAAAGATAAAATTATATGTTAGAGTTGACGTTTTTTATTTTTTTATGTTTGATTAATTTGTTGTGTTGATGCAGTCACATAAATTAAATATGTTGTTTTTGTTCTGAAACAGCTATCAAGGAGAAATTTTGATGGCTAAAATTCAAAAATCTTTAGCTTTGACAGTGCTGATGTCGCTGCTGGTGTTAGCCGCATTTACTGCTGCAAACTTGTTTGTCCAAAGTCAAGACATTCCAACGCCCCTGCCCACCGACCATCCAACCTCTGAACCTACCGGAACCCACCACCCAACCTCTAGTCCCACTGGAACACACAACCCCACAGCCTCTCCCACACCAAACCAAACCTATGTTGGGTCTCCAACTCCGACAATGACAACCCCCACAACTTATCCTACAACTGGAGTTAATTGGAATATGTGGGGCTGGCTAATCGGTGGACTAGTCGCCCTGCTGGCAATATTGATCATTGCCTGGGCTGTCTATCGCGGCCGCCATAACCGGTATCACCACCCAAATCAAGACATCCACGGCCACACCAACCCCGAACAAGCACACCAAAGACAAACATACCCAACCGAAGAAAAAAGACAACCCTACACAACACAAAACACCCAACGAACCTACTCAGAGGACATAAACCGCCGCCCCCAAGACACAATTGAAAAACGCACCACCACCGAAACTGACCGCATCCAATCATCCATAGACGACACCGCCCGACACCAAACAAACGATATCGATAAACGCCTCTTCCCCGAAGACACCGAAAACACCTAACACATAACTCATCATCAACAACAAACATCAAAAATCAAGAGACTTCCCAAGCAGCCCCTTTTTCTTTTATTAAAAAGTTACCTTCTATTTTTCACTCAGGCTTCTTATTACCTTAATTTTTGAATACCTGCCAAGATATTGCAAGTTTTATTTATCTCATAGTTTACTCCGAAATAAATTAAAGGCGTACTGCTGATGTACTGCTTATAGCGATACCTTGGTTGCGGTGGATATGAAAAAAGTCTCGTTATTGGCTGTGTTGTTGCTCTTTATTCTAAGTGGCGGTTTATTTATTGAGCTGTTTAGTGATTCTGTTTTGGTCTCGGGAGCTGTTGGTAATTCTTGGACGACGATGGCTCCTATGAATCAAGCCCGAGGACATTTAGGCGTTGTTTCTTTGGATGACAAAATTTATGCTATTGGCGGCAGTCTTGCATTTTTTGCTTCAAAGGAGAGCACAGTGGGTACCAATGAGTGCTATGATCCATCATCCAATACTTGGGTCACTTTGACCTCTATGCCTACTCCGAGAACTGATTTTGCTATCGCCGCTTGTGACGGCAAAATTTACTGCATAGGCGGCTATACGTATGATAAAGCCGGGGTGCAGATTTTTAGTGTGGTAAATGAAGTCTATGATATAGCCTCAGATAGTTGGAGTACAAAAGCCGCTTTTCCAGTCAGTAAAGCCGGGTTGTCAGCACAAGCTGCTGCGGGACAAATTTTTGTTCTAGTAGATAACGCTAATACTTCGTTTGTGTATAATCCGTTTTCTGATGTATGGACTGAAAAAAGCAGTCCTTTTTGCAGTAATCTTGTTCCAGTTTTGGTGGGCGACAAACTAATGGCTGTGGGCCTTTTTTGCAACACTACCGATGATGGCGTAACAAGCGAGTATAAAGTTCTACTTATTAATGAGTTTACTATGTGGCGCGAAGGCAAAGCGCAACCTGCCCTTTCCCAGTCTGCTTTTGTTGCAGGTGCCTCAATGGGAAGTGTCTATATTTTTTTGACAGACGAGCAAAATGAAGGTACTTTAGCTTACGAAACTAGAGGTGGCAATTTTTGGTCACATCTTAAGGCCATGTCTACCCGTCGCACATATTCTGGTGTTGGTGTGGTTGATGATGTTTTTTATGTGATCGGTGGGTTTGATGCCCAAGATAGAGCTCCCTTAGATGTAACTGAACAGTATATGCCCTATGGCCATCGCGACGCCATAGTAGTCTACCGTTCAGAATCTCCTTTCGGTAACCTCTTTATTGTAGCTATATGGATTAGAGTGGTTATAGTTATTGCTGTGGTTGTATCTTTACCGTTTATTTTACAAAACAAAGAAAAACCAAAAAAACAAAACCAATAACCCTCTAACCCTCAGCTAACCCCTCTGATTTTTCGCTTTTTATTTCTTTGTTGTTGGTTTATCCTTCTCTTTTTTGTGCGTAGTCTTGTTTGTGGTGTTGTTATAATCGGTGTATTCTCGCATGATTTTTAGTTTGGTGTTTTGTGTTTGCAAAGCCTTAAAATCTCGAGTGTTAACTAGAACGGGAACTTCCATGTCTGATGAATTTGAATACAAACAGGTTATTGTCTTTCGTATGGATTTGCAGATGGGCAAAGGCAAAATTGCCGCACAAGCCGGACATGCCGCTATCTCTGCTGCCCAGGATGCTTATGTACATCACAAGAAATGGTGGGACGCCTGGCTGTTTGAGGGACAAAAAAAAGTCGCCCTAAAAGTCCCCACCGAAAAAGAACTCTGCGAACTCGAAGAAGCTGCAGAAGATCTAGGCCTACCTCATGCCTTAATTGTTGACCGTGGCCTAACCCAAATCCCCGAAGGCTCCATCACCTGTCTGGGCATTGGCCCCGCCCCAGCCCAAAAAATCGATCGGCTAACTGGTCAGCTCAAACTATTGTAGGTAAGTTCTTTGAATGCTCCCGAGCTTGACAAACTCTTAGGTATGGAAGTCTATGCCACAAAAACATCGGGCATAGGCGGAACCATCAAAACAACCGCAGACGATTTCATCGTAGAAGAACTCTTAGTCGATGGCACCCAAGCCAGTATAACTGGAGTCGTTCCAAGCAAAGTTTTAGGCTCCACCACCACACAGCACCAACGCTACCTGCTCTGCAGTCTTGTCAAGCGTAACTGGGACACCTTTACCGCCATCAAAAACCTTGCCAAAGCCCTAAATATAGACCAAACCCGCATACAATTCGCAGGGATAAAAGACGCTAAAGCACTAACAGCCCAACACATCACCATAGAAAACATCCCCTTCGAAAACATCACCCAACTTGAGCTCAAAGATGCCCAAATACACCCTATAGGCTATGTACGCGAGATGCTCTCCCTATTCTACCTCCTAGGCAACAATTTCACCATAACCATCAAAAACCTAACTGCCCCCCAAGCAGAGGTTGAGCAACAAATCGAACAAACCATCCAAGAACTAACCTCCATAGGTGGTATTCCAAACTTTTTTGGACACCAACGCTTCGGCACCATCCGCCCCATAACCCATCTAGTCGGCAAAGCCCTAATAGAGGGCAAAATCGAAGAAGCCGCCCTAACTTTTCTAGCAAAACCCAGCCCCGACGAACACCCCCAATCCCGCCAAGCTCGCCAAGAATTACAAGAAACAAACGATTTCAAACAAGCTTCCCAAACTTTCCCCAAACAACTTCGCTACGAAAAACTCATGCTCAACCATCTAGCAGAAAACCCTCAAGATTTCACCGGAGCCTTCAAACGCCTACCCCCAAAACTCCAAGCCCTTTTTGTTCAGGCCCATCAGTCCTATCTGTTTAACCGCTTTCTTAGCGGACGCATCAAACACGACCTGCCCCTAAACACCGCCCAAGAAGGCGACTTTGTGGTCGGTATTGAGCGAACAGGCCTACCCTTGACAACCGCAGAAAAACTCGTCACCGCCCAAAACATCAATCAGATAAATGAAGCACTCAAAGCAGGTAAGATGCGCGTAGCTTTGCCGCTTTGGGGCTTTAAACAGAAACTCTCAAACGGCATCATGGGTGAAATCGAACAAGAAATCCTAAAAGAAGAGGGTATCAAACCTGAGAGCCTGCAGTCTAATCCTCTGTCTCGGATAAGCGGCAAAGGAAGTTTGCGGACAACCACAACACCCCTAAAAAACTTCACCCTGCAAAACACAAACAACCCCAACTCCGCAACCCTTAGTTTTATGCTCCTGCGCGGATGCTATGCCACAATACCTCTCAGAGAGATCATTAAACCCTCCGACCCACTCCATGCAGGCTTCTAAACACCTCAAAACCCGGTTGCTTATCTATCCACAACTCTTGCTATCCACACGTTTAGGAGATAGTATCTTTGATTAGTATTTTGCAAATTTGTTTATTCTTGTTTTTTGAAATAAAAATTTAAAACAGCTACTATGATGCAGATAATTAATGTTATAAGTCCAATAAGGTATATTGGTGTCTTAGTTGGGTTGGTCTGGTTGCTGAAAATTAGTGGTCCGCTTGTGTAGCTTATGTCATAGTTGTTGTATCCCTGATTGAAAGGCAATGTCCAAACGACATTAGCGCCTATTTGGGCGTGGTATATTTCATCGTGTTCTGGATTTCTCTCATATGCTGTTGGGGCTTGGTTATCGGAGAATACCATTCCGTCCGAAATATAGAGCTCCTCCAAAATTGTTGCGTAAATTCCGCCGCCGTTGTTTGATGCTGTGTTGTTAGAGATTACCCCGCTAGATAACTGTACTCTGCCGTTATTGGCGTATATGCCGCCACCGTTTGGAGCCCTGTTGCCTGTGATTACTCCGTCAGTCATCTCAAATCTGCCGCCGTCAAACCAGACTCCTCCGCCTCCTGAGCCAGTATTTGTGGCGGTGTTGTTGGTTATTTCGCCACCAGACATGAAAAAGTTGCTGTTCCAGTTGTACACGCCACCACCGCAGTCTGCGGTGTTGCCTGAAATCACCCCGTTAACTAAATTAAAAGTGCTGCCATGGCTGTTTTGTACGCCGCCGCCCTCTGTTCTTGCGGTGTTGTTGGTTATTTCGCCGCCAGACATAGTAAAGCTCATTTTGTCGTTAGAGTTACTTACTCCTCCGCCTGTTTCTGCGGTGTTGCCTGAAATTTTGCCGCCCGATAAGTTGACTTTGCCTTGGTTGCATATACCTCCGCCTGTTTCTGTGGCGGTATTATCTAAAATTTTGCCACCCGACATAGTGAAGCTACCCAAGTTGTGTATGCCGCCATGGTTAGAGGTGTTATTTGAGATCTCACCATCAGTCATCCTGAGTATGCTGTCCAAATTAACATCTACTCCCCTTCCATAATCGCCTTCATTGTGGGTTACAATGATGCCATCCAGTTTTAGTACTCCACCACTCTCAACAGTAATCGTGCTTACATCACTAACGCCAATCAATCTGAAAAATTTAACTCCACTCTCTTTTGCTAGCTCTGTGTTACTTCTCAAAGTAACCTCTGTACGGGGAAAAATGGCAAGAGTTGTCTCAGTCAGGTAAATGTCTCTGTCAAAAATAATAATAACAGATGTCTCCCGTGTAACTTCATTAACCGCATTTCTGAGTTCAGTCTCAGTTCCAACGTGTTTTTCCCTTTCCCAAGAGGGGGTTTCAGCGTTTGTTGTTGGTGCATAAATAAATAAAGAAAAAACCAGCAATGTAAGTAGTAAAGAAACAATACTCAACTTCATGTGATAAATCCCCATTTTGGGTTTAATATTTGCGGTTATCCAGATAACCCCCGTATACCTATTGAAAAGCCCGTATGTATTTAACTATTACACAATTTTATGTTATCCAGCTTACGCAAAGAAATAGTATTCACCAGTTTTTTGACTTTGGATAACAAAAATGAGTTGGCCAAAAACTGGCTTGTTTTTAACTTTGTTTATTTAATAGCAGTTTGGTCTGTGTGGTGGTTTTTGGGTTAGTAGTAGTCTGTTAGGGTTTTGGTTTCAGGTGTATAGTCCATAACGCCTAGCATGTAGGTGGGGTGTTTTTCTAGTTCTATGTCGCTTGTGTATTGTGTTTTTGTGTGGCGAAGGATTATGTCTGTTTTTGCTGTGGTTATTTCTTGTAGGGTTATGGTTCTTGAGTTGTTTTCGTGGGGGAGGTTTGTTGCAATTATAATTATGCCCTGTTTTTTTGCAAAGTTGGAGAGGTGATTTATGATTTGATTGTAGGCGGCTCTTGCTTCGTGATCATCAATATTTGCAGTTAAGAACGGACACATAAGATCAGAAATTACTACGAGTTTGGCTTCTGAGGTTTTTATGATTTGTTCAAGTTCATCTATTATGAGCCAATGCAATCGGTAAGCGGTATAGGCTCGCAACGTTTGGATTTGCTCTAATGCGTTTTGGGGTTTGAGTTGTTGGTGTTCAGCGGTTTGACAAATAATGGGCAGAGTGGAGCTGTTTGCGGCATCGATAAAGACTACTTTGCTTTCTAACCCGCCTTGTTCTGCTGGCAGGCTGGCTCGAAGGCAAAGTTGGGCCATTATGCTTGTTATGTTTTGAGAACCATACAGGACGGCAAAGTCTCCTGTTTGGAAAGCTGGGAAAAGCTCATCTATCTGGGGAATGTCAAATGTTAAGCGTAGTTTGGTTGTTGTTTGTGGTCTTGTTTGTTGCATCAGTTTTTGTAGTGTTACTAGTTTTTGCATGGCACTTCACAAACTCGTTACGGCTGTTTTGGCTATTTAAAGCATCGAAGAAGCAACTCTTCTTGACCGGGGAGGGGTCACTAAAAGTGAACCTGACCTGTTGTGTTTTTGATTTAGTTTATTTTTTACCATATAAATACAATATATGGCCTGTTTGGTTTATTGATTGATTGTTTTTTGTTTTAGTATTTGGTTAAACTCGCTATTTTTGTGTGGGTAATATTGATAAAGGCGTAGTGGGTTCATTGTTATTTGTAGAGGTTTTTGTTTTGGGGCATCAAAGTGAGCAGCCATCGGCTTGTGTTATTCCTGTGCATCATCCCACTTTGCGCGAGTTTATCTTCTTTTTTTCCTGTGGGTTTTTGGTCAGCATTCCATTTACGCTCTTTTTTGCTCAGATCTACCCCTATCTTCCCAGTTTGTTAGTGGTTGCTGTTTTAGCACCCTTTATTGAAGAGTTAGCCAAGGTTTTTCCTCTGTTTTATCGGCATGGTGAAACGGAGCGCTCAATTGTAACCCTTGGACTTCTTATCGGCTTGGGCTTTGGTATTGCCGAGTTTGTGCTCTATGTTTTTGTCTTGGGAGTGGATCCAGTGGTGCGGGTTGGCGGGTTGATTTTTCATGCTTCAAGTGCCGCCATAACGTCTTATGGGATAGCTAAGAAGAATGTTTTGCCCTACTATTTGCTTGCTGTTAGTTTGCATGGTATAAACAACTTTTTTGCCGCCATATCTGTGAGCTTTTTGGCGGGAGGTGTTGGTCTGCTTGTTTTGTTGGTCGTTTTTTGGATGGCTTGGCGGGTTTGGCATCGGGCCTCGCGGGATCGGGTGGTGAGTTAGCCTATTTTGTCGGTTAGTGCTAGGGCTTTGACTCGGTTTACTCCATCGATTTCTTCGATGAATGTTGCGACGCTTGGGGGTACAAATTCTTTCCAGTTGTCGTCGCGTATCATTTTTTCTCGCACTATGGTGGACATGTAGACTTTTCGGTCAAAGAAGGGTATGTCTATGACGTGGTAGCCTGCTTCCATGAAGAGTCTTCGGGTGAGTGGTTCGTTTGTGAAGACGGTGTTGAATTTTGGTGTGTAGCCCTCTACTGCGCTGACCCAGAGCATGTGGAGGTGGACATCGGGGACTGGTACGATCCAGAGTTTGTTTTCATCGAGGTTTGCTTCTGTGACTGCGTGTTGAATCATGACTAGTCGCTCCCCTGCGGTGAAGGGGTTGCGGCTGTTGTGGCTGTACTGGGCGCTGCCGATAACAATGATTAGTTCATCCACGGTTTGGAGTGCGTTTTGTATGGCACATAGGTGTCCTCTATGGAAGGGTTGAAATCTGCCGACGTAGAGACCTCGATTAACCACGATAATATTCCCAGTCTTGGTTGCGCTTGGAGGCATTTATGATTTGCGCATGTGCTGCACAAAAAATGTGTGTGCCGATTTGTGGTTGTAGATGTGATTGGGTGCAATTTTGTTGGATTTGTTTGGTGTTTGTTTGTAAAGAGGGTGGGTGGTTAAATTTGGTCTAAGTTGTGTGGTTGGGGGGTGGTTATTGTTTTTGTTTCCATCTTTTTAGGTTTGGCATAAATTCTCTGAGTTGTTTTCTGGTTTCTTCGGTGGTTAGGTTTTGGTTGCTGTTTTTGTTCCATTGGTCGAGGTATTTTAGGTTTATTTCGATCATTTCGTCCATTGTTATGTTTTGTGTAAAAGCGCCGTTTTTGTAGCAATATGTGTAGTAGTCTTCTGATTTGCTTCCGTTTGTGTTTGTGCCTTTTGTTTCTTGGTTTTCAAGGGGCATGCCGCAGCTTTGACAAAAAATCATTTCGCTCACATTAACGCCGTATTTATTGTATTTTGGGTTCTATAGAAGCTGTAGTGCTGGGTTGGGTTTGGGTTTTTGTTTTTGGGGTTTGGTTTTGGTGGGTTGTGTGTTGTTGTTTGTGTGTTTGTGGGTTGGTTTGGTGGTGTCGTTGGTTTTAAACAGTTGGTTTGTTTTTGCGTCGAGTATGATTCATTTGTGAACCAAAAAATTTGGTTATGTGTTATATGTTAGGTAATATTTAAATCGTTATATGCATTAAAAGATTTGGGGTGAAGAGCGCCTGTGATACTGCAACCAAAAAATTTTCGGAGTACACACACACTCCAAATACCGAATGTTATGTCCAAATGCGACATCCATGTGAGCAGTTGAGTAGGAACAGTCTCACCCCTAATCCCCATCCAACAACAATAACCAACAACCCAAACATAACTCCCAACCATCTTAACCTAACTCCCCCCCTTACTTTGAACTAAGCGCCGATTCCGCTTTTTAAAACAGCCAACAATAACCCCCAGAACTAGAGGCCTCCAATTGACCCACCCAAACCCAAACCCAAATACACCAAACCCCACCCGACTCCATATATTGGGCATTGATGCCGAAATAGATCCAGTAATCGGAAAAAAATTACAACGCGGCATCTATGGCTCTGATCGCATCCATATGCTTGTTATGGGCTTTCCCGGCTCAGGCAAAACCCGCTTTTTACTCTCCCAAATAAAACAACACATCGAAGCAAACGAAGGCTTTTTAGTCCTAGACTCACACCGAGACCTCACACCCCTAATCCTCTCTCACATCCCCGCTGAAAAATGGGACCGCGTAGTCTACATCAACCCCTGGTCCGCATTTGAGAAAAAATACGACCACCAAATAATACAAATCAACTTTTTAGAATCCAAAGACCCCACCGTCCGCGATATAGCCGCACGCATGTTTATGGACACCCTAGAAAAAATCTATGAACGCTACTGGGGCCCCCGCCTAGACATGATCCTGCTAAATGCCCTCTACCTACTAATGGAAAAAGAAACCGCCAAACTCCCCGATCTCTATAAACTCTTAGTCGACACCAAATTCAGAGACACCCTAATCAACCGATGTAGAGACGACAACGTCAAACTATTCTGGGAACACCAATACACCAAAATGCCCAAAGACGCCTCCATAGCAGTACTAACAAAACTCTACCGCCTAGTACAAGAACGCACAATACTACCGCTCTTTATGGGCGAGAAAAACGGCCTAAACTTCAGAGAAGCCATGGACCAACAAAAATTCATAATAGTCGATCTCCCCGAAGGAAAAATCACAACCGATATAGCCAACTTTGTAGGCAGCCTAATCCTATCAAGCACCTACCTAGCCGCCATGTCCCGCGAAGACACCCAAGAAAACGAGCGCAACCCCTTTTTTATATACATCGATGAAGCCTACCGCTACACCACCAAAAGCATCCCCGAAACCCTCCAATCCTTACGAAAATTCAAAGTCTATCTCACCCTAGCCAGCCAATACCTCGAACAATACCGCAAAGACATCCAAAACGCCCTCACACAAACCTGCGAAACCATCATCACCTTCCAAGTCGGAGAAGACACCGCAAGAACCCTCGAAAAATTCTACCCCAAAAAATACGGCTACCAAACCCTTATGAATTTACCCCGTCACCTCTTCTTTGTCTCCACCCCCTTCTGTGGCAACCGCGAATACCAAGTCCTCCAAACCATAGACCACAAAACCGGACCCACCAACCCCGAACACATAATCAACCACAGCCTAAAAAAATACGGCCACAAAATAAACATTGAAACTTTGCTGGGCCAAACAAAAAACCCTGACTGCCCCGAAGACTTTCTATGCTGGCCCATAACCCCCGCCGAATGGCTAGTCCTTCTCACCCTAAGACTCTCCGGCGGCTCAATCGATGAGGACACATTGCGCAAACAACTCCTCTACAATCACGCCCAACCCCAAATCTACGCACTAAGCGAAGCCGAACTAACCAATGCCCTAAAAAACCTCACCATCGACAACCTCAAACGCAACGCCTGGCTAACCTTTAACGATAAAACCAACCCCAAAAACCAAACCGAACACAACAACCCCAAAACCAAACAAGAACCACACAACAAAAACAACAACAGTAACCAAGATGAACCCCTGCGAATCTGGAGCCTAACCCTCGATGATACAGCCGCCAAACGCTTACTTGACAGCACCTTTAGAGGCGAAAAAGCCGGCGGAGTCAAACACATACAAACCATAACGGCCCAGCGAAAAAAATACTGGCAAAAAGGCTGGATCGTAACCATAGATACAGGCGAAACCAATGCCAGCACAGCCGATCTCTACATAACCCCTACCCTGCCCACCACAAACACACAAGCCAAAGGCCACATCGACCCCAACAACTGGAACTACAAACACAGCTTTGCCATTGAAGTCGAAAGCTACCCACAAAAACACTGGGACCGCCTAGAGAACAACTATAAACGCAACAAACAAATGGGCTTCCCCACAGTCTTTGTAGTACCCAACCAAACCGATGCAGACAAATTAAAAACCAAACTCACCGAATGGAAAGCCACCCTTGTAACCAAAGCTACAAAATTTGAACCCGACCACCCCGAGATGGCCGCCATCGAAATCGATGAAACCCTTAGTAGCCAAAACCGACTACTCCCCTTCTGCAAAACCCAACCCCCCTCTCCCTAATCATATGACGTGTTGCGGCTAATAATTGAATTTGGTTGTGGTAGGGTCTTAACTTGGATTGGAGTGCTGAAGTCTTATATAGCGCTGAGGCGAGGTCGCCTTATGCATAGTGATTGTGTTATTGAGATTAAACAGCTGCAAAAAACTTTTGTTATAAAAGAACGCGGCAAAAAACGCCAAGTAGACGCTGTCCGCGGCGTTGATTTAATTGTTAAGCGGGGCCAGATTTTTGGGTTTCTGGGCCCCAATGGCGCTGGAAAATCCACAACCCAAAAAATGCTCTCCACACTTATGCAACCCAGTGGAGGCAAAGCAACCGTTTTAGGCTATGATTTAGCTAAACAGTCCGATAAAATTCGCCAAAACGTAGGCTTTGTAAGCCAAGCCGGCGGAGCAAATCTGGCTCTAAGCGGCACAGAGAACCTAGTTCTCCAAGCACAACTCTTTGGTATAGATGCCCCAACTGCTAAACGCTCAGCAGCCGAGTTCTCTGAACGCTTCCAGATGAACAGCTACATCGATCGCCCCGCATCCACCTACTCAGGCGGACAAAAACGGCGCTTAGATATAGCACTGGGTATGATTCATCACCCCCAATTACTCTTACTTGATGAACCCACCACAGGACTTGACCCCCAAAGCCGAGCCTATCTCTGGGTTGAGATACAAAAACTCAAAGACGACGGCGTTACCATCCTGCTAACAACCCAATATATGGATGAAGCAGACAAACTCTGCGACACCATCGCCATTATTGATCATGGCCAAATTATCGCTCAAGGCACCCCTGATGAACTAAAACGCTCCGTAGGCGGCGACACAATCGTCTTTAGTTTTACCTCCCCCGAGATTGTCAACCAAGCCCAAACACTGCTAACCACCCATGTAACGCTGGAACGTCTCCAAGTGAATGAGAACTCACTCTATCTCACACTAAAAGATGGGGAGAAAGCTCTACCCGATCTGTTGCGCTTATTGGATGGCTCAAATTTACCGGTGCAGAGTGTGACGCTTGCACGGCCCAGCTTAGATGATGTGTTCTTAAAATATACCGGACGCTCTATGCGCGAAGACGGTGAAAAACAATGAAGCTACTCCACGACATACGCCTAATGTTTAGCGCCAACATGGCCCACAGTCTCAAAAGTCCCCTCTTTATTTTCATAAACATGTTTCAGCCCTTGATGTATCTTCTTTTATACATGCCCTTACTGGGCGGATTGGGCGGCGTTCCAGGATTTAGCGATGGTAACACAGCAAACGTCTTTATCCCCGGCCTATTGGTTATGCAAGCCATTTTTGGTTGCGCATTTGTAGGCTTTCCTCTAATCGATGAAATCCGCTCAGGTGTAATTCAACGCTACCTAGTCACGCCAGTTAGCCGCTCAGCCATCATACTGGGAAAAGTGTTACGAGATGTAGTTATCTTGCTTGCCCAGTGCATACTAATAACGCTGGTTGCTCTCCCCTTTGGCCTAACCCTAAACCCCGCTGGCTTTGCACTATCACTAGTCTTCTATGTTCTAATAGGCGCCATCATGGCCTGTCTCTCCTACTCTTTTGCTCTTATCTACAAAGTCGAAGACGCCCTAGCACCCACCCTAAACACCATAACCCTCCCCGTCTCCCTCCTCTCAGGCATATTTCTCCCCCTAGCACTCGCACCCCTATGGTTGCAGTACCTCTCAAAAATCAATCCCTTCTCCTACGGCGTAAACGCAACCCGCGACCTATTTATCGGAAACTTTCAAAGCATAAACATACCCATAGGCTTTATCATAATCAGCATCATGGCCATACTCATATTCTACTGGTGCCTCCAATCCCTCAAAAAAATGGCCGCTTAACACCAACACTGCCAACATCAAGACGACACCAATAACAACCAACCCAACAACAACTCCTTTTTTCTTCTTTCTCTTGTTGTTGTTTGTGGTTATTTTTCAAGTCATGCGGTAAGCCGCTTCTAGCTGGAGCTTGCAAAATTTCCTCTATGTTACTGGTTTGGTGTTGATTTGCGCTTGTGTGTTGTTTATCAGAAGTGTAAGTGGGGTTTAAGGTGTGTTGGGTACCTAAAAACTGAAATTACCTGTAAGAAGACGTTTAGGTTCTCTAGCCATTTGCCAGCGGAGAAAGTAGTAAACAAGTAAAGCAACGTTTACGGCGGCGCAGAGACGTCGTCACATCCTTGGGCTCAAACGTGCTTTTTGATTATGTGTCTTTTCTTTTTTGAGAGCAGTCAAAGTGAGAGTATAAAATTGGAGGAGAAAAGAAAATACGAGAGTGTTGACCAATAGATATATTGTAGGGTGTGTTTATATTAATTCAGCCGGTGGCTGTTATGGTTGAATGTAAAAATTGTGGTTCTGAAAAAACAGTTAAAAGCGGGCAACTCCG